>NZ_JAIUIL010000015.1:0-122281 GCF_020165595.1 Mesorhizobium sp. BR-1-1-10 | reverse complement strand
AGAGCCGGGATTGGCTCTCGCCCCGCCATCCTTCGGGCCTGAACAAGGTCTTGGCATCCATGGGATTCAATAAGGATTGCTCCGGCATCCTGGCCATCCTGTCGCGCGCGGCTCATTAACCACCGGGAAAATATCCGGTGGGGTACGCGATCGCATAATGGGTGTATACTTGTATGGCTGTGCGGGCATTATATGATCCGTGCCTTAACCTGTGCCGACTTCGAGAGGATCGACACTTGCAGCATGCCACGCCTGCCGCCCCCGCAGTGCGCGAAACATTGGAGCGACTGCTTGCCAGCGAAACGTTCGGAAGATCCGAACGGGCACGCAAGCTGTTGCGTTATCTTGTCGAGCGCGAACAGGCAGGCGAAGCCGACAGGCTCAAGGGCTTTTCCATCGCCATGGATGTCTTCGGCAAGGACGGCGATTTCGATCCTTCGACCGATGCGGTGGTGCGGGTTCAGGCCGGCCGGCTGCGCGACTTGCTGCAGCAATATTTCGCCAGTGAAGGTGTTGCCGAGCCTGTCCGCATAGCCATTCCGCGCGGCGGCTATGTCCCGGCCTACGAGCTCAATGCGATCCGCTTGCCTGAGACGGCCGAACTCGCCATCCAGACGGGAGCGGCGGCGGCTCCATCGGCGCAGCGCGGCACTGCCGAGAGTGCCATTGCGGCCCCCGCCTTACTGGCACCGATGGTTGCGCCGGCGCCGTCGGTGGCACGTCACCTCAGATTCTTCTGGATGGCGATCGCCGTCGTCATCGCCATGCTTGGTGTTCTGATCCTGCGTCAGGGCAGCGGTGCGCTGCTGGCAGGCGGCGACCTTGCGGCCACGCTCGAGACCGCAGGCCTCACCGGCAGCATCGAGCCGTCTCCCGCCAGCGAGGCCTTGCCGCTCGTCTACATCGCCGTCAAGGCCAGTGGCACGGATGCCAGCCGTGTCGCCGCATCGCTGCGCGCCGGCCTGAGCGGTTTCGATACGATCGACTTCATCGGTCGCGACGCGGTCGCCACGACCGATCCGGCCACCAATGCCACAAGCTTCATCTTCGATATTCTGCCTGGGCCGGATACGGGCGAAATCACGATTGAACTGCAGAGCGTGGCGACCGGACGGGTGCTTTTGTCGCGCAACCTGACCGCCGCCGACAGCGCACCGACCGCCGTCGAGAACCGTATAGCCGGCATTTTGACGTCCGCTCTTCCCGCTTCCGGCACGATCTACAGCTATATCGAACAGAGCGGCATTCAGACCGTCCTCACGCAATGCCTGACGCTCAACGACAAATATTATCTCGACCAGAACGCCCGGACCCACGAGGCCGCCTATCGCTGCCTCGAAACCCTCGCCGAACGCGGCGCCAAGTCACCGCTGGTCTACTCGGAACTCGCTTCGCTGCACCTGGAGGCCGTGAACGACCACTACGCCTATCCGCCGGATGCCACGATCGAGAAGGCGATGACATTTGCCCATCGCGCCGTGCAGATGGGACCGACCAGTCCTTATGCGCATCGCTCCTACGGCTACATCAATTCGCGTCTTGGCAACGCTGACGAGGCGCTGCGCTGGATGCGCAAGGCCTATGACCTCAATCCCTACGATCTCGCCATGGCCGCAGCTTACGGCTATGGGTTGATTTTCGCTGGCAGGTATGCCGAGGGGACGCCGATCCTGGCCCAGGCGGTGGACGCCTCCAGCGGTCATCCGACATGGTGGGATTTCGGACTTTTCGCCGGCGAACTCATGCTTGGCGACACGAACAAGGCCGCCATCGCCAGTTCCTCTTTGAGAACAACCGCAACCAAATCGCACTATCTTGCAGCCCGGCTGATCGGTGCCAAGATCGCCGGCCAGGACAATCTGGCGCGCAAGCTGCTCGACGAGCTAACCGCCAAATTTCCGAAATTCACCGCCGATCCGCGCGCGACCTTCATCGACCGGAAATATCCGCCCGATCTGACCGAGCGGCTGGTTGGGGCCCTGCGCGCGGCGGGCCTCGGCAACGCGAGCTGACGTCCCACCAACGGGTTGTTTGGACCAACCGAATTGTTGGCCGCCGAAAGTAGGTGGCAAACCCCCGATACGACGGATTTGTCGGCTTTGTCAGGCGACTTCGCAAGGTCGAGAGAGCGCAACCGCCAGTCGTCGCGAAAATTTTACTGGCCATCGTGCTGGACAAGGAGCAATCCAGCCGCATTCCCATCTTCCCGTCCCGTAATCTTCCCGTCCCGTAATAAGCTTTCACATTTCAATGATCGCATCGCTTCACGCCACCGAACAGGGTGCTGGCTCGAAGGCCATCGCCCTGCTGCATGGTTTTGGCGGCTGCCACGGTGTCTGGCACGAAGTGATCCCGTCGCTGTCGCCTGCGGTGCGCACACTCGCTTATGACTTGCCGGGGCACGGGCTGTCGCTCGATTTCCCCGGCGCCGGCCCGGCCAAGGTGGCGGCAAGGGCCGTCCTGACCGATCTCGCCGCGCGATCGGTGAAGCGCGTTCATCTGGTGGGCCACTCGATGGGCGGCGCGGTGGCGACGCTGATGGCACTGGCCGAACCCGAGAGGGTGGCCTCGCTGACACTTCTGGCGCCGGGCGGCTTCGGCCCCGAGATCAACGGCCCGCTGTTGCGCCGCTTTGCCGCCTCATGGGATCCCTCCGACATCCGGGCGTGCCTAAGCGCGATGTCGGGACCGCTGACGCGCGCCGTCGACCGCACCGTGGATACCATTCGCGACATGCGCGAGCGACCCGGCCAGGTGGAGAAACTCATCGAGATTGCTGCCGCCATGACCAGCGACGACCGGCAGGGCGTCATCCCGCGCGACCGGTTGGACACACTGACCATGCCGGTGATGGTGGTATGGGGGAGCAATGACCCGATGCTACCCGTTGCCCAAACGGATAATCTGCCCGCGCGATTTCACGTGCACCACGTGCTCGAGGCTGGCCATATACTGATCGAGGAGGCGCCCGATCTGGTCGCCACGATCATCCAGCGCAACATGAACCGCCGCGCCAGGCCCTTGCACCCGAAACTCGCTGCGACCGGCTGAGACGTCCCGCGCGGCACCGAGCGGGCGCTCTGCCATGTTGATCTCGCGAGTGCATTTTGCCTTCGGCTGTGTTAACTGCCTGTTAACCAAACCCGCGAGGCCACGCCGATGAAGGACGCAGGCGAGAAGATCGATCCGTCAAAGAAACTGTCCGATGCCATCCGTGATGTGAAGAATGCCTTCGCTGACCGCGACGATGTCGTCGTCGACATGCGCGAGGCGCACCGCATGCGCCTGGACCTGCTGGCCGCGGACCTCGCGCCCGTCTTTGCCGATGTTCCAGCCGACATGGACAATTTCGACTTTGTCGTCTCCTCGGGGCTGCAGCCGCGCCTGTGGATCGACGCCGTCAGCCATGTCGCGATGGGACGCGACCGTCGCACCTACCGCTTCCTCAAGGATACACGCATTGGCCGGGTCGTGCTTGCCGAGTCGACCGAGATGAAGCCGGTCGCCGATTCCGTGACGCGTTATGTGGCCGAGCGCATCGTCGAGCGCCAGAGGATGATGGAAGGTGGCGTCGAGCCGGCGGTCGCCGGCATGAAACGCGCCGAGGTCGCGGAAGCCGAGCCACCGCTGCGAGCATCGACGCAAGGCAAGGGCTGGTCGGCCTTCCTGTCCGGGCTTGGGCTGGTCGCCGCCGGCGCGCTGGTTGGTCTGGCGGTGTCGGCCGCGCTGCTGTGGGACCGCATCTCGGCCATGGTTCTCAACTGGCGGCCATAGCCTCGCCGGGCTCGACCCCGAGTTCCAGGCTCTGCAGATCGGAAGGCGGTATTGACGGTCCGGTCAGACCGCGCCGCGTCAGGTGGATACGCCAGTTACCCTTTTCGCCGTCGATGTCGAACAGATTGTACTGTGCTGCCGGGTGATTGCCGCCCGGCGCCTGGCCGGCGGCGGCGACGCCGACGACCGGGATCTTTGCACCGCGAAGCCCAATCTGGAACAGCGACGGCAGATGCGAATGGCCATGCAGCACAAGCTCCGCGCCATGGCGGCGGACGATTTTGTGGAAGCGGGCGATGCCGAACAGCCGCTTGTGCTGGGAGACAGCGCCCCGCAGGGGCGGATGATGGATCATGATCGCGCGGAATAGCCCTTGCTTCGCCGTGCTCTCGAGTATCTTGCCGAGCCGAGCCGCCTGCCCCTCCATGAAAAAACCATTGGCCATGAAGGGCGCCGTGGCGCGCGCCGTCGAAACCCCGATCAGCGCGACATTGCCGCGCACGCGCAGATAGGGGAAGGCATTGCGGTCGACCGGCGTGTTGACACCGTCGCCGCTCATCCACGCCGCCCACGACCGGCAGACCTTGTCGAAGGCGCCGGGCACATAGGCATCATGGTTTCCCGGCACCACCGAAACGTCATGCGGTGGCCCCAACGTCTCGAGCCAGTGTTTGGCCATCTCGATCTCGCCGTCGAGGGCCAGGTTGACGAGGTCGCCGGTGACGGCGAGATGGTCCGGATTTTGCGCCTTGATATCGGCGACGATGGCGTCGATGACGGCGTCGTGCATGTGGCGGCGGCGGTTGCGCTGCCAGTTGACGTAACCGAGCACACGCTTGGAGGCGAGATCGCGATAGGATACATCGGGCAGCGGCCCCAGATGGACATCGGAAATATGCGCGAGCCTGAACATCCCTCCTTCATAGGCGACGTGCGCGCCCCTTTCCACCCACGGTTTCGCTACTGATGGCGAGCGACGAGGAGGCTCCGTTCCGCCAGACCGGCTGGGCGGGTTTGAGGGCCCGGCTGTTCCATCTCTATTTCGTGCTGCGGCGGCCAATGACGCTCGGTGTGCGCGGCCTGATCCACGATGCCGCCACCAATTCCGTCTTCCTCATCCGCCATACCTATGTGCCCGGTTGGCAGCTTCCCGGCGGCGGCGTCGAGGTCGGCGAGACGATGGCCGAAGCGCTGGCGCGCGAACTTTCCGAGGAAGGCAACATCCAGATCACGGACGCGCCGATTCTCAAATCGATGCATTTCAACCGCCGTGCCAGCCGGCGCGACCATGTCGGCTTCTACCTCGTCGAGCATTTCAGCCACACCGCACCGAAGCTGCCCGATCATGAAATCGCCGAGGCCAGCTTTTTCCCGCTCGGTCGCTTGCCGGAAGGCACGACGCCGGCAACGCTGCGGCGGATCGCCGAAATTTTCGCCAACGTGCCAGCATCGCCCTATTGGTAGTCAGGCAGCAGCCCTTCCGAACCGCGCCCGATCATGCGGCGCGCCATAGTCGAGCGTCGGCCCGACCGGCATGATCCGGGTCGGGTTGATGGTCTCGTGGCTGCCGTAATAATGCGCCTTGATGTGGCGCAGGTTCACGGTCCCGGCGACGCCAGGCACGCTATAGAGGTCGCGCAGATAGTTCGACAGGTTCGAATAGTCGGCGATGCGGCGCAGGTTGCACTTGAAGTGTCCGACATAGACCGGGTCAAAGCGCACCAGGGTGGTGAACAGCCGCCAGTCGGCCTCCGTGATGCGATCACCCACCAGGTAGCGCTGCCTGGAAAGGCGATGTTCCAGAGTATCGAGCGCCGAAAACAGCGCGCCGAACGCCTCCTCATAGGCCGCTTGCGTGGTGGCGAAACCGGCTCGATAGACGCCATTGTTGACGGCGGGATAGACCAGCCCGTTGATCGCGTCGATCTCGCCGCGCAAGGCCTCGGGGTAGAAGTCGAAGCTGGCGTCGCCCCATTCGTCGAAGGCCGAATTGAGCATCCGGATGATCTCGGAGGATTCGTTGGAGACGATCGTCTGTTCCTTCTTGTCCCACAGCACCGGCACCGTCACCCGGCCTGAATAGGCAGGATCGGCCTTGGTGTAGATCTGGTGCAGGAAGTCGAGACCATAGAGCGTGTCGCCGGTGGCGCCGTCCTCGGCGAGAAACGTCCAACCGTCCGCGCCCATGAAATGGTGAACCACCGAGACGGAGATGATGCCTTCCAGCCTCTTCAGCGTGCGAAAAATCAGCGTCCGGTGCGCCCAGGGACAGGCGAGTGAGATGTAAAGGTGATAGCGGCCGGGCTCCGCCTTGAAGCCGCGGCTGCGGCCTTCGGCGGGTTTGCCGTCGTGCGTGATCCAGTCGCGCCATTGCGACTGCGCCCGCACGAACTTGCCGCCACTGTTCTTCGTGTCGTACCAGCGGTCCTGCCATTTCCCGTCGACGAGCAATCCCATGAATTGTCCTTTCGCGTTTCCCGTCATGTAGGGCGCGATGCGGTAAAGCGGAAATCATCCTGGGCTGAACAGATCGTCAATCGGTAGTGCGAGCGAACGGGTCGATTGCGGCGGCGCAAAATTGATGCTAGCGGAACTCCGCATGTTCGACTTTGCTTTGATCCGGTTTGACCGACGACGAAAGGGCGCCCGCGCTTGATGAAGCGCTGACTGGCGAATGCTGCCGTTTGCAGCAACCTTTCCTCCTCTACCGGAACGCAAAGACCATGAGCCTTGCCGACGTGAAATACCTGCCGGAAACTCCGGCGCATGATCCTCAAATCGAAGCCATTAACGACGAGGCCTTCGGCCCCGGCCGTTTCGTGCTGGCCGCCTACAAGATCCGCGAGGCCGGCGGCCACGAGCGCGCCCTGTCCTTTGTCGCGGTCGACGGCGACCTCGTCGTCGCCTCTGTGCGCATGACCCGCATAGCGGCGGGGGCCGGCCGGGCGCTGATGCTTGGGCCACTCGCGGTGCGGCCGGCCTTCAAGAACCTCGGCATCGGCCGCCGGCTGGTAGCGATCGCGCTGGAGGCGGCCGCCAAGGCTGGCGCGCCGGCCGTCATCCTGGTTGGCGACGAACCTTACTACGGGCCGCTCGGCTTCAAGCGCATCCCCCGTGGTCAGATTTCGATGCCTAGGCCTGTCGACCTCGACCGCCTTTTGTCGCACGAGATCACGCCCGGCGCGGTTGCCAGGCTTTCCGGCGAGGTCGGTCACGCCAGCCAGGCCAGGGCCGCCGAGCACGTCTAGGCGATGGCTTGACCCGGCCCTTCAATCCGGGCCTGATCCGTCCCTGTTTGATAGCAAGCCCATTCTCACGGGAAGGATGACGCCATGAATCCCAGCGGCCAGATAGCAATCGTGACCGGCGGCGGCTCCGGCCTTGGCGAGGCAACCGCTCGTGCGCTTGCCGCCAAGGGAGCCAACGTTGCCATCTTCGATGTCGGCATCGAGCGCGCGGCCAAGGTCGCGGCCGAGATCGGCGGCATCGCCGTCCAGTGCGACGTCGCGAGTGCCGACAGTGGCGTCGCCGCCCTGGCCGAGGCTGCCGCCAAGCTGGGCGAGCCGCGCATCCTGGTCAATTGCGCCGGCATCGCCATCGGCGTGAAGACGATCGGCAAGGATGGACCGCATCCGCTCGACCAGTACCGCAGGGTGATCGAGGTCAATCTGATCGGCACGTTCAACATGATCCGCCTGGTCGCCGACCGCGCCGCGAAACTCGAGCCGCTGCGGGGCGGCGAGCGCGGCGTCATCGTCAACACCGCTTCGGTCGCCGCCTATGACGGCCAGATCGGCCAGGCGGCCTATTCGGCTTCGAAGGGCGGTGTCGTCGGCATGACGCTGCCGGTGGCGCGCGATCTCGCCCGATCCGGCATTCGGGTCTGCACCATCGCGCCCGGCATCTTCAAGACGCCGATGATGGCCGGCATGCCGCAGGAGGTGCAGGATTCGCTGGGCGCCGCCGTGCCTTTCCCGTCGCGCCTCGGCGAACCATCCGAATATGCCGCGCTTGCCCTGCACATCGTCGAAAACCAGATGCTGAACGGCGAGACCATCCGCCTCGACGGCGCCATCCGCATGGCGCCGAAGTAAGGCGTGTCGCCCCAAGCTGCGAAGCGGTTTGCGCGGGCACCTCCCCTTGCCAAGTCCGGCATCATCGGCTGACAAGTGGAATAGGAAATCAACTTGGCAGGGCGAGAAACCTTGGACGATCGAAAGAAGGATGTCATCCGCGAGACCGACGCCGAGGCGATCCGCCTGGCGAAAACGCTTCTGCGCAGTGCCCGTTTCGGCGCCCTGGCGGTGCTGGAACCGGGGACCGGGGCGCCGCTGGCGAGCCGGGTCGGCGTCGCCACCGACATTGACGGCGCACCGCTCATCCTGGTGTCGATGCTCGCGGCGCACACGTCGGCCCTGCTTGCCGATCCCCGCTGTTCCCTTCTGCTCGGGGAGCCTGGCAAAGGCGATCCGCTGGCGCATCCGCGGCTGACGCTGGCCTGCCAGGCCTCGCGGCTGGAGCGCGGCTCGCAGGCCCAAGCTCGCGCCGCGCGCCGCTATCTCAACCGCAATCCCAAGGCGAGCCTCTATGCCGGGCTCGGCGACTTCTCAATCTTTCGCCTCGAGCCGCAGCGCGCCAGTCTCAACGGCGGCTTCGGCAAGGCCTATCTGCTCGACCGGGCCGATCTGGTCACCGCCGGGCCGATTGTCGAAGAGCTCGCGGCGAGCGAACAGTCAGCCGTCGAGCACATGAATGCGGACCATCTCGACGCGATCGCCAACTACGCCCATCATTTTGCCAAGGCGCCAGGTGCTGGCTGGAGCATCGCCGGGCTGGACGCCGATGGCATGGATCTGGTGTCCGGGGACGATGTTTGCCGGGTATTCTTCCCACAACCACTGGCGACTGCGCAGGAATTGCGTCCCGTTCTGGTTGAAATGGCGAGGGCCGCCAAGGCGGCATCCTAGGCGCAAAGCGAGATTAAATTGCATTTGATCAAAAGCAACGCTTGAGATTTGAAAGAAATGTTCTAGGCTTTAGGTGTGGTGCTGACTCGTCGGCACCTTCACACGTGAATTTATGGATTCAGGCGCCATTGCCCCCATGGCGCCTCGATGAGCAAACAGCATGGGGCATCAATGGTCTCGACAAAGCTAATCGCCAACGCCGAATCAGCTGCCGAATTTCTGATGCTGATGGGCAACGAAAAACGGCTGTTGATCATGAGCTATCTGATCGACGGCGAAATGTCGGTCGGCGCCATCGCCGAAAAGGTGATGCTTAGCCAATCCGCCCTCTCGCAGCATTTGGCCAAGTTGCGGGCGCTGGACCTCGTGGACACCCGCCGCGATCGCCAGATGATCTACTATTCCTGCAAATCCGATGCCGTGCGCGAACTGCTCGCCATGCTGGAAGGCATTTTCGGCGGCGGCAAGGAGGATCTGTCCCAAATGGCGCAGAGGTTGCGCCGCGCCGGGACTTGACCGGACGCTGCCGCGGTCGTTTACCTCGCTGACGATTTCCGGAGCGTGGTTGGTGTGTCTTTCCCGGCGCACGGACCGCGCTTTCGATTGTTGAGCGGGACATGGACCCAATTCGCATCGACGATCCACGCGATCCGCGCGTCGCAGCCTATCTCGATATTCGCGAGCGCGATCTGGCGGGCCGGCAAGGCCGCTTCGTCGCCGAGGGCAAAGTGGTGCTCGACCTGCTTTTGTCGTCGAGGCGCTTCACCGCCGAATCCATCCTGATCCTGGAAAACCGGCTTGGCGGCCTGGAGGAGGTGCTGCGCAAGGCGCAAGCGGACCTGCCGGTCTACGTCGTCGCCGGCGGGGTGATGGACGCGATTGCCGGATTCCACATGCACCGCGGCATCCTGGCCATCGGCCGCAAGGAGACGCCGCATCCGGCCGGGTCATTGCTGGATGCCTTGCCCGCTCAAGCCCTGATCGTCGTGCCTGTCGGCATCGCCAACCACGACAATATGGGTTCGATCTTCCGCAACGCCGCCGCTTTCGGCGCCGATGCGGTGCTGATGGACGGGACATGCTGTGATCCGCTGTACCGCAAGGCGATCCGGGTTTCGGTCGGCGCCGCGCTCAAGCTCCCTTTTGCGTCCTTCACCGACACCGCGGGCTTCACCGCGGAGCTCGACCGCCGGGGCTATGACCAGTTCGCATTGTCACCGCGCGGCCGGATCGACATACGCGATGCACGGCGCGGCGAGCGGCTGGCACTCTATCTCGGCACCGAGGGCGAAGGCCTGCCCGAAAGCCTGCTTGCCCGCCTGCAAACCGTGCGGATCACCATGTCGAAGGGCTTCGACAGCTTGAACGTCGCTGCCGCCTCGGCCATTGCCCTGCATCATTTCTCGCGCTGACGATCATGTGAGCCAGGACACGGCGAAAGCGTCAGCCTGCACGGCGTCAGTTGGCTTCTGCTTTCTGCAAGGCGCGCACGCGATCGGCGAGGCTGCGGTCGTTGCCGGCAGAGCGATTGTCCTGCGGCGCGGCGAGCGCCTTGGCGATTGGTGAATCGGGGCCTTCGAGCTTGGCCGTCAGGTGGACCACCTCCGCCGCCAGCTCATTCATCTGCTCGCGCAGCGCGGCACCATTGCCGTTCGTCAAACCCGACGATGCCGCGGCGCCGAGATCCGCCTTGAGGCGCTTGTTCTCGCGCGCCAGCGCCGTCAGCCTGGCCTCCAGCCGTTCGCGGTCGCCGTCAAGCTTGGCAATCGCCCGGTCCAAATCGTCGCGCTTGCCGGCCTCCTCGTGCCGGGCCGGCTCATCTGGCTTGCCGACCAGCCGCAGGGCCGGTGCGCCGTCCTCGGTTTTCGATTTTTCCCGCAACCGCGCCAATTCCTTTTCCCGCCGATCAAGCTTGTCCTCACGGTCGGCGAGCGTTGCGAGCAGCCGCTGGACCTTCTTGTCGAGTTCAGCGGCCCTTTTCTTCTCGGCCTTCAGGGCATCGCGCGCGGCCTTGCTTTCGGCCATGATCTCCTGGCTGCGCCGATCCGCTTCCTTGCGCTGGCCGCGCAGCAGCAAGATATCGCTGGCAAGCTTCTGCAATTCGGATTCGCGGGCCACGAGTTCGATCTGGCGGCTGCTGGAGGCAAAACTGGCGTCGTCATACATGTGCTCCAGCTTCTCGAGATCGAGCGCCCGCCTTTCCAGCTTTCGTTCGGTTTCCTTGAGCCGCTCCGAAAGCTGATGTAGTTCCTCTTCGCGCTGTCGAAGCGCTTCGTTCTTGGCGCCGAGTTCGGCGAGCGCGTGGTCCTTGTCCGTGCGCTCGACCGCCAGCGCCTTCAGCGCCTCGTGGCCGCGATTGATCTCGACGAGTTGTTCGGCCGCCTTCTCGCGCAGCGTCTTGACGTTGATTTCGAGGCGCCGCGTCGTCATGGCGTATTCGGCCCGGATCCGGTCCTTGTCGGCCTGGATCTCGGCTTGCGTCAGCGGAATGGAGGCCTCGATGCGCCTGCGGGTCAGTGCGACGGCACGCCGCCAGACGGCGGGAGCCACCATCAGCGCCAGAAAGCCGGCACAGAGAAAGCCGAGGGCAAAGAACAGGACCGACTGAACCAAAGGACTACCCGTTATCGACGACAACTTGGAAGGCTGGACCGTGCCATCTTGGCATGGCGGAAATCCGGCACCGCGGCAAGGGCTTGCCGCGGCCCATTCGGGTCGTCAGTTGAGGAATCCGGTCGAACCGTCCGTGATTCGCTCATATCGGCCGGATCAGAACGGATTCCAGGTCGCCCGCTCGGTCAGTTTCAGGTAGCCCAGATTGACGCCGAGCCGGGCGCCGACGCCGGTACGGATCGGCACCAGCAGCACATTGTTGTTCTTCAGCACGTTGAAGCCGACACCCGCCACCACATAGGCCGAACCGGCGACGCCGCCATAGCGATTGTAGAGGTTGCCGACATCGTCGAGATTGTAGACCAGCATCATCACGCGTGACCCCTCGCCGCCGAAATCCCAGCCCAGCGACGGGCCTTGCCAGAACACTTTGTGATCGCCGGCATTCTTGGTGTAGAGCGTGCCTTCGCCATAGGTCAGGCCGCCGATCAGCGCACCGGATCCCTCCTCCCCAAGCAGGTAGCCATTGGGCAGGCCGTAGGAGGCGAAAATCTTCTCCACGACGGTGGCCAACCCGCCCGACGTCGCGCCGAAGAACTTGTGGCCGGAATCGACAATCTCCTGAGCGGTGTACTCCTGCGCCCGCAGGGGCGATGTCGAGAAGACGAGAACGCCCATGAGCGCGATCGCCATTGAGAGGACACGGAGAAAACTCCGGTCATAGATTCGGGAAAACATGCTTCCAATCTCCGTCATGAAGCACTTTCGCCGACGCCTCGCATCCGTACGGCTCTTTAGGCGGCCGTTAAGGATGACTGTTAGGGGCAAACTATGCCGTAATCCTTTTTCAACCATTAAACTCCCACATGAAGATGGCGGTTCGAAGGCTCTTGGCCGCTCGAGCGGACACGCAGCCTGCGTGAACGCGCCATATGCCATGACGGCAATTTTGGATTTGTTGCTGCACGCACGGGCGCTGTGTATTCAGAAAGCCTTGGGTTGAAGCGTGATTCGTGTGGGCAGGCGCGAAGATCGATCGCTCGGCCGTCAAATGGAAGATTTTGCAGGGATTTCGCCGATGGCCGATCTGTTCACCCTTACCGCTCCCGACCTGGCGGCACTTTTATGCAGCCGCGTCTGCCACGACATCATCTCGCCGGTCGGCGCGATCAACAACGGGCTTGAACTGCTCGACGAGGGCGGCGCCGACGAAGACGCCATGCGGCTCATCCGTCAGAGTGCAAAAAACGCTTCGGCGCGTTTGCAGTTCGCCCGCATCGCCTTTGGCGCGGCCGGCTCGGCGGGCATGATGATCGACACCGGAGATGCCGAGGCCGTCGCCATCGCCTTCCTCAAGAACGAAAAGCCGGAATTGGTCTGGAATGGAACCCGTGCGCTGCTGCCCAAGAACAAGGTCAAGCTGCTGCTCAACCTGCTGCTGGTCGCCAACGCCGCCATTCCGCGCGGCGGCAAGCTGGTCGTGACGCTCGAGAATCTCGAAACCGAGCCGCGTTTTTCGCTTTCGGCAAGCGGGCCGATGCTGCGTGTGCCGCCGAAATTCCTCGAACTGCACTCCGGCCACAAGCCGGAAGAGCCGATCGACGCGCATTCGGTGCAACCTTATTACACGCTGCTGTTGGCCCGCGAGGCCAACATGACGATTTCGATTCACGCGACGCCTGAAGAAATCGTCCTCTCAGTGGCCTGAAAGTCGGCGCCGGCAGCGCGACCAAACGAAGTATTTCAGTCTGAAATATTTCATTGACGCCACAATCGCGGCGCGATGATCTTTGCCCGCTCGTCGACACCGAAGCATCCGCAAGGAAAAACCCGCCGAACGGTTTCTTTGCAAAAATTTTACCTAACGGCTTTTCGGCTTCTTTACCAGATCGGTCTAGGCTGCGCCGTAGATGCCCCGCACGACCGGATCGCCCAAGGGCAAAGAGGACGCGGAAATGAAACGCTGCATGTTCGTCGACGATTCAAGCGTCATCAGGAAGGTTGCAAAACGCATCCTGGGCGGTTCCGACATGATGGTCATCGAGGCGGCCAGCGGGCTTGACGCACTGGAGATGTGCGCCGCCGACATGCCCGACATCATCGTCATCGACGGCGCCTTGCCGGATATGCAGGCGGTCGACCTCATCCGGCGCGTGCGCGCCATGGAAAGCCCGATCCGGCCGCAGATCCTGATCTCGCTGGTCGAACTCGATATCGCGTCGATCATGCGAGCCAAGCGCGCCGGCGCCCAGGGCTATCTGTTGAAGCCCTTCAATCGCCCGCAACTGCTCGAACGTTTTCGCGCCTTGAAAATCGCTGCCTGAACGGAAGCTGTTCCAGGCAAACCGCGCGGTGGTCTGTCGTGTCGCACAAAAACAAATAATTGCTCCACAATGCAAAAAAACCCGGCCAAGCCGGGTTTTTTAGAAGTGCGTTGCCGACTGCGCTCAGGCGCTGACGCGGATATCTTCCGGTTCGCGCAGCACATAGCCGCGGCCCCAGACAGTCTCGATGTAGTTCTGGCCCCCGGACGCGGCGTCGAGCTTCTTGCGCAGCTTGCAGATGAAGACGTCGATGATCTTCAATTCCGGCTCGTCCATGCCGCCATAGAGGTGGTTGAGGAACATTTCCTTGGTGAGCGTGGTGCCCTTGCGCAGCGAGAGCAGCTCCAGCATCTGGTATTCCTTGCCGGTGAGGTGCACGCGCTGGCCGCCGACTTCGACGGTCTTGGCGTCGAGGTTGACCACCAGGTCACCGGTGGTGATGACCGACTGGGCGTGTCCCTTCGAGCGGCGCACGATGGCGTGGATGCGCGCCACCAGCTCGTCCTTGTGGAACGGCTTGGTCATGTAGTCGTCGGCGCCGAAGCCGAGGCCGCGTACCTTGTCCTCGATGCCGGCCATGCCGGAGAGGATGAGGATGGGCGTCTTTACCTTGGAGAGGCGAAGCGTTCTCAAGACCTCGTAGCCGGACATGTCCGGCAGGTTGAGATCGAGAAGGATGATGTCGTAGTCGTAGAGCTTGCCCAGATCGACACCCTCTTCGCCGAGGTCTGTCGTATAGACGTTGAAACTTTCCGATTTCAGCATCAGCTCGATGCTTTGTGCGGTTGCACTGTCATCTTCTATCAGCAGAACACGCATTTCATTCCCCTTTTCTGCCGCCGGACCATTTCACGACCCGTCCTGTCCCGGAGCAGTGGTTGCCTTGTGCAGAGGCTGCCATCGAATGGTTAACAAAACCTAATTTCCCGTCCAATACGGTATCAGATTTTTTAACCCCTTTCTACACCCTCTTGAATCTAATAACGAATCACAGACCAAAATTCCTAATGCAGCACATTAATAACCCGGACTAAGTGACTCCAGGGACTCATCGACGCGGCTTCGCTTCGGCGGCCGGAATTTTTACCCGGCCTTAAGCCCTGACCCGTATGATTAACAATGCCCGTAAACGAATGGTTACCGTCAGCAAAAAACTTTAGGGTTTTGTTTCCCATAGTGCGGGGAAAGCCGGTGGATACGGGCAGCGCTTGGACCTTTCCAGGTGGTTTGGACGATATGTGCGGGTGTGCGTTTCCGGGAGTACCGAATCATGAAGTCACGTGAAAACCTCGTTCGGCTGAAGCAATTTCAGGTGAATGAGAAGCGGCGCCAGCTGCTGCAGCTCGACACGATGATCGCCGAGTTCGAGCGCATGGCCGTCGAATTGGAGCTTCAGATCACCGCCGAGGAAAAGAAAGCCGGCATCACAGATATCAATCATTTCGCCTATCCGACCTTCGCCAAGGCGGCGCGCCTGCGCCGCGACAATCTCAGGAACTCACAAGGCGACCTCGCCCAGCAGCGAAGCGCCGCCGAATCATTACTCGGCGAAGCTGAAGCGGAGCTTTCCAAGGCTGAGATGCTGGAATCGCGCGATACCAAGGTTCGCGAGACCGAAACTGGCGGCCGCAGCGCCATGATCGGCTGAGTCGGCCGACATCGGCGCTATTTGGTGCACAAGCGCGCGCCCTGTCAGGCGACAGCTCGAACCGGCAACAGCAAGCCGCCGCGGAAGCGCTGCTGGCACGCAAGACCTACGCCGCCCAATCCTCCTTTCTGGCGCTGGCCCTCGCCCGGGCATCCCTAATATCAGGCCAGGTCGTGGGCGAGTTCGGTCAGTTCATATTCGACGCGTGGCAAGCGCGCCATTGTGCAGCCGGCCTTTGCGCAGCGCGCAGACCACCAGACCGAGCCATTTGCTGGCCAATAGACCGTTACTCTCCAAGCAGGAGAGATTTAATGGGTGCCATTACCCAGAATTCAGTTGGCGGACCCGACGTTCTTGTCACCGCTGAATTGCCCGATCCCACGCCGCAGGCCGGCGGCGTGCTGGCGTCACTGCTGAACGTCAACGACGCCGCGCGCGCCGACGCCAGGTCGCGCGATATCAGGGTCGAGCGCATGTCGGTGGTGCCCGACCGCGAGGGCTTGCCGGGTTGATCGACGCGCAAAAGCCTGCCGTCCATGTCGCCAGGGCTTTTCCACTCGACCAGGCGGGAGCCGCCGACGCCTTTCTCGCAACCAAGCCGATCGGCAAGGTAGCGCTGACCGTCTGAGCGGCGACACTGAAAGCAAAGGGCGCGGCATGCCGCGCCCTTGCTTGTGGTGAGACCGGCCTAGTGCCGGTATTGCTGGATACGCGTGGTGCGCAGCCCGGCAAGGCCATATTCGTCGATCGACGCTTGCCAGGACAGGAATTCCTCCGTGGTCAGCTTGTAGCGCTGGCATGCCTCTTCAAGGCTCAAAAGCCCGCCGCGCACTGCTGCAACCACCTCCGCCTTGCGCCGGATAACCCAGCGACGCGTGTTCGTCGGCGGCAGATCGGCAATCGTGAGAGGGCTGCCGTCAGGCCCGATAACATATTTGACTCTAGGTCTAACCAGATCGGTCATCGTACTCTCTACAAAAAACTCAAAGACCCAATCCCCGCCACGTTACCGCCACAGCTTTAAAAATTGCCTAAGCAGACCCTAATGACTAGGTAAGGATCGTGAACGCCGCGTTAGTCTTTTAGCGGGCATTTGAAATATACGGCCGGAAGGCCCGTTTTAGCCGGGAGAAATGTGCCCGTTCGCAGTGTCCGCCACGCCGGGGTCGTCCTGCAAGCTGGCGCCGCATGAAAGCTTGACCTATATTCTCGACATTGGCATTGAGCTGCCGCGAAATGAAAGCACCATGAACAGTCTCGACCTCCCCAGACGCCCCGAAGAGACCCGCGTCGTCGTCGCCATGTCGGGCGGCGTCGATTCATCAGTGGTCGCCGGCTTGTTGAAGCGCGAGGGCTACGATGTCGTCGGCGTCACCTTGCAGCTCTATGATCATGGTGCGGCAACGCATCGGGCCGGCTCATGCTGCGCCGGCCAGGACATCGACGATGCCCGTCGCGTTTCCGAGACGCTGGGTATTCCCCATTATGTGCTCGATTACGAGGAGCGGTTCCGCAAGGCGGTCATCGATCCGTTCGCCGAGAGCTACGTCGCCGGCGAAACCCCCATTCCTTGCGTTTCCTGCAACCAGACGGTCAAGTTCGCCGATCTCCTGGCCACGGCCAAGGATCTCGGCGCCGACGCGCTGGCCACCGGCCACTACATCCGCTCCGGCGCCAATGGCGCCCACCGGGCGCTTTACCGGCCGGTCGATGCCGACCGCGACCAGAGCTATTTCCTGTTCGCCACCACGCAGGCGCAGATCGACTACCTGCGCTTTCCGCTCGGCGGCCTGTCGAAGCCCCAGGTTCGCGCCATCGCCGAGGAGATGGGGCTGACGGTGGCCGCCAAGCAGGACAGCCAGGACATCTGCTTCGTGCCGCAAGGCAAATATTCCGACATCATCGCCAAGCTGAAGCCGACTGCCGCCAACCCGGGCGACATCGTTCATATCGACGGCCGCGTGCTCGGTCGCCACGAGGGCATTCTGCGCTACACGATCGGCCAGCGCCGTGGCATCGGCATCGCGTCCGGCGAGCCGCTCTATGTCGTCCATCTCGACGCCGAGCGCGCCCGTGTCGTGGTCGGCCCGCGCGAGGCGTTGGAGACGCACAAGATCTATCTGCGCAACATGAACTGGCTGGGAGACGGAGGCCTCGCCGATGTGCCCGCCGGCGGCATCGAGCTGTTCGCCAAGGTGCGCTCGACTAGGCCGCCACGGCCGGCCGTGCTGCGTCACGAGGCAGGTGTAGCCTCGGTCGAACTGGCCGACGGTGAATCCGGCATCGCGCCTGGACAGGCCTGCGTGCTCTATTCCGACGACGGCAACGAGGCCCGTGTCTTCGGCGGCGGCTTCATCGTGCGCTCCGAGCGCGGCGCCGAAGCCGAAGCGATGCTGAGCCGGCTGGCCGCGAAGCCGGCGCAAGTTCCCGCCGAGTAGCTCTCCCCTGGCCATCGTACCAGCAGTGCGACGTACCAGTACGACGTAGCCTTCCTTCAGGCCGTGGATTTGGTGTGGGTGACGGTGCCGGCCGTCAGGATGCGCAGCACCCTGATCGCTTCCTCGCCGCTGGTGCGTGGTTCGGCGCGCGTTTCGATGCAGTGGATGAAGTGCTCCAGTTCGCGCGTCAGCGGCATGCCCTGGGCAACCGCGACATAGGACGGCTCATTGGTGGTGAATGCCCACTGGCCGCTGTCCTGCCACACGGCGTGGCGGTAGACCGCAAGCTTGCGCTCCCATGGCTCGACATCGTCGAACACCGCCATCGCCTTGGTTCCGACCACGGTCAGCCGCCGCTCGCGATAGGGGTTGAGCCGCGATGTGAAAAGATGGCTGCGCAGTCCGTTGGGAAAGCGCATGTGCAGATGCGCGAAATCGCTGAGATTGTCGAGGAGTGCCGCTCCCTCGCCGCGCACCTCGATCGGCTCGGTGCCGGTGATGGCCAGGATCATCGACAGATCGTGCGGCGCCAGGTCCCATAGCGCATCGTTCTCGGTATGGAACTTGCCGAGCCCCAGCCGGTGCGAATGGATGTAGCGGACCTCGCCGAGCTCGCCCTTGTCGATCAGCCCTTTCAACGTCTCGAAGGCGGGATGGAAACGCAGGACATGGCCGACCATGAACACGCGGCTATTGTCCTTGGCCGCCTGCACCGAGCGCTCGGCATCGGCCACCGTCAGCGCGATCGGCTTTTCCACCAGCACGTCCTTGCCGTTCTCGACGGCGCGCACGGCAAGATCGGCATGGAACTGCGGCGGCAAGGCCATGATGATGGCGTCGATGTCATCGCGGACGAACAGTTGGTCCGGCTCGATCGCCAGGCAGTCCTGTTCGCTGGCGAAACCTTCGGCGCGAGCCCGATTGGTGTCGGAAACCGCGTGCAATGCGCCGAGCGCCTTGAGGGTGCGGATGTGGTTGGAGCCCCAGTATCCGCAACCGAGGACTGCAATGCGCGGCTTCATCTGTTTCAAACTCTAAAAACTCGTGGCCGAGACATAGCGACGTGCCCCGTCGAACTCAACCCCGGCGGCACCAACCAGCTGTTCGTGCGGCAAAGCTTTTCCCCATCGAGAATAGCCCTGATATCGAATGCATCGAAGCTTGACAGGCTCGCCCTCCCAACCTTATATCCGCGCGACCTTGGCGAACGCCTCGAAATGCCTTTCGATTTAAGGTGGATTTCGGGCCTGTCGCCGCCCTGGCGGGGTAGCTCAGTTGGTTAGAGCACGGGAATCATAATCCTGGGGTCGGGGGTTCAAGTCCCTCTCCCGCTACCAATTTCTAGAATAATTTCAGATACCAATGGGCTCCGGCGCCCGAGAACCTTGGCTCGGTTTGCTATCCACGCAGCCATACCCGTTTGAGCGCGTAACGATCGAGTTCGCGGCCGATTTCCGCGCCGCCGCGTCAGCATCAGCGTGCTCAGGCTCTTGCCCTGCGGATCCTGCGCCAGCGACCGCATCACCTCGCCGCTCAGCGGCAGATATCCGAACAGTTCGGCATGTCGCCACGCGGCGTGCGCGCTAACAAAGGCTGCAGGCTGGCCAGCGACATAGCCGAAGGCGCGGCCGACACCGCCTATGGGATGGCCTTGCCGAACTCGAACTCGATCCTGACGGAGTGAGTGGCCCCTGGCGTGCTCCTACTTGGCCAGGCGCGCGGCGTGCCACTTCAAATGGTCGTCCATGAAGGTCGAGATGAAATTATAGGAATGATCGTAGCCTTCCTGCATGCGCAAGGTGAGCGCGATGCCGGACTTCTTGCAGGCATCTTCGAGAAGCCATGGCCGCAGGCCGTCCTTGAGGAAGCCATCGGCGGTGCCCTGATCGACCAGGAATTCGCCGAAGCGGTGCCCGTCTTCGATCAGCGCTGTTGCGTCGTAGGCGCGCCAGGATTTCTCGTCCTTGCCGAGATATTTTTCCAGAGCCGGCCGCGACCAGTCTGCCGTCATCGGCTGAACGATCGGTGCGAACGCCGAGCAACTTCTGAAGTGCTCGGAGTTCTTCAGCGCGATGGTCAGCGCGCCATGCCCGCCCATGGAGTGGCCAAAAATCGACTGGCGCTCCATATCGGCGGGGAACTGGCTGGCGATCAGGGCCGGCAGCTCGTCGACGATATAGGAGTGCATCCGGTAGTTCCTGGCGAAGGGCTGCTGCGTCGCGTCGAGATAGAAGCCGGCGCCCGAGCCGAACTGCCAATTATCCTTTTCGTCGGCCACACCCTCGCCGCGTGGGCTTGTGTCGGGGCAGACCACGATCAGGCCGAGCTCGGCCGCCAGACGCCGGTATTCGCCCTTGTCCATGACATTGGCATGAGTGCAGGTGAGGCCCGACAGATACCAGAGCACCGGCAGTGGCCCATCCTTGGCCTGCGGCGGCACGAAGACGGCAAAGGTCATGTCGCAGGCGCAGGCTTCGGAAGCGTGTGAATAAACACCTTGCACGCCGCCATGCGACTTGGACGTGGAAACGACTTTCATCAGCTCTGCCTTCTCGTCAAGAAATCCCGGCCCGGCATAGCGGCCGGCTGCATCGCTCGCAACCGCGAGCCGCTAATAAGTCCCGGCGGCGTTATCGAGGTGCACCCCGATAATGCCGCCGGTAGACGCCAGGCTTTGCGAACACGCTGACCTGGCCGGGAGGCTGGAGGCCAGCAAAAAGCCAGACGTTTCGATGGCCGGCGATCGGGCCGGCAGGGCGCCGGACTTGACGATTGCCCTTAGTGCCTGATCATTCCGGCGTCGACATTCAGCGTCTGGCCGGTGATCCAGCGGGCGTCGTCGCTGGCCAGGAACGACACGACATCGGCGATATGTTCGGGCTGGCCCTTGCCCTTCATCGCCTGCAGCATCTCGACGAAGCCGAACGCCTCGTTGTGCGGGCTCGCCTTGACGCCATCGCTCTCGATCAGGCCGGGCGTCACCGCATTGGCCGTGATGTTGTACTTGCCAAGCTCGGTGGCCAGCGCCCGGGTGAAGCCAATGACGCCGCCCTTGGCCGCGACATAGGCCGCCATGTTCGGCGTGCCGGCGAAGAAGGTGTTGGAGGCGATGCTGATCACGCGTCCGGCCTTGCCCGCCGCCCGCATCTGGTCGGTCGCCGCGCGGGTGACGATGAAGGTCCCCGTCAGGTTGACGTCGATGATCTTGCGCCAATGGTCGAGGTCGACGTCGTCCCAGGCGACGAACGGGACGATGCTGGCATTGTTGACCAGGATGTCGACGCCGCCGGTGAGTGCCTGTATCTCGCCAAACAGCGCTTTCACCGAAGCCGGATCGGCGATATCGGCTGCGATCGCCTTCGCCTTTCCGCCGATTTCGGCGGCCGTGGCCTTGGCGCCCTCGGCATTGATGTCGCTGACGATGACGGTCGCGCCGTCGGCCGCCAGCCGCGCCGCGATCGCCTTGCCGATGCCCTGTGCCGCTCCCGTCACCAGCGCCGTCTTTCCCGCAAGCCGTTCAGTCATGAAATTTCTCCCTCGATGCGCAGTCTGTTGATGTCTGTTCAGGCGTCGGCGTCGATCACCGCCAGCGCCGCGTCGATGCCCTTGCCGACCGCAAGCTTCTGGCCAGCCGCGTTCATGGCGCCGCCAAGCGCCGTCAGCGCCGCGATCGCATAGATCGGCTGTGCCGTCGGGCCCATATGGCCGATGCGTGTAAGCTTCCCCAAAGTTTCGCCGCGACCCGACGAAAACACCACGCCGTAGCGGGCGCGTGCTGCCTGGCGAAGTGCTTTCTCGTCGACACCGTCGGGTGTGCGAACGGCCGTGGTGCTCGGCGAGGCGATTGCATCGCTGGCGGCCCAGATCGACAGGCCCATGGCGACGACGCCGGCCCGCATGGCCTTGGCCGTCAGTGCATGGCGCGCCCAAACCGCTTCCGGTCCCTCGTTGAGATAGAGGTCGAGCGCCAAGTCGAGGCCGTTCACTTCGGCCACCGAGGGCGTGAAGGGGAATGGCTTGTCGCGCGACCAGGCGTTCTCCCAGTCGACGATGCTCAGCATCGAGGCCCGGGGCGCCGCCTTGTTGGCCTTCATCTTGGCCCAGGCGCGGTCGCTGACCCCCATGATCGTAAGCGCTGGCGGCGCGCCAAGACATTTGCCCGGGCCGGTCACATAGATGTCGGCCTTGCAGTCCTCCGGATGCGTCTTCATGCCACCGAAAGACGAGACGGCATCGACGATCAGGTAGCCGCCATGCGCCGACACCAGCGCGCCGATGGCATCGATCGGGTTGATCGTGCCCGACGGCGTGTCGTGATGGCAGACGGAGACGACAGTGATTTCCGGATGCGCCTTCAGCATGGCGGCAACCGCCTGCGGGTCGATCGCCTCATTGTAGGGCACTTCGATTTCGAGGAGATGCGGTGTATAGCGCTTCGCCCAATAGCCGAACCCCTTGCCGTAGACGCCCGAGGCAAGGTTGAGCACGACGTCGTCCGATGTGATCAACGACGCCGCTGCCGCCTCGAGACCCAGCACCGGCTCTCCGTGCAGGATGACTGGCTTGTTGGAAAGCCGCATCGCTTTTTGAGCCTTGTCGACGACCTTCTCGTAGAAGAGCTGGAAGGCCGGGTCATAGTCGTAGAGCACCGTGCGGCCGAGGCCTCGCAGCACCTCGGCATAGGCATTGACTGGCCCCGCCGTCAGCGTGAGGACCGGATCCGCGTGATCGGGATAGCGCATGGTCTTGGTCTCCGGATTGGCGGCGATCAGCCGTAGAACTGTGTGCCGGTTTTGTAGGTCTTGAAGTTGTCCATGTCGTGCGAGTACATCAGCTCGGCGCCGTGATCCTCGGCAAGTTTCTTCACCCTGCGCATCGAGTTGACGCCCGCGACCGGGTCGATATGGAAGGCGGCCTGGCAAAGCGTTTCCAGGCTCTTCTGCGTGTAGGCGGCGTCGATCGTGAACATGATCGGCTTGCGCTTGGGAAACTCGACCAGAAGGCTGTAATGGCCGATCGAGTGGCCGGGGGTGGAGATCAGTTTCACGCCTTTTGCCAGTTCGATGTCACCTTCGATGCCCTCGAAAGTCGAGTTGGCCCGTGTCGTGCCTGCCAGCAGTTGCGCGGTCGCGCCACGTGCCTCCGCCGCTTCCGCCGAGAAGCTCAGGTCCGAATAACCGAGATGTTCGAAGGGCTGCGGATTGCAGGCTTGCGGCACCTCCGAACGGTGGCAGATCTTCTTGGCATGCGGAAAATACTTGTTGCCGCCGCAATGGTCGAAATGGAAGTGCGAGTTGACGACGACGTCGATGTCCTTCGGCTCCAGCCCGAGCAGCGCCAGCGCGCCGGGAATGGTCTGGTGCTTTTCCTGGATCGGCTTCTCGAAGGGCAGCACCTTCATGACGTGGTCGTAGTCATAGCCGGTATCGATGAGGAAGCGGCCCTCGGCATGCTCGATCAGGATCGAATAGACGGGGAAGCGCACTTCGCCGCCTGGGCCACGGTTCCAGAACACATGATAGCCGTCGAGGACAAGTGAGCCGCCGTCGAGCAGGTAGACCTTGGTATCCGACATTGTTGCCTCCTTTTCCGGCGCGGGTTCCATCCGCGCGTCTGGTTTTTCTCAGCGCGCCCCGCGCTCGTATGGAATGCCCAGTGCCGCCGGCAGGCTGGCCCGCCGCCCGAACAGCACCAGCATGATCATCACCGCCAGGAACGGCAGCATCTGGATGACATCGGTCGGTATGTTGATGCCCGCCACCTGCATGGCCGTCGTCAGCGACAGGCACACGCCGAACAGAAGAGCGCCGAACAGCACCCAGATCGGCCGTCCCCGCGCCAGCATGGCCAGCACGATGCCGAGAAAGCCGGCGCCATTGGTGATGAACGGAATGAACAGGCCCGCTCCGACATTGGCGAGATAGGCACCCCCAAGCCCAGCCAGCGCGCCGGTCGTCAGCACCGCGATGGTACGGGTCCTGATGACGTCGATGCCGGCGACATCGAGCGCGGCCGGCTTGTCGCCCGCTGCCTGCAGGTTGAGGCCGAGCTGCGTGCGGCGGTAGAGGTGGCTCATGGCGAACACCAGGGCGACCGCCAGATAGACGATCAAGTGATGCCTGAAGAAGGCCGGGCCGATCACCGGAATGTCCGACAGCAGCGGAATGACGGTTGCGTCCGCCGCCGGCAGGCGGGGATAGCTGCGCGAGAACTGGAAATGATGGAGCAGCGCCGTCAGGCCTTCGAGACCAAGCGTCAGCGCGATGCCGATGACGATCTGGTTCAGCCCGATGCGCACGCAAAGCAGCGCCATGATCAGCGCTACCGCGACGCCGCCCGCAGCGCCGGTGAGGAAGCCTAGCCACAGCGATCCCGAATAGAATGCGCCGACGAAGCCGAGATAAGCGCCGGCCAGCATCATGCCCTCGATGCCGATGTTGAGCACGCCGGCCTTTTCCGACATCTGCTCGCCGAGCCCGGCAAGCAGCAGCGGAATGGCGGCGGTGACGGCGCCAAACAGCAATGCGCTGAGAAAGACTTCGCTGAAGAGCCCGGTCATGCCCTACGCCTTTCTCGACTGATGATAGCGGTGGTCGACATATTCGGCCAAGGCGAGCACGATCAGCACGATGGAGACCAGCACCAGCGTGAAGTGATTGGGCACGCCAAGCCGCCGCGCCGCGCTCTCGCCGCCGATCGACAATACGGAGAGCAGGAACACGAAGCCGATCGCGGCAAAGCCGTTCATGCGGGCGAGAAACACGGCCGGAATGACCGCCAGCCCATAGGCTGGATTCCAGTCGGCGCGAACATTGCCTTGCACGCCGATGATGTCGACAGCGCCGGCAAGGCCGGCGAGCCCGGCGGAAATGGCAAAGACGGCAATCGTCAGGCCGGGCACGCCCAGCCCCGCATGAACCGCGGCGCGCGGATTGGCGCCGACGATCCTCAGTTTCAGCCCGAATGCCGTACGCGTCATCACCAGATGCACGATGATGATTACCGCCAGGCCGAGCAGCAGGCCACTGGTGATGGTGGTTTCGAACAGGCGCGGCAGCCGGTCTTCCACCGGCAGCGTGCGGGTCTGCGGCACGGTCGTGCCGGGATCGCGAAACACCAGCTTGACCAGCACGTTGGCGAGCGACGTGCCGAGGAACGTCATCATCAGCGTGGTGATGATCTCGTTGACACCCTGATAGGCGCGCAGCAGCGCCGGCACCAGCGACCAGATCATGGCCACCAGCATGGCAATCAGGAACGCGCAGAACAACGCCAGCCAGGCTGGCATGACCTGCACCAGCACGGGAGCGCTGGCCGCCGCCGTGACGGCGCCGAGCAGGAACTGGCCGTCGCCGCCGAGATTCCACATGCCGGCGCGAAAGGCAACGATCAGGCCGGCGGCGAGAAACAGCAGTGGCGCCATGCGCGTCAGCGTCTGCTGGATGCCCAGCGGCGAGAAGAGGCCCTTCTCCAGCACGTAGCCATAGTAAGCGAGCGGGTCGACGCCGACGGCAAGCAGGATGCAGCCGGCGATGACGAGAGCAGCAAGGATCGGCCCAAGCGTCATCAGCAGCCGGTGCACTATGTCGCGCCGCGTGGCGGCGGCGCTCGTGGCATCGAGTGCGGTGGCGCCAGCGGCGGGTGCGGTGTCGATGCTCATGCGGCAAGTCCGATCATCAGGCGACCAACCCTGGTACGGGCGTCGTCGACATTGGCGACGGTGCCGACCAGCGCACCATTGGCAATGACGGCGATACGGTCGCACATGCTGAGCAGTTCCTCGAGGTCGGTGGAGATCAGGAGCACGGCGAGGCCGCGTGCCGCCGTGTCGCGGATGCGCTGGCGCGAGGCCAGCGTGTTGGCGAGATCGAGCCCATAGGTCGGCTTGTTGAAGATCACCACCTTGGCGCCTTCGGCCAATTCCCGCGCCAGCAGCACCTTCTGGATGTTGCCGCCGGAGAGCCGGGCAACGGGCGTCTTCAAGCTTGGCGTACGCACATCGTATTCGCGCACCAGCTCGGCGGCACGCCTGTCGATCTCGGCGCGCTGCTCGACGCCGCTGCGCCAGAAGGGCGCCGCCCCGACTTGCTTGAGGAAGAAGTTGATGGAGACCGGGAACGTGCCGACGGTGCCCTCGCCCAGCCGGTCGTCGGTCAGGTAGCGAAGACCGCGGTAGCGGCGTTCGCCGACGCTCAGCGCCTCGATGGCGGTGCCCTCCAGCCGAACCGAGCCGCTGGTCGCCACCCGTTGACCGGCCAAGGCCTCCGCCAGCTGTTTCTGGCCGTTGCCATCAATTCCCGCGATGCCGAGTATCTCGCCCGGACGGATGTCGAAGGAGACCGACGACAGGCCGGGTGCATTGTCGGTCGGCGCGACCGTGAGATCCGCGACCTGAAGCAGGGGCGCGGCTTGCGCATCGACCGCGCGGGCCGGGCGTTCGAACGCTTCGGGATCGTCCTTCTGCTTGCCGAACATCAACTCGACGATCTCGGAAATAATCTCCTGTTCGCCGAGCGTGCGAAACCGCTCGGGCGGGATCTCGCCCACCTTGCGGCCGAGCTTGAGAACAGAGATGCGGTCGCCGAAGGCGGCCGCCTCCTTGAGCTTGTGGGTGATGAAGACGATCGCCAATCCCTGTTCGACGAGGCGCCGCATCAGCGCGCCAAGTTCCTCGATGCCCTTCGGCGTGAGCATCGAGGTGGATTCGTCGAGGATCAGCAGCCGGCTGTTGCGCACCATGGCGCGTAGGATTTCGACTTGCTGCTGCTCACCGAGCGAGAGTTCCGAAACCTTGGCATGCAGTTTTACTGTGATGCCGAGGCTGCCAGTGATCTCGGCCACGCGGGCCGCAAGCTCTTCGGTCCTCGGACGCTGCCACCAGGGCCCGCCAAGAAGCAGGTTCTCGGCGACCGTCAGGGTGGGCACCAGCATCATGTGTTGGAACACCGTTCCGATGCCAAGCGCCAGCGCATGGCGCGGCGACGTGATCGGCGTCGGCTTGCCGTCGACAAGTATGCGCCCCTCGTCCGGCTGCTGCAGGCCCGACAGCA
Organism: Mesorhizobium sp. BR-1-1-10; assembly: GCF_020165595.1. Lineage (NCBI taxonomy): Bacteria > Pseudomonadati > Pseudomonadota > Alphaproteobacteria > Hyphomicrobiales > Phyllobacteriaceae > Mesorhizobium > Mesorhizobium sp. BR-1-1-10. The sequence goes on along the minus strand of NZ_JAIUIL010000015.1, from coordinate 95,467 downwards.
TGCCGATCAAGGTGGATTTTCCCGCGCCGTTCTCGCCGAGCAGCACATGCACCTCGCCAGGGCGGATCGACAGGTCGACGCTGTCATTGGCGACGATGCCGGGAAAGCGTTTGGTCACGCCTTCGAGCGCGACGATGTCGCGGCTGTCGACGGGCGATGAAAAAAGACTGCTCATGAAAGCCCAGCACTGGAAAACGGGAAATATCCGGAGGGGCGAACCGATCGCCCCTCCGGCAGCCGACTTCTGATCGCCTTACTGGGCGACACTTGTCATCAGCGCCCTGACGGCGGCCGCGTCATAGACCGGCTCGACCTTGATCTTGCCGGAAATGACGTCCTCGCGCAGCGCTTGGATTTCGCTCCAGACCTTGTCGGGGATGGCGGCGGTCTTCAGCAACTGCACGGAATCGTCCTTGAGGCCGATCGAATAATGCTTGGTACCAAACGTGTCGGCCTTCAGGTCGGCGATCATCGCCGCGTAGACCGGTTCGATGTTCCACACCACCGATGACAGCAGGAAGCCCTTGTCGATTGGCGACTTGTCGCCGATGACGTCGATGAAATAGACCTTGCCGCCATCGGCGGCCTTTGTCGTCTCGACTGCCTGCAGCATGCCGAAGCTGGAGCCGTTGCCCTGGCCGAAAATGATGTCGGCGCCCGAGGCGATAACGCTTTCGGTGACGCGCTTGCCGCCGGCAGCGTCACTGTAAGCGGCCGGCCCGATCACCGCATAAGTGATCTTGACGTCCGGGTTCTCCGCCTTCACCCCTTGCGCGAACGCCGCCGACTGCGAGTTCCACGATGGCGGTTCGCCGGAGACGACGATGCCGACCGACTTCGAGCGCGACATCTTGGCGGCGAGACGGCCGGCCAGATAGGCGCCCTGGTGGCCGCTCAGCGTGTAGTCGGCGACGAGGCCTTTCTCCAGCCCGTTCGGCGTATCGACGATCGCTACCGGAACCTTCAGTTCCTTGGCGATCTCGGGTGCCGAGGTGTTGTAGCCGCTGGCATGCGCGATCAGCAGGCTGGCGCCGTCGGACGCGAGCTCGCGCAGCGTCGGACGGACATCGCCATAGCCGAGGCCCTGCGCCACGACCACCTCGACACCGGCTGCCTTGCCGGCTGCCTTGGCGGCGTCGATGCCTTGCTGGTTCCAGCCATAGTCCGTGCCTTCTTCAGGCGTGAGGATGGCGATCGACTTGACTTCGCCGGCAAGCGCGCCGCCCATCAAGATACCAGACAGTATTAATGCACTTACGCTACCCTTCAGGATCTTTAACATGTTACCCTCTCTGTTTGATTTCCACTCAATATTTTTATTGTTATTGCGCACAAGCGAGATAGACTGCCTGAGAAAGCTACCCATGGAGCTCAGGCAAAGTGAAAATCCGTTATGTCCTCCCCGTGATGTTGGCGTTCACATCGCTTGCCAACGCCGTTGAGTTGCACCACGTGATCGTCCGCAAAGGCACCGACGGGCTCGATATGGTGCCGTTGACGATTTCGAATGCCGGCAAGGAAGGCGTGTCCTGCAACGCCGACTTCGCCCACTGGTATTCAGAAGGGATCGCCACGATAGAGCCGGGCATGAGCGCTCGCGTCGAACTCTGGTTCGATCCCAAGACCGGCACCTTCACCATCCTCAACGACAAGCGCGAAAACCTGCCGGTCGAGCGCCTGTGGTGTGGCCTCGCGGGTCGCGCATATGCCACGCGCGGGCAGATCGCGCTCGACCGAACCGACGCCGCCAAAGGCGAGCGCGAAGTGTCCTGCGGCATGGAGCAGGACAGCCTGGCATGCCGGTAGGCGCTCATTGATCGGTCCGTCCGGGCCATCGTGCCCTATTCCTCCAGGAACTTGTCGGTGAAGACGTCGTCGGCCGACAGCGCAGCTTTGAGCACGCCCTGGTCGGTGAGCGTCTTCAGCGTTTCCTCCCACTGCGTCTTCGTCATCCAGCCGAGGCCGTGGTCCTTGGTGTCGGGGCTGGTGAAGGTTGAGGCGACGTCGGCGTTGATCTGGGCCAGCAGCACATCCTTCTTGTCCGCGTAACCGGGTGCGGCCTTCGCGGTGATCTCGGCGGCTTCTTCCGGATGGGCGACGACATAATCGAAGGCTTCCCTGTAGGCCTTGACGAAACGGGCGACGACGTCCGGCTTGTCCTTGATCATTGTCTCCGAGGTGAACAGGCCGGAGCCATAAGCCTTCCAGCCATGGTCGGCGCCCATCATGATGCTGAGCGAACCGGGACCGCCCGCCTTGGCTTCCAGTTCGGGAACCTCGGCGTCGACATAGCCGACCACCGTCTGAACCCGGCCGAGAAGCAGATAGCTTTCATAGGGCGGCGAGACGCTGTTCAGCGTCATGTCCTTTTCGGTCAGGCCGTTGGCCGCCAGGAAGCCCTTGAAGAAGATGTAGGTCGAGCCCGCTGGATGAATGCCGATGGTCAGGCCCTTGAGATCGGCCGGCTTGGTGAGCTTCACCGTCTTGGCGAGCGACATGATTGCCAGCGGCGAGTGCTGGTTGACGGCTGCCACCGCCACCACCGGAACGCTCTGCGAGCGGGCCACGGCGAGCGTGGGAAGATCGCCGAAACCGAAATCCGCGTTCCCGTTGCCCACCAGCCGCATGGCATCCGGCGAACCCGAACCCTTGCGGATTTCGGCAACGTCGATGTCGTTCCTGGCGAAGAAGCCTTTTTCCTTGCCGACGAAGAACATGGCATGATTGCCGCGCACCACCCAATCGAGTTGGACCGTGATCTTGTCAGCCGCCAGCGTCGCGTTCGAGAAGCCAAGCGCGCCGGCAAAGGCCGCAAGCGTGGCTACCTTGATAAGTGAGCGTCTCAGCATTTTTGTTCCCTTTTATTGACGGTGGTTGATCGAGAGGCCTAGGCCTGGCTGAATTTCGGTGCCCATGGCACCACGATGCGTTCGAGGATTTCGGCGGCGTAGTAGAAGGCGATGCCGAGCACGGAGACGAGCAGCAGCGCCGCGAAGACCAGCGCCGTGTCGAGCTGGGTCGAGGCGAACTGGATGACGTAGCCTAAGCCGTCCGAGGCACCGGCGAATTCGCCGACGATGGCGCCGATCACGCTCAGCGTGGCCGCGATCTTGGTTCCCGCCATCAGGTTCGGCAGCGAATGCGGAACGCGGATCCTGAACAGGATCTGCGTCGGGCTGGCGCCGACCGAGTTCATCAGCGACAGCAGCGAGCGATCGACCGACTGCATGCCGGCCAGCATCGACAATGTCACCGGGAAGAAGGCGATGACCAGGATCAGGCCGATCTTGGGCGCGAGCCCATAGCCGAACCAGAGAATGAAGATCGGCGCCAGCGCCACCTTCGGCACGTTCTGGAACAACACCACCAGCGGATAAAGCGCTCGCCCCAGCCAGTCGAAGCGCACGATGACCAGCGCAATGGCGACGCCGACCACGACGGAGACAAGGAACCCGAACAGGATCTCGCCTGCCGTCACCAGCGTCGCCTGCATCAGCGTTGCCCATTGCGCGACCAGCGATTGCGCGATTTCGGACGGAGCGGGAATGATGAAGGCGGAGATAGCGAAAATCCGCACCACGGCTTCCCATACGACGATCGTCGCCAGCAAAAGTATGACCGCCGGCAGCCAGCTGCCGGTCGCGGCCACCCAACTCGAGGCAAACCGCGAGTCGGAGGGATTGGTGATGGGTTGATCGCTCATGACACGCCTCCCGGTTGGTGGCTGGCGCGCAGCATGGTGCGCAGTTGAACCACCAGCCTGACGAACTCCGGATCTTCCGTCACCGACAGATCGCGCGGATAGGGCAGGCCAATATCGAGGCTTTCGGTGATCCGGCCCGGCTTGATCCCCAGCACATGAACATGGCGAGACAAATGAATGGCCTCGTCGATGGAGTGGGTGACAAGAACGATGGTCTTGCCGGTGCGCTGCCAGATCTCCAGCAGCGACTGACCCATCTGGTCGCGGGTAATGGCGTCGAGCGCGCCGAACGGCTCGTCCATCAGCAGCACCGCCGGATCGAGCGCCAGCGCCCGCGCGATAGCGACGCGCTGGCGCATGCCGCCTGACAATTCGTTCGGACGCTTGTGGGCGCTGTCGCCCAGGCCCACCAGCTCAAGCATCTCCTGTCCGCGCGTCCGTAGTTGCGCGCGCGAAAGCGACTTGTCGGCGATACCTAGCAGCATGGAAGCGTTGTCGACGGCGTTCTTCCACGGCAAAAGGTTGGCGTCCTGGAAGACGAGGCCGATCATGCGTTTGCGCGCCGCCTCGACCGGCGAAAGCCCGGCGATCGAAACGCTGCCGCTTGTCGGATTTACAAGTCCGGCCAGAACCTTCAGCAAGGTGCTCTTGCCGCAGCCGGAAGGACCAATGAGAGAAACAAACGATCCCTTCGGTACCGAAAGATCGATGTTCTGCAGAACCAATTGCTTGGCCATGACCACCGAAACGCCCTTGGCGGAGATCAGGTCGTCGTGACGTATATGGGCCGGCCGGCCACCGGCTGCCCGGATGGTTTCAACACGCATGGCTTGGCCCTCCATGCGGTACCCCAACCCGACCGGCCTTGTGAGCACGATGTGTCATGGCTACTCCCGGCCCTCCAGGATCCGCCGCACCGCGACGAGCTTGCGCGCCCGTTCGCCTTGCAGCGCCTTTGTCTGCTCGGGCGTGTAGGAGAACATGCCCTCCCCCGACTTGATGCCGAGCTTCGACGCGTTCGTCTTTTCCAGCACCATCGGCGCGACATCGTCGCGATTGGAGAGATCGGCGTTGAGGAAGGACGAGACGGACTTGTAGATATCGAGGCCCGCCATATCGAGCAGCGCCATCGGCCCGATGACCGCGATCTTGTAGCCGATGCCCCACGAGACGCAGGTGTCGAGATCTTCCGGCTCGATGACACCGCGCTCGACAAGGTCGACCGCCTCGCGCAGCAACGCATAGAGCACGCGGTTTTCGACGAAGCCCGGAACATCCTTCTTCACCACCACCGGCAAGAGGCCGATCGAGCGGATCAGGTCGCGAATCGTCGTCACGATATGCGGCGCGGTCTTTTCGCCTGCGATCACCTCGATCATCGGGATGATGTGCGGCGGGTTCGACCAGTGCATGCCCACCATCCGCTCGGGATGGGAGATGTGCGCCTGCAGCTTGGTGATCGGGATGCCCGACGTGTCGGACGCGACGATCGTGTCCGATGCGATCAGGCTGTCGATCGTGCGATAGACATCGGCCTTGATCGAAATGTTTTCAGGAACGTTCTCGATGACGAGGTCGGCGCCCGATACCGCGTCTGCGATGTCATCCGTGAAGCGGACCGTTCCGGCGCCGGCCGGTGGCGCCGCGATACCCAGGGCGTCGAGAACGCTCTCGGCCACGCCCAGCATGGACCCCGCGCGCTCGATCGCAGCCGGGGCAACGTCGTAGGCGACGACCTGCAGGCCGCCCCTGGCGAGCCGGGCGGCCATGCCAGGCCCCATCGTACCCAGACCGATGATGGCGATACGCTGGATCATTATGCTGCCCTGCTTTGCGTTGCCGCTTTTGATGCCGCGAGGAGATCGGCGGCTTTCTCGGCAATCATGATCACCGCCGCGTTGATGTTTCCGCAGACCAGGTCGGGCATGACGGAAGCGTCCACCACCCTCAGGCCGTCGACGCCACGAAGCCGCAATTGCGGGTCGACGACCGAGGCCGCGTCGGCGCCCATCCGGCAGGTTCCCGCCGGGTGATGCACGGTGATGGACGTCTTGCGGATATGTTCATCGATCTCGTCGTCGCTCTGGCACTTCGGGCCAGGGAAAAACTCCGCCTCGATGAAGGGCTGCATGGAGGGTTGCGACGCGAGGTCCCTCGCCACTCGGAAGCCGGCCCGAAGCGAGGCCCAGTCCTTCGGCGAGGCGAGGAAATTCTGGTGGATCAGTGGCGCCGCGAGAGGATCGGCCGAGGCCAATTTCACCGCGCCCCGGCTTTCAGGCTGCGTCGCCACGATCCGTGTGGCGAACCCGTCCGGAAACGGCGCCTTGAACGGCTCGAAATACGGCCACGCGGCGAGCGGGGCGGCCGTGAACAGCAGTTGCACATCCGGCAACGGACGCTCCGGGCCGCTTTTCAGGAACGCGACGACCCCACCGGGCACATCTCCCGAGAAACCTCGTCCCGTGAAGTAGGTCTTGGCGAAATCGAACCCGATCCGGTCGGCACGCATGTTGCGAAGGAAAGGGCCGCCCGGCCCCCGGCGCCGGTACATGAGAATGACCGAGACGTGATCCTGCAGGTTCTTGCCGACCGCCGGCAGGTTGACCCGCGTCTGGATACCGTGCGTCGCGAGTTCCTCTGGCGCCCCTATGCCGGACAGCATCAGAAGTTGCGGCGTGTTGATGACGCCGCCCGAGAGCAGGACTTCCCTGCGGGCGACGACCGACCGTTGGCCGCCGCCATGGTTCACAACCACCCCGGTGGCGCGTGTGCCCTCCAGCGTGATCTTCGTCGCCGTCGCTCCGGTCAGCACGGTCAAATTGGGCCGCTTCAGGGCTGGCCGCAGATAGGCGGACGCGGTCGAGCTGCGCCGACCTTTCGAGATTGTCATCTGGAGGCGGCCGAAACCTTCCTGCCGCTCACCATTGTAGTCGTCCGTCTGTGGATATCCTGCCTCCACGCTGGCCTGCGCAAACGCGTCGATCAGCGGGTCCTTGTAACGGCAGAACTGGGTGCTGACCGGACCATTGCCGCCGCGAAAGTGGCTCGCGCCTCCTTCCCAGCTCTCCTGCTTGCGGAAATAGGGCAGCACCTTGTCGTACGACCAGTCATGGAGCCCGCTGGCCGCCCAACGGTCGTAATCGCCGCGATTTCCCCGCACATAGGCCATGGCGTTGGTCGACGAAGATCCGCCGATCACCTTGCCGCGGGCGCACTCGACTCTGCGTCCGCCGACATTGTCTTCCGGTTCGCAGAAATACATCCAGTCGTGACGTCGCTCGGTCAGGATCTTGCCCCAGCCAAGCGGGATGTGGATCATGGGGTCGCGATCCCAGCCGCCGGCCTCGAGCAGCAGCACCGAACATCCGGGGTCGGCGCTCAGCCGGTTGGCGAGCACGCAACCGGCCGATCCGGCCCCAACGATGATGTAGTCGTAACTTTCCGCGTGCGGCATGGTGCGTTTCATTGCCTTGGTCCGGCGCTCCTGCGCCAGGGAACTATTGAAACCGAGCCTGGACCATCCCGGCCGGGGCCGGATGGACTAGGTATTCCTCAAGGCGGCCGGCACTAGGCCAGGCCGGCCTCTCTCAGACGCTGCGACCAGTGATTCCATCCTCGATCGATCTGGGCGCCGACGAGTTTTCCTGCCGTCTTTATCTCGCCCGGCGATAGATATTTGATGTTGCCGATCCGCAGGCCGGCCGTGAGCGCTGCCGCTTCCTGCTCGAGATAGAACGCCCGGAAGACGACCTCACGCACGGAGTTGCCGACATTGACGACGCCATGCCGCGCCATGAGCACCACTGTCTGGTTGCCGAGACTTTCGGCGATATCAGCGCAGATCCCGGGGCTGCCGCCGAAGAGATCCGTCTCGTCGCCATTCTTGTCGCGAATCTCGTAGACCGGGACTTTCTCGCCGATGAAAGCTCCCATGTGGGTGACCGGCCGAAGCGGCGTATCGACGAAGCAGTACGGCAGGACAGCGGGAGAATGGGTGTGGAGCACACACTGGACGTCGGGCCGCGCCTTGTAGATCTCGCTGTGGATGTAGCGCTCAAGATAGGACGGGCGATTGTCCGACGTCTCGCCGTCGAGATTGAAACGCTGGATGTCGTCGACGGTTATCAGGCTCGGAGCAAGCTTCTGCGCCAGGAAGAAGCTTTGGGGATCTTGGGGGTCACGGGCACTGATGTGCCCGAACGTATCCATGATGCCTTCGTTCAGAAGGATCTTCGTCGCCGTGACCAGCTCTTCGAAGACCGCCTGGTGCGCTGGGCTGTTGTCTTTCATTTCCAAATTCTCCCATTTCGCGGAGCTGGCGACCATTTCTATTCTTAGTTATCGGTCGCCGGCGTCGCGGATTTCACTTGTTTTCGTAGAGGCCAACGATCCGGTTTTGCTCGATGATGTTCCCGGCGTATTTCTGCAGGAACTCCTCCCTGGTAGGGGTCCCTTCGACCTTGGTGTCCAGGGCATAGACCCAGAAGTAATAGTGATGTTCTCCATGGCCTGCAGGCGGCTGGGGCCCGTAATACTGCTTGCCGCCGGCGCCGTTTGGCCCGACGCGAAACTTTTCCTGCGCGTCCGAAAGATCGGTGGTCGACGGATCGATGCCGTAGACGACCCAATGGGTGAAGCCGTTGGGCAAGGGCGCGTCGGGATCATGGCAGATGACCGCGAGTTCCTTCGTGCCCGCGGGGACGCCGCTGACCGTAAGCCTGGGCAACACATTGCCTTTGTCGCCGGCATGCTCGTCGCGCAACTTCCCGAGCGGCTTGAAATCCGCCGACGTAATCTTGAGGTCCTTGATGTTCAGGGGCATGGAATTCGTCCTTCGCCAATTTCGATCGAACTAGACACCGGCCTTGAGGTCGGCGACGGATTTGCCCCCGACGCGCTGATGAACGCGCGGACCCGATGCGACGGCCACGCAGATCAAAAGCTCATCGGGGCGCGGGCCATCCGGCACCGAAAATGTGACGGCATCATAGTGGGAACGGATGTAGAGCTCGTCCTTGTGGGCAAGCGGGATATCGATGGATGTGCCGGCTGCGGCGACCTTGCTGACCGACGAGATCCAGGCCTTGCCGCCGCCCACTTGCTGGCGCAGCGGATCTCCGAACACCGTGGTGATGCAGGCGACGACATGTTCCTGCTCGCCGGATGTGCCCGCGATACCGCCTTTGCCATAGCTTTCGACCGGCCTGTTGCCGAGCAGCGCCACCGCCCGCTCGCCGAGCGCATGACCGATGGCTGAACTGGGATTGGTCAGGTCGGACAGTTCGGCGACGAACTTTCCGGCGAACGGATTGCGGATGACCACGCCAGTCGCGACTTTGACGAGGGTCTCGCCAGGCTGGCCGCCATCATGCCGGCTTTCCTGGACCGAGGCGTACCACCCCCTGACATCGTAATCCCGTTCGACTTCACTGGAATAGTTCATCTTTATCTCCTGAAGGGAGCGCAGCTTGCGCGCGCGCCGATTAATGCGTTGAGCGGCTCGTCCGATGCTACTGCGGCCATGAGAAGACGCCGCGCAGCGGGTCGTAGCGGGCTGCTTCCAATGCCGCCGGCGTGAACATGTTTCCCTTCGAGAGCGAGCGGTTCGCCGCATAGTCGCCGGACAGCGCCTGGCAGCGATCGGTGATCGGGCGAATGCGCTTTTCCCACGCGACGAGCGCGTCCTCGACCGAAGAGCCAGTCTGCAAACCTTGCGACAGGCTGAAGGCATTGACCATCGCGCAACCGGCACCCTGGGCAAGAGCCGGACACATCGCATGCGCGGCATCTCCCACCAGGGCCACCTTGCCTCTTGTCCAGCTGTCGAGCTTGGTCGTTTCGTACTTGTCGTACCTGGCTGTTTTCAGCTTCGCCGCCTCGATCAGGCACGGCTCCAGGAAAGGGAACATCTCGACCCAGACCTCGAGGTCGATCGGCACCTGCGATCCCCGCGGATCGGCGGCTGGAGCCATGAGGCCGAGATAAAGCTCATTCTCGTTGCAGGGCGAGTAGAGGATCCGCTGAACGCGCGGCCAGAAGTTCCACATGTCTATGGTGTTGTCCCACTCGCCGTGACCGAGTTCCTTCTTCTTGCGAGGCACGATCAGCCGGATGAGACCGTCCTTGGAGACCCATCGGTCCTGCTTGAAGCCAATGGAGTCCCTGACCTTGGAGCCAACGCCGTCGGCGCCGACGATCAGGTCGGCTTCGAGAACCTCTCCCGTCTGAAGCGTCAGGCGGCCTTCCGGATCGGCGGCGACCGCTTCGGAGTTGACCGATACGTCGACACCCAGCGCGCGGGCGCGGTTGACCAGGGCGTCATGCAGGTGGCTCCGGGTCATGATGCGCCAAGGGAGACCGTTGAACGTCTCCTTGGAAACCGACTTGTTATGCATCCAGGTCTCGTAGGTCGGGGGCGTGTGCGAACCTTGGAGAACATCATCCAGGGCGCCCAGTCCTTCGAGCACGCGAAGGCCATTGTGCCAGAGATAGATGCCCGCGCCGAATGCCCGCAGCTCCGAGCTCTTTTCGTGCAGCCTGACATCCCAACCGTTCTGCCTCAGAGCGATGGCGGCGGTCAGACCGGCAAAGCCGCCGCCAGCGACCTCGGCACGGCGCGCCTTACCCTGGGTTTTGTTTACATTGGCCATTTTCTATCCTGATGCTGCGTACAAGAAGACGGCGTGCTGGGCCGTCAGGCGTCGATGAAATTCGTGATCGCTTTCAGCGTGATCTCGGGAGATACCTCGTTGACGTAGTGGTCGGCGCCCGGAACGACGACCACGGGCAGATCGGGCCGCAGCCGGCTTGTTTTCGCCAGCGCCGCCGCCGAAACCAATTTGCTCGCCTCGCCCCGAACGATGAGGACGGGCTTCGCCACATCCCGATAGGCGGGCACCAGGTCCGATCGCAGGCCCTTGGCCGTCTGGGCCATGGCCGCGGGCGACGCCAATGGTCGCAGCCCGCCGTCGACCCGCTGATAGCCGCTCTCGGCTCGGATCCTGATGGCGTCGGCGGGAATGTTCGGATAGCGGCCGGCAAGATAGGCTTCGACGGCCTTGATATCCTCGAAAAGCTGGCTTCCCGCGTTTACCCGGGCTTCCAGCGCATCCAACGCTTCGGTCTCGATATAGGGCGTGAAGTCGATTGCGATGACCGACCGCACCAGATCTGGATGTCGCACGGCTGCCGTGACGGAGTTTCTCGCGCCAAGCGAATGTCCGACGAGGATGGCAGGACCCCGGCCGAGGGTACGGATCAAGCCGGCAATGTCGTCCGCGTAGTCATGCGCCTCGTAACCGCCTTCCGGCTTGTCGCTGTGGCCGTGCCCTCTCTGGTCGACGGCCACGGTCGTGAAGCGATCCGAGAGCCGAGCCATCAACGGCGTGAAGACCGCGGAATTGGAGGTAATGCCATGGAAAAACAGCATCAACGGGCCGTTGCCCGCCTCGCGCGCATTCAAGGTGATGCGGCCGGTGTCGATGCGTCGCGAGCCAAATTGGTCGGAAGCTATCCCTGCCGCAATGTTCATGATCCTCACCGTCACTGCCCGTCTCGGTCAAAAGGATCATACAGCCAGAAGGACGTCAAGCAGATTGTCTGACATTCTTGCAATCTTCAGATTTGACAATCTGGCTATTTTCCACGGCGTGACGTATGCTGGTTAGGAGATTGCGACTCAAACCGATGAGACGTTAGAGATGCCTCCAGATTTGAATTTGCGAATTTCCCCACGAACAGTTCAACGCGAGACCGTCGACAAGTTACGGCTCGCCATCTTCTCCGGATTGTTCCAGCCGGGAAGCCGCCTCATCGAAAGTCAGCTGTGCACACAGCTCGGCATCAGTCGCCCTTCGCTAAGGGAGGCTTTGCGCAGTCTCGAGGCCGAGCGCCTGATCGAGATCGTCCCCAACCGCGGGCCGTCGATACCGTCGCTTACGTGGGAGGTGGCAACCGCCATCTACGAGGTTCGAGAGCTGCTGGAAGTCGAGGCCGCGGGACGCTGCGCGTCGAGAATTTCCCCGGAGCAGTTGCTTGAACTCGAGAAATCTCTTTCCGCGTTCGAAGCTGCGGCGTCCAGCAATGACAGCCTGGCACAGGTCATGACCGCCGCGGACTTCTATTCGATCATACTGGCCAATTGCGGCAACCCGATCCTTGAGGAGGTCCATCGTGGCCTTGTGGCCAGGATCAGCTTCTTTCGCGGACGATCGATGTCCTTGGATGGCAGGGCACAGAGCAGCCTGGCGGAGATGAAGGAGATATACGAATCCATCGCCGCCGGCGACGAGAAGGCCGCCCGCAAGGCCTCCAAAAATCACCTGTTGAAGGCCAAAGCGGCAGCGAAGATGTCCATGGACAGCGCGATTTGAGTTTTTCGAAAGACAGTTGCTCCGCCTGAAACCCGAAGCCTTTGACGATGTCGCGGATCGACTGTCCGCGAACGGTCGATGCGTAGGCCACCTCGTGCCGGCGCCAAACTTGCCGACCATCCAAATACGCAAGCGTCAGATGGAGTGATGATGAGCTGGGCGAATTTTGAGCGCGAACGGGATGCCGATATCGTCATCGTCGGCGGCGGGTCGGCTGGCGCATTGCTTGCGGCGCGACTGAGTGAAAAGCCGGACAGCCGCGTTCTGCTGATCGAGGCAGGCGAAGAAGCGGTGGATCCCGACATCTGGAACCCCGCCGCATGGCCGGCACTTCAGGGCCGTGGCTACGATTGGGACTATCGCACGGAGCCGCAAGCCGGGACCGCTGGCCGGGTGCATCGCTGGGCGCGCGGGCGGGTGGTCGGCGGCTCGAGTTGCCTGCACGCGATGGGTTACATGCGTGGTCATCCCCGGGACTTCCAGGCATGGGTCGACGCGACCGGCGATAACAGATGGAGCTGGGATGAATTGCTGCCCGCGTTTCGGGCTATCGAGGATCACCCGCTCGGCGGCAACGGCCTTTACGGCAAGGGCGGGCCGATGCCCGTCCATTTGCCGGCCGACGAGGTCAGTCCGGTCGCGCGCGCGTTTATCGAAGCCGGCGCTTCGCTCGGCCTGCCGCGTCTTGAAGGGCACAACAGCGGGGAGATGATCGGCGTCACCCCGAACTCCTTGAACATTCGCGATGGGCGGCGGGTTACGGTGGCGGACGCCTGGCTCACGCCGGCTGTTCGAGGCCGCGAGAACCTGACCATCCTCACGGGATCGCGAGTGCGGCGGCTTAACCTGGCGAGCAATCGGGTCCGCGGCCTCGAAATCGCAGGGCGACAGGGTCCGGTCGAAATCCTCGCGGATCAAATTGTCCTTTGCGCCGGCGCGCTGGAAAGTCCGGCTTTGCTGATGCGCTCGGGCATCGGTCCGCACGACATGCTCGATACCGCCGGCGTTGGCTGCCTGATCGATATGCCGGAAGTCGGTCGAAACCTTCAGGATCACCTGCTTGGCGCCGGCAACCTTTATGCGGCTCGCAGGCACGTTCCTCCATCGCGCCTCCAGCACTCGGAATCGATGGCGTATATGCGCGCCGACGGGTTCACCGGTACCGGTCAGCCCGAAATCGTCGTTGGTTGCGGCATCGCGCCGATCGTGTCGGAACGCTTTCAGGCGCCTGCCGCCGGCACGGCATATTCGCTGCTGTTCGGGATCACCCATCCAGCGAGCCGCGGCAGCGTGCGCATAAGCGGGCCGGAGCTCGACGATCGGTTGATCATCGACCCCGCATATTTGCAAAGCGGCCGGGACCGTGCGCTGTTTCGCCAGGCGCTCGAGGCAGCCCGGACGATCGGACATCGGGATGAACTCGCCGGCTGGCGCGAGCGCGAACTCCTGCCAGGCAGCCTGAACAGCGCGGCTGACATGGACGACTTCATCGCGCAGTCGGTCATCACGCATCATCATCCCTGTGGCACTTGCAGGATGGGCAAGGATCCGGACGCCGTCGTCGATGCGGATCTGCGGCTGAAGGCGCTCGACAATCTTTTTGTCGTCGACGCGTCGATCATGCCCAGTCTAACCGCGGGACCTATACACGCCGCGGTTCTCGCGATCGCCGAGACCTTCGCTCGATCTCGCGCCTGAGAAATAGCATATCGCCGGCAAAGCAAGCACGACCTGGCGACACGGCACCAACGGCGTTTCAGCGATAGCTAACGGAACCGAATGGCGATCGCCGAATTTTGCTTCAGGCGGATTACGGAAGGGACCCCGTATTTGGAGCACCTGCATGAGCAACATAAGCGCCGAAGTCTCTGAGAAACAGAGCAATCTTCGGGCAAAAGGGCCATTCCAGCGGCTGCTGCGCACAATCGGGCCTGGTTTCATCACAGGCGCTTCGGACGACGATCCTTCGGGCATCGGCACCTACAGCCAGGCGGGCGCCCAGTTGGGGTTCAATGTCGGCTGGACGATGGTCTTCACCTTTCCGCTCATGGTCGCGATCCAGGAGATAGCAGCGCGAATAGGCCGGACGACAGGTCGAGGTATTTCCGGCAACCTCGCACGGCACTACCCGTCTCCGCTGATGTATTTTGTAGCCTTGCTTTTGTTCGCCGCCAACGTGATCAACATCGGGGCGGACCTGAGCGCGATGGCTGATGCATTGTGGTTGCTGGTGGGCGGCCCAAGCTCGCTTTACGTCGTTGCGTTCGGCGTGGCATGCGTTTTGGCGATCGTCTTCCTCGACTACAGCCGCTACGTCACGGTCCTGAAATGGACAACGCTGAGCCTCTTTGCCTACGTGGTGGCCGCGTTTCTGGCTGATATCCCATGGGGCGAGGCACTCAAGGGAATCGTCGTTCCGCATGTCGAATGGAGCCGGGCGTTCTTCACGACGCTTCTGGCCATACTCGGCACCACGATTTCTCCCTACCTGTTCTTCTGGCAAGCATCGCAAGAGGTCGAAGAGGAGAAGATCGACCCGAAGGCCAAGCCTTTGAAATGGGCACCCTGGCAGGCGCCGCGAGCGTTCCAGCGCATTCGCGCCGACACCCTGGTGGGTATGGCTTTTTCGAACCTGATCGCCATTGCAATCATCGTCACGACGGCCGCCACCCTGCACAAGGCCGGGGTGACCGACATCAATTCCTCCACCGACGCAGCCGAGGCCCTGGAGCCGGTCGCGGGCAAATTCGCCTTTGTGATTTTTGCGATGGGGATTATCGGCACTGGCCTTCTCGCGGTGCCGGTTCTCGCCGGCTCGGCCGCTTTCGCCGTGGGCGAGGCGCGCCGCTGGCCAGTGGGGCTGGAGCGCAAGCCGAAGCAAGCGTTGGCATTCTATGCGACCTTGGCCGCCGCCGTGGTGCTGGGAATGGGGATCATGCTGACGCCGATCGATCCCATCAAGGCGCTTTACTGGAGCGCCGTCATCAACGGCATATGCGCGGTCCCCGTAATGGTCGTCATGATGCTGATGACCGGGCGTTTCGAGATCATGGGCGAATTCCCCGTCGAGGGCTGGCTGCGCTTTCTCGGCTGGCTCGCGACGACTGCGATGGGATTGTCGGTTATCGGCCTCGCGCTGCAATGGGCCTTTTGAAATGACCGACCGGGTCAGGCTCCGGTATGACGCTGAGCGCCCGCAGGGGACGAGGACCTTGGCATCCGCCGGCAGTCGCGTACGGCACCCTCGTCAACGTGCGCTCAGCGCGACCATGCGATCGAGGGCGGCGCCAAGGCCTTTCAGCGACACCGGAAAACTCAGCTTGGTGTCGGCCGCGGTGGTGACGTCGAGTTTCAGCTCGGTGCCCGCCTTGAGCTTCTGCATCAGCGCCCGGTCGATCGGAAACAGCGCCACGCAGCCGTTCGGCAGGCAGGTCCTGAACTTCAACGCCCCGACGGGCGGCTGGTCGTCGATCTGGGGCGTCACGCCGGGCTCGAACAGGATGCCGAAGGGCAGCAGCAAGGTTCCGATCAGCCCGCCCTTCTGCCCCACGCGCAGTTCCACGGCCAGAAGCCTCTGGCCGTTTTTCTGCGTCTGGTCCTGCGTGACCGTGCAGACCCGGGCATTGTCCTGCATGCCGCAGGCCAGCTGCCAGTCCTGATAGGTTTCCTGGAGCGACGATGCGCCATTGGGAAGCGAAGCCTGCTGCTGTTGCGCGAAAACGGCCGGCACCGAAGCGGCGAAGGCAGCCGCGCAGATGACGGCTGCCCTCGGGAAAAGCTGTCTACGAACCAATGAATGCTGCCTTCTCTTGGGTGCCGGGCAAATGCCCGAAGTAGCGGCTCGAGGACCCGTGTTTATCGTCACGTACAGACCCATTCACGGATCTTGCATTGGGTCCCCCCTGCCTCGCAGGCTTGCAGGGCGAGATCCTCCGCTTCCCGGCGGGTCTCGGCGGAGTTCACGCCCCACGGGGTGAACCGGTGCTCCACTTTGTCTGCCACGGCGAGCGCGCCGCAATGCTTGTAGGGAAATCCGGTCTTATCGTCGTCCGTCCAATGACGGTGATTGCGGAACACGGTAACGACGTTGCAGGCCTTTCCACCGGCATTCTCGCAATATTTCTGCGCTATGTCCTTCGCTTCCTGCCGCTTGTCGGCGCCCCAGAAGAAGCCGTATTTGGTATCGGTCTGGGAGTAGGCGATTGCCGCCCAGATGCCTTTCTCCTCCTGCGGTGGCTCGGACGGCTCCACCAGATCGGCCGAGACGACCTGCCCGCTCCACAGCAAGGCCATGCACAAGACTGTCAAACGTCGCGATTTCATGGTCCGCAATCCTTTCCAGGGCGCCTCGCCCATTCGCCTGACATTCTCACTTGGCCGCCGATGCGATGGAAATCACCACGCATGTGTTGCCCGTCGGCAGCAGAAGGGCTTCGCCCGTGTTGCCGCCAAGCTCGTACACTTCGACCTGTCCGAGATGATCCGTGATCTTGCTGCCTTGCGGAAGCGCGGACGTGACATCGGCGCAGGGGCTGGCGAACGGCGCCACCCGCACCATGGTGCCTTCGCAACCCGTGGCGGTGGGCGAAGCAAAAACGATGCCGGCGGCCGGCCCGCTGTAGCGCTCCGTCGCATAGTCCAGACCGACAAGCGCCTGCACGGCGTGCTTGTCGGCGGCCTGGTCGCTCCACAGCGACTTGACGCTGTATTTCGAGCCGGTCGTCAAAAGCTGTCCGAGCACCGGATAGACGGTTGAACAGGCCTGCACGCCGGATTGCTTGACGTGTTGGAGGAAGGGCGAGTCCGGCAGCGCGGGCGGCGCCGTGCCGGCCTGAGCGGCCGTCGGCGTGCCGACGAGACCGGCGATCGCGGCATAGTTCGCTGCGGCGAAGCCGATGCCCATCATGACCAGCCCCAGCGCACACAAACCGATGACGCGCGGCCAACGCCGCGGCGGCTCGACGGTCCTTTTGCGATCCGGCTCAACGGTCGGGTTGCTGCGCGTCGCGGAGATGAACGGGTCTTGCTGGCTCACGGTGCTGCCTCGGCTATTTGACTGGCGCAAGGGCCTCGGACAGCCCCTTGAGCGTTGCGGTGACGGTAACGGTCTGGCCATCGACGGTCGGGTAGGAAATCGCCGGCGTCGCCTTCTGCGCTATCTCCTGGCGCATCAGAGGTCCCACCGGCAGCATGCCGACACAGACCACTTCGTTGCAGCCGTTCAAATGCACGTCGATGGATTCGGCGCGCCCCTCGAACTTCAGCGATACCAGCCCATCGCTCCTGGCGTTCGGCGCGGTGCGCAGGATCATGTAGGGTTTGCCGTCCTGGGTGGCGGCGAGCGACCAGCTGAACGCCATCTTGCCCGCCCCGTCCTCGATCACCTGCGAGACGTTGCAGACCTTCTTGCGCGCCTTGAGGTTCTCGTCGCAGATCAGCGTCCAGTTCTCGAAGGGACGGATGGTGCGCTGGTATTGTCCGAGCTTCACGTCCGGCGGCACGACCACGTCGGAGGGCTTGACCCTATATGGCGAAGCCGTCTGCGCGGCAGCCGGCGCCAGCCCGCCGGCAAGCGCCAGGCAGGTCAGGAATGCCATGGCTAGTCCGGGAAAACCAAGCGGGTTTCCCGGATTCGAGCCTGGCCTGACATGGCCGGTTCGCCTGTTCATTCCCGCCCCAGGTCCCCGCCTCAGTTCAAGGTGAAGCTCAGCCCGGCGCCGACACCGACATTTCCACCCGCCGCCGTGCCGGACACATTGCCACGGATGCGGCCGTCCTCGCTGGTGTAGCCCGCGCCGAAGGCAAAGGCGCTCGAGTCCCGCCAGAAGCCACCGCCCGCCGCCACGCTCAGCTTGCCGGGACGGTCGTCGTAGCGGAGCGAGGCTGCCGCCAGACCGATTGCCGCCGCCTGCCGTGCTTCGTCCCGGATGCCGCTGATGTCGGAATTGAGCTGGCTGAACTTCTGGTCGGTATAAGTGTTGGCTTGTTGCAACGTCGTGACAGCAACCTGGTCGGTATAGGTCTTGCTCTGAGCCAGATTCAGGTTCAGCTGGTTGACGTTGACCGCGTCGGTGCCGGCAACGCCGGGGCCGACATTGGAGATGACGACAGGCGCATTCGGATCGCCGCCCTGCAGCGTGATCTTGTTGATTTTGGTCGTCGATCCGTCCGGATTGGTGACGGTGTCGTACTGCACGGTGTTTTGGACGGTGCCGCCGATGCCGCCGATCGTTTTGGTCAGGTCTTCGATCGCTGTGTTGGTGGCGTAGAGCTGCGAGCCGTTGATCGCATCGGTGCTGTCGGAAGAAACGCGTCCGGCGGCGACATTGGTGATCGTCCTCTCCGCGCCGGCATCGCCGACGCTGACGGTGCCGTCCGGGGTCGTGCCGGCAAAGGCGTAGGTCTTGCCGTTGATGACCGTGTTGGACGTGCCGACGGCGGTCTGCGACACCGAGCCGGAGCCGAGCGCCACATCGCTGGCATTGTTGGCCTGCGCGCCCTGGCCGAGCGCCACGGCGCCCTGCCCGGTGGCCGTCGAACCATGGCCCGCGGCCAGGCTGTCGGTGCCGCTCGCCACGCTCTCCGGCCCGATCGCCACCGCGTCGGTGCCGCCGGCAAGGCTGTCGGCCAGCGTCGAATTGGCGTGGAAATATTTGATGCCGCCGCCATTGTTGATGGTGGTGAGCGCATTGTTGACGGCGGTGAAGCCGTCATAGACCGTCGAGTAGTTGTTGCCCTGGATGTTGTAGGTCGGACCGGTGATCGAGCCGTCGGGATTGACCGTGGTGCCGCCGCCGAACAGGTTGGAAACATTTTGTGAGACACCGCGCAACTGCGAGACGTTGACGCCGTCCGTATCAGCCGAACCCGCCGCGACATTGGTGAGCTTGCGCTCCGCCCCGGCGGCACCGAAGGACACTTCGCCGGCCGATGTCTGCGCGGCGCCGAGGGCAAAGGCTGTGTAGCCGGCCTGCGCGCCGACCGTGGTGATGGACGACGCGCCCAGCGCCACGCTGTTGGCGAAGGTGCTTTGGGCGCCGGCGCCCAGTGCGATGGATTGCACGCCGGCGGCGGTGGAGTCGGTGCCGAGCGCGATGCCGTCGGCCAGCATGACATGGGCGTTCTGCCCGATGGCGGTGCCGCCGGGTGCCGTCTGGTCGACGACGGCTCCATTGCCGATGCCGACGCCATTGTCGCCATTGACGACCGTGGTCGGGCCAACCGCGACCGATTCCGCTCCGACCGCCAGCGAGTCGCCGGCTGTCGAATTGGCATGGAAATATTTCGTCGAGGTGGCGGAGACCGCCGCGATCGCTCCCGCCAGCTGGCGCACAGTCACGGCGTCCTGGTCCTGCGTGCCGTCGGCCACGTTGGTGATCTGCCGGTAGGCCGTGGCAGTACCGACCGACACGGCGCCGAGCAGCGTCTTGTCGGTCGTGTTGTACTGGATGAAGTTCGACGGACCGGCCGCGATCTGCCCGGAAGCCGGAGCGATCGCGCGGTCAGAGACCGAACCTTGACCGAGCGCCACGCTGCCGTCGATGCTTGCCGCGCTGTCGCGGCCGAGCGCAAGCGCGCTGACGCCGGTCGCGGTCGCCTGGTAGCCGACTGCGGTGGAACCGACGCCTTGCGCGAAGGAATCGGTCTGCGCCAGGCCGGTCTCGTTGGTGCGGGCATAGCGGATGCCCTCGCCATTGGCGTTGGTGTAGATGGTCGAGGTGTCGCCGGCGATGTTGTTGATCGTGTTGCCGAGATTGGTGATGTTGCCGCCGATATTGGCGATATCGGTGGTGTTCTGCGTCACCTGCTGGTTGGTGGCGAAGAGCTGCGAGCCGTTGACGGCATCGGTCGAACCGCCGTTCAACTGTCCGGCCGCGACGTTCTGGATCTGGCGCTCGGCGCCGGCCGAGCCGACCGAGAAAGCGCCCGCCGGCGTGCCGCCGGCGAAGGTGTAGTTGACGCCGCCGATCGTCGTGCCGCCGACATTGGTCGTTGCGCCCGACGTCGAATTCAGGCCGATAGCGACGTCGCCGGCGTTGTTGGCCACCGCGTTCGGGCCGACAGCGACGGAATCGGCTCCCAGCGCCTGCGAATCCGCCAGCGTCGAGTTGGCGTGAAAATATTTGATGCCGCCCCCGACATTGATGTTGTTGACGACGGCGCCGATGGCGTCGACCGCCTGGTTGGTGGCGGCGAGCTGCGAGCCGTTGATCGCGTCAGTCGAGAGCGCGCTGATCCGCCCCGCAGCCAGGTTGGTGATGGTGCGTTCCGCGCCCGGCGCGCCGATGCTGACCGTCGAGGTCGGGTTGGTGCCCTGGAAGGCATAGGTCGTGCCGTTGACCACCCCACTGGCGGTGCCGACCGCCACGGCGGTCACCGAGCCCGAGCCCAGCGCCACGTCGCCCGAGCTTGCCGCCGCCGAGGCGCCGTTGCCCAGCGCGACATTGCCGACGAAACCGGCGGCGCCCGCGGTGGAGCCGTTGCCCAGCGCGACGGAGCCTTGCCCGATCGCCTTGTTGTTGTTGCCGATGGCGACGGCGCCATTGGCCATATTGGCTCCGGTCGCGGTCGCCGTGCCGTCGCTGTTGGCGATGTTGTTGGCGCCGCCGGTGAAGGCGCCGGTGCCGCTGGCGAAGCTCGGATCGCCGATGGCGACCGCGCCGTCGCCAAAGGCGGTGTTGTTCGCACCGATCGAGACGGCTTGGCCGCCGGTCGCCACGGCGTTGGTACCCATGGCAACCGCGTTGGTGGAACTGGCCGCGGCATTGTTGCCGATGGCGATGGCGCTCGTAGCCGACGCCGCGGCGCCGATGCCAAGTGCGGTGCTGGCAACCCCGCTGGCGTTGGAGCTGACGCCGGCAGCGAGGGAATTGTCTCCCGTAGCCTTGGATCCTGTCCCGTACGAGGAGGCGTTTGTGCCACTCGCAACAGCCTGGCGTCCGGTGGCTGTGGAATTGTCGCCGCTGGCGTTGGTACCGGCGCCTACGGCAACCGATAAAATACCACCGGAACTTGCATTGTTGCCGAGCGCAAGGCCCGAGGTCGCGGTGCTGGCAACGATTGCGCCCGAGCCTATCGCAACAGCACCACCGGCTGCAAGCGCCTGCGCTTGGTTACCCATGGCGACCCCGAAGGCTCCCGATGCAACCGTGCTGGCGCCGACGGCGACCGAGTTAGTTGCCGATGCCGCGGCTGTGACGCCCATCGCTATGGCGGACGTGCCCGTTGCCTTGCTTTGGCGCCCGATCGCAGTGGAGTCAACCTGAGACGCCAGTACGTCCGTGCCAATGGCGATGGCGCTTTCCTGAAGGGCGCCCCCTCCCGCAACAGTTCGGTTGCCAAGATTGACGGCATTGATCGCGGTCGCGGTCGCCTGGAAGCCGATGGCGATGGCGTTCTGATTGCTTGCGACGGCGCTATTACCTTGGGCAAGCGAATCCAGCCCGGACGCTGTTGCCCCAAACCCGAGCGCGGTGGCGCGCAGCCCGGTCGCCCGGGTAACGTAGCCGATCGCCGTCGAGTTCAATCCGTCGGCACGCGCGTTCAGGCCAAAGGCGGCCGCGCCTGCGGCTGCAACCGAATTGACGCCAATCGAGCTTGCTCCGTCCCCGTTGGCATGGGCGTTCCCGCCCAAAGCGAGGGCGTTGACGCCGGTCGCGCCCGCGAACACGCCTATGCCTATGGAATTGAGGCCATTGACACTCATCGCATAGCCGATGGCGATCGTAGCGTCGCCCGTTGCACTGTTGGAGGTGCCCAACGCCGTGCTGTTATTGCCATTCGCCGTCGCGCCGTTACCGATGGCGACGGCGTTGCCGCCTGTCGCCGACCCGCCACCGGCCTGATATTGCGCCAGGGCCGGCGTTGCAGCCATGCCGATCGCGAAGGCGCCCAGCATCGCGGCCGGCGCCCCGCCGACGCCCAGCGTTCCCAGCCCCAGGCGCTTGCGTCCCATACCCAGCGCGCGATGAGCCATGCGCAGCACCGCCATCAAACGACGACGAATTGAGCGGGAACGGGGATCGGTGCCGGCGATCCAGTTGCCGGCGAAATGCGCCGCGCGACGCTGCACAACAGGCGAGCCGCTCGAAATCTGATTGTCGGTCATGGTGCCCTCTCCGCTGGCCGGCATGGAATCGTCTGACAATTCCAGTCCACGGCAGGAAGACATGATTCCTGCTTGCCGTATTTCACGAAATTGCTGTCTTGTGAGAAAAGACCCGAGCATATAGGCGGAGGTTAACAGCTCGTTACCTTAGCAACTGCTTTAAAACCAAGTAATCAAGCAACGGTGTGGCCGACGCCTCATCTAATCTTGGCGTTAAGCTTCCCCACCCGGGCCTGCAATGGGGTCACCTGCCGGTATTTTTTCATCACGGTGGTAAAATGGCTCTGGCTTGAAAATCCACTGGAATGAGCGATGTCGGCGATCGTCATGCGGCTGTCGGCAAGCAGCCTTTCGGCGAGGTCCAGCCGCAGGTCGAGAACATATTGATGCGGCGGCACGCCGAACGTCCTGGCAAACGCCCGCACGAAATGAGAAGGCGACAACCCGCACACCGCGGCCATCTCGGCAAGCGCCAGCTTGCGGGTGAAGTTCTCGTGCAGGAAGTCTTGCACCTTGCGTGCGGCGCGGGGAGAAAGCCCGCCTTTTGCAGTGAGCGCCGGCTGCCGCGCCGAATTGATTCGAGAAACTGACCCGGGGAAACCATCATCGCCCGGCATTCTTCGGCCTCCTGATAAGTTCCAGATAAAGTTCAACCCGAGGCCTCCCTGGCCGTTCCCGCGAAAAACAATTCGTGATTGTGCGACGCGGGCCGGCGTCGTCGTCAGGTCCGTTCATGTGAACGATCCGTCCGGGTGGCGAATGATGCGCAGGCTGCATGGGCGCAAGCACGATCCCTGCGGAGTACTCCTTGGCCGGGAATGTCTGCGAGCCGGGCCCGCGAACGGAATAAATCACGCTTCCTTGCGCTGTCGCCCCGTGCGGACCTGCACTTTCAGGAATGATGTCCAGGATGTATCGAGCTGTCCGGTCCCGATCGATGCCTCGGGAAACGCCGCTTTCCCGTGCCTCGTCCGCATTTTTCATTGGCACTGCCTCAGCCGTCTCGACGACGCCTCAAATCCCCTTTCCGGCCCCGAAGACAGCGTAACGCAGCCATCTTCGCTTGGGAAGAACTCCCACGTGCAAAGAAAAATCTTTATTCGAGAAAAGAAACAAGGAATGGCGGCGAATGGGAGTTGCCGAGCGTTTCATTTTCGCTCGGCGCGAGGTCTTCGCCATCCAGGAGTTCGCCAATCGGTGCTGACACGCCCGGTCGCGCGATTCTGTGTTCTCGTCAACCGCTGACGGCAGGTGCCTGGCGCAGCCTGCGCTGATTGATGGCTTGCCCGCGAGGTCGAGCAGGGAGCCGCCGTTCGGAGCCGGTGATTGGCAGTCCGCTGCTATAGATCACCGCGCCGGTTCTCGTACAGATCCCAGGCGAGTTCCACGAAAGCCAGAAGAACATCGTCCCGCTTCCAGCCGGCCGCCACCGCAGCCTGGACGATCTCATCGACGAGAGGCAGCAACTGGTCCTGGCAATCGGCCGGCGCATCGCCGTCGCCCACTGGTGGCCCCTCGAAGTTGAACGTCATCATTCGGCGCCCCCCTCGCCATCAACCGAAGTGTTACATCGCTAATTTCATTCCCTCTGATATACAATGGATGCGGTACCAAAGTACAGGAATCCTCGATGACCAAAGCAGCGCGGGACGACGCCGGATCGCACCGGCTCTATGCTTTCCCACGCGGTGAGGCTGGGCTCTCTCAGGTGGAATTTATCGCAGGTTGATCGAGCCAACTGCTCAATCCTCAAACGAACGTTCCCACCAGCAGGAGAGCCACGCTTGGCGGCCGAGGCTCTCGCGACCAGCGGCGGCCTGCCGTGCTCGCGACGGCGAGGCCGTCAAGGCCGCGGTCCGCGCCGATATCGACGCCGCTTTCAGCGTCCTGGTTGGCCTGCTCAAATAACCGTGCGCCGCTGTTCTCGCACATGCAGAGACGTGGATACGGCCGGCTGCATTGCCTTATGCGGGCGCTCGCTGGATAGTCCCGGCAATGTTCGAGACCCTGGCGATTCACTGGCCCCAAATACTGGCGATCATCTCGGTGGTGATGGCGACCATCGGCATTGCCCATGCTGTCATGACCAAGGAGGACGTCCGCGCCGCCACCGGCTGGGTCGGCATCATGGTGCTGTCGCCGATCCTCGGCGTGCTGATCTATGCCGTGGCCGGCATCAATCGCATCCGCCGCGCCACGATCAGCGCCCAGCGCCCGCTCGCCGATGGCCTGGTGTCGGCCAAGCATGAACGCGACGTCGCCCTCGAAGAGGCGTTGATCATCGAACGCTATGGACAGCGGTTCACCGGCCTCAGGACGCTGGGCGACAGGGTGGCGCGGCGAACGCTCAACCCGGGAAATGCAATCGAGGTGCTGGAAAGCGGCGACGAGGCCTACCCGGCCATGTGCGCGGCGATCGACGGGGCCGAGCGCAGCGTCCTGCTCGAGACCTATATTTTCGACAACGACGCCGTCGGCCTGCTTTTCGTCGAAGCGCTGGCCGGCGCCGTCCAGCGCGGCGTCACCGTCCGTGTGCTGATCGATGCCGTCGGCGCACGATACTCCGTCCCCAGCATCCTGGGGCATCTGCGCCGCGCCAACATCACGGCGGATGTCTTCAACGGCAACATCGTCATGGGCCTGCGCCTGCCCTATGCCAACCTGCGGACCCACCGCAAGATCCTGGTGGTCGACGGCACGGTTGCCTTTACCGGCGGCATGAACATCCGCAAGGGTTTTTCGGCGGAGTTCGCCGGGTCGAAAAGCGCCAGGGATACGCATTTCCAGGTCACCGGCCCCGTTGTCGCCGATCTCTTCTCCGTCGCCGCCGAGGACTGGCGCTTTGCCACCAAGGAGGCGCTGAAGGGCGATGCCTGGCGGATCACACCGGTTTCGCCACCCGCCGGCCAGCCGATGCTGGTGCGTGCGGTCGCATCCGGACCGGATGCAAGCAACGAAACCAACCACAAACTGCTGATCGGCGCCTTCTCGGTCGCGCGCAAGTCGATACGGCTGATGTCGCCCTATTTCCTGCCGGACCGGGAATTGATCAGTGCCTTGATCACCGCGGCCAGGCGCGGCGTCGAGATCGATGTCGTGGTGCCGGCGGTGAACAACCTCTTCCTTGTCGATCGCGCCATGACCGCGCAATTCGACCAGATCCTGAAGAATTATTGCCGCATATGGCGCACGGAAGGGCCCTTCGACCATTCCAAGCTGCTTTCGATCGACGGCGCGTGGGCCTATGTCGGGTCCTCCAACCTCGATGCCCGCTCGCTGCGGCTCAACTTCGAGATCGACCTTGAGGTCCTCGACGCGGGTTTTGCCACCGAGATCGAGACCCGGATCGGATCGGCGATCGAAACGGCCGTCCCAGTCACGCTGGCCTCCTTGCGGGCGCGTCCGTTCATCATCCGGCTGTTCGATCGCATGCTCTGGCTGGGATCGCCCTATCTCTAGGAGAAACTATCTCTGGGAAAAAACCTGTCTTTAAGAAAACGACGTGTTTACCGGATAGGGTGTCGCCAACCATGGAACATCGGCTGAAAGACTCTATTTCTAGGTGCATGGTGAGAACAGCAAGGACGATCGGCGCGCGATGCGAATGAACGGGCGCAGCCTGCCGGCCAATATGCTCCTGTCCATTCGCGACCGGCGGATGCGCAAGGCCAACGCCTTCTCGGCGAAGAAGGACGGCGTCACCGGGACGCTGGTCGCCTCCTACAACGTCCACAAATGCATCGGCGTCGACCGCAAGTTCGATCCCGACCGCACCAGCCGCGTCATCCGGGAGATCGCCCCCGACGTCATCGCCCTGCAGGAGGCCGACAATCGTTTCGGCGACCGTGACGGGCTTCTCGACCTGCACCGTCTAGAACTCGAAACCGGCCTCGTGCCGGTGCCCATTTCAGCAACGGGCAAAGGCCATGGCTGGCACGGCAATGTCCTGCTGTTCAAAAGGGGCGTCGTTCGTGACGTGCATCAGATCAGGCTCCCGGGTCTCGAACCGCGCGGCGCGGTGGTCGCGGAAATCGATCTCGACGGAAATCAGTCCTTGCGCATCATCGCGGCCCATCTGGGCCTGCTGCGCCGCTCCCGCTCGCAGCAGGCCCAGGTCGTGCTGGATATCATGAACAGTCCCGACGAGAAGCCGACGCTCCTGCTCGGCGACCTGAACGAATGGCGGCTCGGCAACCGCTCCGCGCTGAACACGCTGCACGCGAGCTTCGGCCCGCAGCCCCCTGCCGTTCCCACCTTCCCGTCCAATCTGCCGCTGCTGGCGCTCGACCGGATCATGGCCAACCGGCACGGCATGATCGGGACCATCGAAGCGCATGACACACCGTTGTCGCGCGTGGCCTCCGACCATCTGCCGCTGACCGCCTTCGTCCATTTGTAATATGCGGCCGATAACGGCTTGATGTCGCCAGCGTCGCAAAGCGTGTGGATTTGAGCGGAACACCCGGTTGTTCCGCGAGTTTATGTGTGTTGAACATGCAGGAGGACAGAATGAGAAAGTTGATTTTGGCTTCGGTGCTGGCGTTTGCCGCGACAGCTGCGGCGATTGCGCCCACGCAGGCTGCCAGCGTGACTATCCAGTCCGACGACGGCAACCAGTATTCCTCGGACGAAGATTCGGGAATCGTCGTGCGCCGTCATCATGAGCGCCGCTACGACAACGAGTATGATGGCGACCAGAGCGTCCAGTATGACAATGGCGGCTACCGCTGGCGTCACCACCGCCATCACCGCTGCCACATCGAGACGGTCGTGCATTGGCGCCACCACCACAGGGTGGTCGAAGACGTTCGCGTCTGCGGCTGATCAACGTCTCCTGCCAAGCAGAGACTTTTCGCCACCAGGCATTCCGGGCATAGCCGCCGACCTCCCAAGGTCGGCGGCTATGCTGCATTGCACAAATTTGCGGCCTTGCTCATAATGCGGGCATGGTCCGAACTTCCCTCGCCGTCCTGGTGATCGACGAAAACCGCATCCGCGCTTCGATAATCGAAGCCGGATTGCGCGAGGCGGGTCATCAGCAGGTCACCGTCATCCATGACGTCTCGGGCATTACGCGCCGCATTGCCGAGATCGAACCCGACGTCATCGTCATCGACCTTGGAAATCCCAACCGCGACATGCTGGAAAACATGTTCCAGCTGTCGCGGGCCGTAAAGCGCCCGATCGCCATGTTCGTCGACCGCTCGGATCAGGCCTCGATCGAGGCCGCGGTCGATGCCGGCGTTTCGGCCTATGTCGTCGACGGGTTGAGGCAGGAGCGCGTCAAGCCGATCCTCGACATGGCGGTGAGCCGCTTCAACGCTTTCTCGCGCATGGCACGTGAACTGGAAGAGGCGCGCAGCGAGCTCGAGAGCCGCAAGGTGATCGACCGCGCCAAGGGCATCTTGATGAAGTCGCGCGGCCTGACCGAAGAGGCCGCCTACACGCTGCTGCGCAAGACCGCGATGAACCAGAACCGCAAGATCGGCGACATCGCCCAAAGCCTGGTGACTGCCGCCGGGCTTCTCGGACCGGCGGAGGACGAATGAGCATGGGCGCCGAGCACCAGATCACCGCCGGCTTCATGCCGCTTTTCGATAGCGCCGTGCTGGTCGCGGCCGGCGAACTGGGCTTTGCCGCGCGCGAAGGCATCGATCTCACCCTGCACCGCGAGACCTCCTGGGCCAACATCCGCGACCGCATCGCCATCGGCCATTTCGACCTCGCGCACATGCTCGGACCGATGCCGCTCGCCTGCAATCTGGGCCTCACTCCGCTCGCCTCCGAGACCATCGTGCCCTTTTCGCTGGGGCTCGGCGGCAACTGCGTCACCATCTCCAACGCCGTCTGGGCCGGCATGGCGGCGCACGGTGCCGTACCCGATCTCGATCCGGCCCGTGCCGGCGCGGCACTTGGCGCCTTCATCCGCGAGCGGGCCGACGCCGGCCGCGACCCACTGCGTTTCGCCGTCGTGCATCCGCATTCCGGGCACAATTATGAACTGCGCTACTGGCTTGCCGCCTGCGGCGTCGATCCATCGCGCGAGATCGAGATCGTCATCGTGCCGCCGCCCTTCATGGCCGACGCGCTGGCCGCCGGCCGCATCGACGGCTATTGCGTCGGCGAGCCCTGGAACAGCGCCGCGGTGGCGGCCGGCACCGGCCATATCGTCACCGTCAAGGCACGGATATGGCGCAACAGCCCGGAGAAGGTGATTGGCGTGCGCAAGGCCTGGGCCGAACAGGTCCCAGAGGCGCTGGCGGCCCTCTTGCGCGCATTGCATCACTCGGCGCGCTGGTGCCAGGATCCGGCGAACCGTGACGAATTGGCCGCGGTGATGGCGCAACGTGGCTTCCTTGGCCTGCCGCCGGCGGTCCAGATGCCGATCCTGACCGGCCATCTCCGGCTGGGCGGCGGGGCCGAGCTGGACATCGACGACTTCTTCGTGCCGTTCAACAAGGCCGCCAACTTTCCCTGGAAAAGCCATTCGCTGTGGTTCTACACGCAGATGGTCCGCTGGGGCCACGTCGCGCACACGCCCGACAATCTCGCCATCGCCCGCGACTGCTACCGCCCAGATCTCTACCGCTCGGCACTGAAGCCACTCGGGGTGGCGCTGCCCGGCGCCAATGCCAAGGTCGAAGGCGCACTCAAGGCCGCGACCGCGGTAGGCGCGACGGGAGCCGGCCTCATGCTCGGACCGGACGGTTTCTTCGATGGCCAGATCTTCGATCCAGACGAGATCGACGCCTATATCGAGAGGCAAAAATCAGCCATCGGGGAAGCCTGATCATTTTAGCGCCATGCTTGTGCATTGCACAAAAATTATGCGCTCGAAAGGTGAGCTGACCAATGTTTGACCTCAGTCGCGACGGATCGGGTCCCCGCATAATGCTCCCATCATCCTGAATCCATTTGTATTTTTCGGCCAGAGGTAAACTGGCACGGTTCCTGCTTTGAAATAAACGAGCCCTTCACGGGCAATGGAACAGGCGTCCAATGGCGGGCGCCACAGGCAAAGCTGCCGCTCAGGTCACTGCGCAATCCCCAGGGATGCGCGAAGCCTGGCCGGCGGCTTTTTTGTTTTTGGCCGAACACGCAATCGACGGCGCTTCAACCGCGCCCAACCGGAGACGACGATGACGAAACGGATCGGAACTGGCACGTCCCTCAAGGATTTCACCCGCCGCGATTTTCTGGCCAGCAGCGCGCTGACGGCAGGACTGTTCCTCGCCGCAAAGACATTGTTTCCCGCCGGCGCTCATGCCGAAGGCAAAGGTCCCGAAGTAACCGGCGCCAAGCTCGGCTTCATTGCGCTGACCGATGCCGCGCCCCTGATCATCGCCAAGGAGAAGGGCCTGTTCGCGAAATTCGGCATGCCTGATGTCGAGGTGCTCAAGCAGGCCTCCTGGGGCGCGACGCGGGACAATCTGATGCTCGGCGGCGAAGCCAACGGCATCGACGGCGCCCACATCCTGACGCCGATGCCTTACCTCATGCACACCGGCAAGGTGACGCAGAACAACCAGCCGCTGCCGATGGCGATCGTCGCCCGCCTCAACTACGACTGCCAGGGCATTTCGGTCGCACAGGAATATGCCGCGACCGGCGTCGGCCTCGATGCCGCCAAGCTGAAGGACGCCTTCGCCGCCAAGAAGGCCGAGGGCAAGGAGGTCAAGGCCGCCATGACCTTCCCGGGCGGCACCCATGATCTGTGGCTGCGCTACTGGCTGGCGGCCGGCGGCATCAACCCGGACAAGGACGTCTCGACCATCGTCGTGCCACCGCCGCAGATGGTGGCCAACATGAAGGTCGGCAATATGGACGTGTTCTGCGTCGGCGAGCCGTGGAACGAACAGCTTGTCCATCAGGGCGTCGGCTTCACCGCCGCCACGACCGGCGAACTCTGGAAGGGCCATCCGGAAAAGGCGCTCGGCCTGCGCGCCGCCTTCATAGAAAAATATCCCAACGCCACCAAGGCGATCGTCATGGCGGTGATGGCGGCACAGCAATGGTGCGACGCCAAGGAAAACAAGGACGAGATGGCCGCCATCATCGGCAAGCGGCAATGGATGAATGTGCCCGTCGCCGACATTATCGGCCGCCTCAAGGGCGACATCAACTACGGCAATGGCCGGGTCGCCAGCGCCACCGACCTCTACATGAAATTCTGGAAGGGCGGCGTCTCCTACCCGTTCAAGAGCCACGACAGCTGGTTCCTCGCCGAAAACATCCGCTGGGGCAAGTTCGCGCCGACCACCGACATCAAGGCGCTGGTCGACCAGGTCAACCGCGAGGATATCTGGCGGGAGGCGGCCAAGGAACTCGGTGTCGCCGCGAGCGACGTCCCAGCCTCGTCCTCGCGCGGCGTCGAGACCTTCTTCGACGGCAAGACTTTCGATCCGGCCAACCCCTCGGCCTATCTCGACAGCCTGACCATCAAGGCATCGGCTTAGTCAGGCCGTTTGTGCCCCAACGCAAACGGCGCCAGCGCCGTTTGGCGCTCAGTACCGCACCAGCACACCACGGAGTATCCCCAGGACATGTCCATCCAAGCCGTCGAGGACACCAAGGTGAAAGCATTCCCGGCCAAGCCAGCCGAGGTGGTCGCCTTCACCGGCAAAGCGCGGCGCCGTATCGATCCGGTGGCGGTCGCCGCCAAGGTGGCCAGCGCTCTCGTCCCGCCCGCCATCGTCATCGCCCTTCTGCTTGTCGTCTGGCAGGTCGCCTGCTCGTCGCCGACGGCAAGCCTGCCGCCGCCGAGCCAGGTGTGGAACGAGGCCTATGACCTGATCGCGCATCCATTCTTCGACAACGGCCCGCAGGATATCGGTCTTGCCTGGCGGGTGCTGATCTCGCTCCAGCGCGTCGCCATCGGCTTCGGCATGGCGGCGGTCGTCGGTGTGGCGCTCGGCGCGCTGGTCGGCCAGTCGATCTGGGCGATGCGCGGCCTCGATCCAGTGTTCCAGATCCTGCGCACCGTGCCGCCGCTCGCCTGGCTGCCGCTGTCGCTCGCCGCCTTCCGCGACTCCAACCCGTCGGCTCTGTTCGTGATCTTCATCACTTCTATCTGGCCGGTCATCATCAACACCGCCGTCGGCGTGCGCAACATCCCGCAGGACTATCGCAATGTCGCCCGCATCCTGCGGCTGAACCAACTCGAATTCTTCATCAAGATCATGGTGCCGGCCGCTGCGCCTTACATCTTCACCGGCCTGCGCATCGGCATCGGCCTGTCCTGGCTCGCCATCGTCGCGGCCGAAATGCTGACCGGCGGCGTCGGCATCGGCTTCTTCATCTGGGACGCGTGGAATTCGTCACGGCTGCCCGACATCATCGTCGCGCTCGCCTATATCGGCGTCACCGGCTTCTGCCTCGACCGCCTGGTCGCGGCGGTCGGCGCCTTTGTCACCCGCGGCACGACGGCAAAGTGAGGAGAGCGCCATGACCGCCTATCTCAAGCTCGACCATATCGACAAATCCTTCGCTCGTGGCAGCCAGGTAAGCGATGTGCTGAGGGACATCCGGCTGACCATCGACAAGGGCGAATTCGTCTCCATCATCGGCCATTCCGGTTGCGGCAAGTCGACCTTGCTCAACCTGATCGCCGGCTTGACCAAGGTTTCCGCCGGCGCGGTGTTGCTGGAGGACAAGGAGGTCGACAGCCCCGGCCCCGAGCGCGCCGTTGTGTTCCAGAACCACTCGCTGCTGCCGTGGCTGACCGTCTACGAGAACATCAATCTGGCGGTGTCGAAAGTCTTCGGCCGCTCGAAGAGCAAGGCCGAGCGGCATGACTGGATCATGCGCAATCTCGACCTCGTGCAGATGGCGCATGCGAGCGACAAGCGGCCGGCCGAAATCTCCGGCGGCATGAAGCAGCGCGTCGGCATTGCCAGGGCGCTTGCCATGGAACCCAAGATCCTGCTGCTCGACGAGCCGTTTGGTGCGCTCGACGCCTTGACGCGGGCCCATCTGCAGGACGCGGTGATGGACATCCATTCCAGGCTGGGTTCGACGATGATCATGATCACCCATGACGTCGACGAGGCGGTGCTGCTGTCCGACCGCATCGTCATGATGACCAACGGCCCGGCGGCGACCATCGGCGAGGTGCTGCCCGTGCCGCTGGCGCGGCCGCGCCGACGCATCGAACTTGCCTCCGACCGGACATTCCTGCGTTGCCGCGAGGCGGTCCTGAAGTTCCTCTACGAACGCCACCGCTTCGTCGAAGCCGCGGAGTAACGCCATGACCGAAAAACTCGTCATCATCGGCAATGGCATGGCGCCCGGGCGCATGCTGGAGCATCTGCTGGAACAGGCGCCGGGCCGCTACGCCGTCACCATCTTCAACGCCGAACCCAGGGTCAATTACGACCGTATCATGCTGTCGCCGGTGCTCTCCGGCGAGAAGGCCTATGAGGAAATCATCATCCATGGCGACGGCTGGTACATCGCCAATGACATCACCCTCTACAAGGGCCACAAGATCATAGCCATCGACCGGCAAGCGAAGACCGTCACCTCCGACCACGGCGTCACCGAGCCTTACGACAAGCTTGTCATCGCCACCGGCTCGGTGCCGTTCATCATCCCGGTGCCTGGCCACAATCTGCCGGGCGTGCTGACCTATCGCGATCTCGACGACGTTCAGGCGATGATGCTCGCCGCCCAGTCGCGCGCCAAGGCCGTCGTCATCGGCGGCGGCCTGCTCGGATTGGAGGCGGCGGCCGGCCTCAACGCGCAAGGCATGGATGTCACCGTGCTGCACGTCATGCCGACGCTGATGGAGCGCCAGCTCGATCCGGCCGCCGGCTACCTCCTGCAGCGCGCGGTGGAGCAGCGCGGCATCAAGGTCATCACCAAGGCCAACACGCAGGCAATCACCGGCAATGGCAGGGTCGAGCAGGTGGAACTCGCCGACGGCACAATCATCCCGGCGACGCTGGTCGTCATGGCGGTGGGCATCAGGCCGAACGCGGCACTGGCCAAGGAAGCCGGCATAGCCGTCAACCGCGGCATCGTCGTCGATGCCGGCATGCGCAGTAACGACCCGAATATCTACGCACTCGGCGAATGCGCCGAGGTGGGCGGCATGGTCTACGGGCTGGTGGCGCCGCTCTATGAGATGGCGCGTGTCGCCGCTCATCAGCTTGCCGGCGACGAGACCGCCGCCTTCGTCCACATGGACACGCCGACCAAGCTCAAGGTCACCGGCATCGACCTCTTCTCGCTCGGCGACTTCGCCGATGGCGATGACCGCCACGAGATCGTGCTGCGCGACGCCTCGGCCGGCGTCTACAAGCGGCTGGTGCTCAGGGATGACCGCATCATCGGCACCGTGCTCTATGGCGAGACATCGGACGGCGCCTGGTTCAACGACCTGAAGAAGAAACAGACCGACATATCGCAAATGCGCGATACGTTGATCTTCGGCCAGTCCTACCAGGGGGGTGCCCCGCTGGACCCTATGGCGGCCGTTGCAGCCTTGCCGGATGATGCGGAAATCTGCGGCTGCAACGGCGTCTGCAAGGGCAAGATCACGGGCGCGATCACGGGCAAGGGCCTGACTTCGCTCGACGACGTGCGCGCCCACACCAAGGCGTCGGCGTCTTGCGGCTCCTGCACCGGGCTGGTCGAAAAGCTGATGGTGCTGACCCTCGGTGACACCTACAACCCGGCCGCGGTGCAGCCCATGTGCTCCTGCACCGTTTTCGGCCATGATGACGTGCGCAGGCTGATCAAGGCCAAGGGGCTGAAGACCATTCCGGCGGTCATGCAGGAGCTGGAGTGGAAGACCTCCTGCGGCTGCGCCAAATGCCGGCCGGCCCTTAACTACTACCTCGTCTGCGATTGGCCGGACGAGTATGCCGACGACTACCAGTCGCGCTTCATCAACGAGCGCGTCCACGCCAACATCCAGAAGGACGGCACCTATTCGGTGGTGCCGCGCATGTGGGGCGGCGTCACCAATGCGGCCGAACTGCGCGCCATCGCCGACGTCGTCGACAAATTCGAGATTCCGATGGTCAAGGTCACCGGCGGCCAGCGCATCGACATGCTGGGCATCCGCAAGGAGGACCTGCCGGCGGTGTGGGCCGATCTCGGCCAGGCCGGCTTCGTTTCGGGCCATGCCTATGCCAAGGGCCTGCGCACGGTGAAGACCTGCGTCGGCTCGGACTGGTGCCGCTTCGGCACGCAGGATTCGACAGGTCTCGGCATCCGCATCGAGAAGTTCATGTGGGGCTCGTGGACGCCGGCCAAGGTCAAGATGGCGGTGTCGGGCTGCCCGAGGAATTGCGCCGAGGCGACCTGCAAGGACGTCGGCGTCATCTGCGTCGATAGCGGTTACGAGATCCATTTCGCCGGCGCCGCCGGGCTCGACATCAAGGGCACGGAAGTGCTCGGCCTGGTCAGGACCGAGGACGAGGCGTTGGAGCATATCGTGGCGCTGACACAGATGTATCGCGAGCAGGGCCGCTATCTCGAACGCATCTACAAATGGGCCAAGCGCATCGGCATCGCCGAGATCAAGCGCCAGATCATGGACGATGGCGAGAAGCGCAAGGCCTATTACGACCGCTTCATCTTTTCGCAGAAGTTCGCCCAGGTCGATCCATGGTCCGAGCGCGTGTCCGGCAAGGACAAGCACGAATTCCGGCCGATGGCGTCGGTCGGGTTTGCGCAAGCGGCGGAGTGATGGCGATGTCAGCGCGAGGCACCCCCCTCTGGCCTGCCGGCCATCTCCCCCGCAAGGGGGGAGATCGGATGTCATATCTGCTTTCGCCAATCTCCAGCGCTGAAGAAAATGCGCCTGCGCTCAAGCTGCCAATCTCCCCCCTTGCGGGGGAGATGTCCGGCAGGACAGAGGGGGGTGCCTTGGCACATTCATATCAAGCAAAGGCACACCTATGACCTGGACATCGATCGGCACCCTCTCCGACATTCCCCGCCGTGGCGCGCGCTGTGTCGCCACCCCGCAAGGCAAGATCGCTGTCTTTCGCACCGCCGACGACCAGGTCTTCGCCATCGAGGACCATTGCCCCCACAGAGGCGGGCCGCTGAGCCAGGGCATCGTGCATGGCGCGGCGGTGACCTGCCCCTTGCACAATTGGGTGATCTCGCTGGAGACGGGTAAGGCGCTTGGCGCCGACGAAGGCGCCGTGCGCACGATTCCCGTGAAGCGGGAGGGCGAGCACCTGTTCGTCGCGCTGGAAGCGCTGGCCAGCCGCGCGGCCTGAACCATGGAGATTGACGCAGCGCGCGAGGTGAGGACCACCTGCCCCTATTGCGGGGTCGGCTGCGGCGTGCTGGCGAAGATCACCGCGGACGGGCAGGTATCTGTCCGCGGCGATCCCGATCATCCCGCGAATTTCGGCCGGCTCTGTTCCAAGGGCTCCGCACTGGCCGAGACGATCGACCTCGACGGCCGGCTGCTCCATCCGCAAATCCACGACCGCCCCGCCGGCTGGAACGAGGCGCTCGACGTCGTCGCCTCGACCTTCCAGCACACCATCGCCGAACATGGCCCCGACGCGGTCGCCTTCTACGTCTCCGGCCAGTTGCTGACCGAGGATTATTATCTCGCCAACAAGCTGATGAAGGGGTTCATTGGCTCGGCCAACATCGACACCAATTCGCGGCTCTGCATGGCTTCGTCGGTTGCCGGCCATCGCCGCGCGTTTGGTTCGGACACTGTGCCGGGAACCTACGAGGATCTGGAGCTGGCCGACCTGATCGTGCTGGTCGGCTCCAATCTCGCCTGGTGCCATCCCGTGCTCTATCAGCGCATCGCGGCTGCCCGGGAAAAGCGGCCCGAGATGAAGATCGTGCTGGTCGATCCGCGCCGTACCATGACATCAGACATCGCAGACATGCATCTGGCGATCGCGCCGGATGGCGACGTTGCCCTGTTCACCGGCCTGCTCGCCTGGCTCGGCCAGCACAATGCGCTCGACCGTGCCTATATCACGGCGCATACGGCCGGATTCGGACAAGCCCTGTTCGCCGCCTCGACGCTGGACCTTGCCGGCGTCGCTGCCGCCACGGGCCTCAGCGAGGACGAACTTAGCCGTTTCTACAGCCTGTTCGCCAGGACGGAAAAGACCGTCACCGTCTACAGCCAGGGCGTCAACCAGTCGTCCCAGGGCACCGACAAGGTCAACGCCATCATCAACTGCCATCTCGCCACCGGCCGCATCGGAAAAGCGGGCGCCGGCCCTTTCTCGGTCACCGGCCAGCCCAACGCCATGGGCGGCCGCGAGGTCGGCGGCATGGCCAACATGCTCGCCGCCCACATGGAGATCGAAAACCCCGGGCATCGCGAACGCGTGCAGCGCTTCTGGAAGGCGCCGGCGATTGCCGGGGAGCCCGGTCTCAAGGCGGTCGAGATGTTCAAGGCGGTGGCCGATGGGCGCATCAAGGCGTTGTGGATCATGGCCACCAACCCGGTCGATTCCATGCCGGATGCAGGGGCAGTCGAGGCGTCGATCAAGGCCTGCCCCTTCGTCGTGGTGTCGGACGTGCTGGCCGAGACCGACACGGTCCGCCACGCCCATGTCCGGCTGCCGGCCACGGCCTGGGGCGAGAAGGACGGCACCGTCACCAATTCCGAGCGCCGCATCTCGCGCCAGAGGCCGTTTTTGGCCGCCCCCGGCGAGGCGCGGCCCGACTGGTGGATCATTGCGGAAGTCGCAAGGCGGATGGGCTTTGGCGAGGCGTTTGCGCATAAGAGCCCGGCGGGGATCTTTGCCGAGCACGCCGCGCTGTCGGGGTTCGAAAATGATGGCGAGCGGGATTTCGACATCAGCGCTTATGCTGCGATCGATGTTGAGGACTACGAAGGATTGGCTCCGTTCCATTGGCCGGCGCCGAGCCCAGGCACCCCCCTCTGGCCTGCCGGCCATCTCCCCCGCAAGGGGGGAGATCGGATGTCATCACGGCCTCCGCAAATAGTCAGCGTTGCAGAAGATGCACCGTCAGCGAAACTGCCGATCTCCCCCCTTGCGGGGGGTGAGGCGTGGTCCGCGAAGCGGACGGAAAGCCAATTGCTTGGCTTTTCGAACGACGAACGCCAGGAGCGACAGCGAAGGGCCGGGTCCGGCAGGCCAGAGGGGGGTGCTCAAGCTCAGCTTCAATCAGAAGGGGGTGCTCAGGCTGGAACTCGCCCAGAGGGGGCCAGTTCGATTGAACGCCAACCAACCCGTTTCTTCGCCGACGGCAACTTCTACACGCCCGACCGCAAGGCCCGCTTCATCGCTCTGCGCCCAACCGTCGAGACCCGCATCACCGCCGCCTTCCCGCTCGTCCTCAACACCGGCCGGATCCGCGACCATTGGCACACCATGACGCGTACCGGCAAAAGCCCGCGCCTGTCCCAGCACATCGCCGAGCCCTTCGTCGAAATCCATCCCGAGGATGCACAACGCCACGGCATTGGCGACGCCGACATCGCGCGCGTTTCGACTCCGCGCGGCGAAGTGCTGGTCCGCGTGCTGGTGACAACGCGCCAGCGCCCGGGCAGCCTGTTCGCCCCGATGCACTGGACCGACCAGTTCGCCGCCAGGGGCCGGCTCGACACGCTGACAGCGTCGCTTGCCGATCCCGTGTCGGGGCAGCCGGCGCTAAAGCATGTCGCCGCCCGCATCGAGAAATTCACCGCTGGGGCCTTTGGCTTTGCCGTGACACGCAAAAGGCCCGTGACGATGGCCGCCGACTACTGGGCGACCGCCAGATGCCGGGGCGGCTGGCGGGTCGAACTGGCCTTTGCCAATGACGATATCGACTGGACGGCCTTCGCCGGCTCTCTCTTCGATGCCGCGGATGCCGAAATGCTCGCCTATCACGACCGCGAGGCCGGCCAGCACCGCATCGCCGCCTTCCAAGGCGAGCATCTGGCGGGTGCCTTGTTCATCGCACCCGGTCCGGTCGCGGTGTCGCGCGGCTGGGCCGCCGAGCAGCTCGGCGAGGTCCACGCCAGCCAGCGCGAACGCTTCAGGATCGTCGCCGGCCGTGCCGGTGCTGAGCGGCCCGATGCCGGCGCGACCGTCTGTTCCTGTTTCAACATCGGGGTGAACCAGATTACCGCGGCCGTGGCGGCCGGCTGCAACAGTGTCGAAGCCATCGGCGCCACGCTGAAGGCAGGTACCAATTGCGGTTCCTGCCGGTCGGAAATCCGCACGATCATCCAGGCCTGTCGGGTTCAGGCGGCCGAGTGAAGGCGTCCGTCCCACCTGGCAAAGTGGCACGGCCTTGCGAAATCGGCGGAACCCGCAAGGGCTTCAACCTGTCCAACGGTTAATTCGACCTGGCTGGGACTCATTTGGTTGATGGAGGTGAAAGATGCCGCCATGGACCAGAAACTGGAAACGCCCTTGACGACCGTTGCGCCACGCTGCGGCTGGATCTCGCCGTTCGGCTAACGATTCGGGAAGGGGTTCTCAAGCCATGGCAAACGAGACGCATGACCGTTGCCGTGGATCTGTGTCTCGGCTGGCCCTGTTCTTCGTAGTTGGTACGTCTGGACACAGATGTCGAAGACTGGAAAATGGGGAACGCAATCTCGCCATGCGAGTTGATTCAAGGCATCGGGAGATCATCGCTGAATCCGCAAGACATAGCCGGCCATCCAGCCTTGCACCGCTACGTTCAGGAACAGTCGCAGTCCCTGATCCGCATCTATGAGGAAAGCCCGCGGCTGGCTTCCGTCTTTGCCACGCAGCAACGCTGGCTGTTGGGCCATGTCGGCCTTGCCATGCACTTCAGGCGCGACCCGAACGACCGCCGCAAGGACCTGACCGTATCGCGTTTCATCGAGGTCGTGCACAAGAACGCCGTGGCCAGCCGCAACACGGCGGACGCCTTCATCAAGGAGATGCTGCACTACAACATCGCCGAGTATGTGGCGGGTGGGGACGGCCGCACGCATCCCCTGCAACCGACGGCGGCGACGATTGAGCGATTCACCGGCTGGGTAACAGCCCATCTGCGCACGCTCGACCATATCGATGGCGGCAACCGGCTGGCCAGGTTCCTGGAGCGGCCCGACATGCTTGCCACGCTGCAGCCGCTGGTGGCTGACGGCTTGCTAGCCTCAAAGCCGGTGCGCGAACCCAACCAGACCTTTTCCCTGTTCATCTGGCTCAACAATGGCGGCATCGTCATGGACTGGCTGATGTCGGGCATCAACCCCGACCATGCCGGGCTGGAGCGAATTCCGACCGGCGTGGTTTCGATCGGCGACTTCGCCAAATGGCTCAAGCTGTCGCGGACCCATCTCAGCCGTAAACTGCGCACGGCGGAGGAACTCGGCAGCATTGGCTGGCTTGGTCAGCGCGGCAATTCGGTGATGTGGGTGTCGCACGGATTCTACGAGGAATACATGATCGTCCAGGCCGCCAAGCTGGCCGTCGTCGACAGCGCCTTTGCAGCGTGTTTTTCCACCGACCGCTGAGTCCCGCCACCTCCCAACTTGTGAAGCTGATGCAGGCCTATTTGAAGCGTCGATCGCGCGGGAGCGGCGCTGGTCAGACTGGTTGCGCCTCTTCGGTATGGCGTGCGCTCCAATGGCGCAGCACGACGGGAACGACAAGCGCCAGGCCGAGCAGCGAGGAATAGAGCTCAGGCG
Source organism: Mesorhizobium sp. BR-1-1-10 (assembly GCF_020165595.1). Taxonomy (NCBI): domain Bacteria; kingdom Pseudomonadati; phylum Pseudomonadota; class Alphaproteobacteria; order Hyphomicrobiales; family Phyllobacteriaceae; genus Mesorhizobium; species Mesorhizobium sp. BR-1-1-10. Next base: position 55,661 of record NZ_JAIUIL010000015.1, on the reverse strand, counting down.
CCACCAGCAGGAGGGCGGCAAATACCAGGAGCACGTTCTCCCATGGGCGCGTGCGCACCAGCAGGTAGCGCGACAGGGCGGCCCCGAGGCAGGTTATACCCAGCACGCAGCCGCCAAAGGCCAGGAAGAAATTCGGCCAGGTGAAGTCCTTTGTCACCAGCAGCAGGGACGGCGAGAAGACGAACACGAAGGGAACCAGCGCCTTGCCCAACCCCAACCGGAAGGCGGTGTTGCCTGTCTTGAACGGGTCCGCTCCCGCCATGCCGGCGGCCGCATAGGCGGCCAACGCTACCGGTGGCGTGATGTCGGCCAGCAGGCCGTAATAGAAAACGAAGAAATGGGCGACGATCGGTTCGGTGCCCAGCATGACCAGCGCGGGTGCCGCGATGGTCACCATGATGATGTAATTGGCCGTCGTCGGGATGCCGCAGCCCATCAGGATGCAGACCACGCCGGTCATGAGCAGGGTGAACAGCAGCGTCAGGCCCTGGGCCGAGAAGATCGACTCGGGGATGAAGGTGCCGAACAGGAGCGACAACTGGCCCGCCGTCGAGGTGACGATGTAGGATAGCTTGAAGCCGACGCCGGTCAGGGTGACGACGCCGACGACGATGCCGACGGTGGCGGCCGCGGCACCGACGGCGAGCGCATATTTGGCGCCGTCGCGCAGGCATACTGCGATGTCGGCAACCGACATGCGACGGCGCGGATTGAGCAAGCCGACGGCGATGCAGAGCGTGATGCCCCAGAAGGCGGCCATGTAGGGCGTGTAGCCCGAGAGCAGGACGCCGATGAGGACGACGAGCGGGATGATCGTCGGCCAGTCCCGCTTCAGCGCCTCGACGACGTCGGGCATCTCGTCCGGCCTGAGCCCTCGGAGGCCGGTGCGCTTGGCCTCGAAATGCACCTGCATGAACACGCCGAAGAAATGCATGAAGGCAGGCACGATGGCGGCCAGAATGATGGTCGTGTAGGGCAGTTCGAGGAATTCTATCATCAGGAAGGCGGCCGCGCCCATGATCGGCGGCGTGACCTGACCGCCGGTCGAGGACGCCGCCTCCACCGCCGCGGCGAAATGTTTCTTGTAGCCGAGCTTGATCATCGCCGGGATGGTCAGCGAGCCGACGGTGACGGTGTTGGCGACCGACGAGCCGGAGATCATGCCGAACAATGCCGAGCCGAAGATCGATACCTTGGCGGGACCGCCGGCGTAGCGGCCGGCGACCCAGGCGGCACAGTCGAGGAAGAGCTGGCCGAGGCCTATGCGGGTTGCGAAGACGCCGAACAGCACGAAATGGAAGACGTAGGTGGCGACGACGCCGAGCGCGATGCCGTAGATTCCCTGCGTCGTCAGATAGAGGTGATCGACAAGCTGGGAAACGGACGCGCCGGGGTGCACCAGAATGCTCGGCATGTACCGCCCAAACAGTGCGTAGGCCATGAAGATGCACGCGATGATCGGCAGCGGGATGCCGACGGAGCGGCGCGTCGCTTCCAGGAGGAGCAGGATCAGGATAACGCCCAACACCACATCGAGCGTCGTGGGGTTGCCGACGCGGAAGGCAAGATCGTCGAGCGGGATCATCGGCACGTGCAGCACGGCCACCACGGCGGCGAGCGCCAGCACCCAGTCGAAAAGCGGTATGCCAAGCGGCCGCAGGAAGCTGGATTGCGCGGGCTGGTCGTAACCCTTCTTCACCAGCGGGAAGACGAGGAAGATCAGCGCCAGCACCATCGACAGATGGATGCCTCGGTGCAGCATCTCCTGCAGCAATCCGAAGCCGGCGGTGTAGTAGTGAAACAGCGACAGCGCCACCAGGAGGAAGCCGACCAGCCAGCCCGCGGCCTGGGTCAATGGCCGGAATCGGATTTCGGAGTCGAATTTCTCCTCCAGTTCGCGAGCCTTCTCCTCATCGAACTCCATCGCGGAAAGCGTGATTTTGTCATCGTCGCTCATGGCCGGTTCCGTGTCCTGAGTTTCCAGGCAAAAGAGGCGGAAAGCACGCCTCCCGCCTCGCTGTCGTCCATCGGTCCTACGCGCTGGTAGCTCCTACTTCAGGGCGCCGACTTCCTTGTAGAATTTCTCCGCACCGGGATGAAACGGGATGCCCGCGCTGGTGACCGCGTTCTGGAGCGTGATTAGCTTGCCCTTGGCGTGGCCGGCCTGCAGCGCCTTCTGGGTCGCGTCGCTGTAAAGCGATTTGACGATATTGTAGACGAGGTCGTCGGTCTGCTTGGCGCTGGTCACCCATTGCGCGGCGACGGATATGGTCTTGGTCTCGCCGACATTCTTGTAGGTGCCTTCCGGCACGGTGTCGGCGGAAAAGAACTTCTGCTCGGACAGGAGCTTGTCGGCTTCGGGGCCGGTGATTGGAACCAGGGTAATGTTGTTGGTGCTGGCAAGTTCGACGATGGCGCCCGTCGGATAGCCGCCGACGAAGAAATAGGCGTCCATGGCGCCGTCCTGGAGCCGCTCGCCGGCCGGACCCGGCTTGAGGTATTCGGGCTGCACATCTTTCTCCGTCAGCCCGTATGCGCCGAGCACGAGGCGCGCGTCGACAATGGTCCCCGAGCCCGGCTCGTCGAGGGAAACGCGCTTGCCCTTCAGGTCCGCCACCGTCTTGATGCCAGCATCCGCTCGGGCGACCAGATGGATCGTTTCGGGATAGAGCGTCGCGATGAGGCGCAGGTCATCGGCCTTGGGCTTGCCCTCATAGAGGCCAGTGCCCGAATATGCCCAGTAGGCGACATCGGATTGCGTAAAGCCTGATTCGGATGCGCCCGACTGGATGGCGCTGATGTTGGCGACCGACCCATTGGAGGACGTGGCGGTGGCGACCAGGCCTTCGACGCCGGCCGGGCCCGTTGCCGAGATGGCGTTGGCGATCAGGCCACCCACCGGATAGTAAGTGCCGGACGTTCCACCCGTGCCGATGCGGAAAAAAGCCTGCTGCGCGTGCGCTGGCGAAAGGCCGGCGGCGGCCAAAGCCAAAGCTCCTGTGCCCATGGAAAAGGTGCGGCGGTTGATCGAAACAGTCATAACTACCTCCGAGTCAAAGATCGGCAGGATGTTGCAGCAACCGGAAGGTTGTCAACCTGCGCGTGCTTTTTGGCCGTTTCCAAAGCGCTTCCAGGAAGGGTGTGTTTCCGCCCGGAATCGCGTAAAAACAGGGACTTAATGGATGGCACCCGGCTCCGGGACAACGACCTGCATAAATCAGAGGCTTACAGCAGGTCGGGCGAATCCTATTCGCCGCGACATGCCGTAGAGCGGTTTAACCGCGTCGCCGGCGTCACCTGCCTGTTGGCTACAACCAGCCAAACACAAGAACCGTGAAACAAAAAAACCGCCTTGCGGCGGGTCATCGGCGCATGCCGGCACCATGCGGAAAATGGTAGCATAACTGCACTCAGCAATCAACCTCCGGTCGCAAACGGTTCGGGTGTGCAACGACACCCGAACCGGGCCGGCGTTCTCAATCGATGTCGAACGAGACGCCCTGGGCGAGCGGCAGCGCCTTGGAATAATTCACGGTGTTGGTGGCGCGCCGCATATACGCTTTCCACGCATCTGAACCGCTCTCGCGGCCGCCGCCGGTTTCCTTTTCGCCACCGAAAGCGCCCCCGATCTCGGCGCCGGAAGTACCGATATTGACGTTGGCGATGCCGCAATCCGAACCGTCGACACCGAGGAAGCGCTCGGATTCCTGCAGGTCGCGGGTGAAGATCGACGACGACAGGCCAGCGCCGACCGCGTTGTGCTCGTCGAGCACGGCGTCGAAATCGGAATACTTCATCACATAGAGGATCGGCGCGAAGGTTTCTTCCGTCACCGGTGCAACCTGCTTCGGCATTTCGACCAGCGCCGGGTGCACATAATAGGCATCGGGATGGCCGTTCTCGACCCGGCTGCCGCCAGTCACCTTGCCGCCATGCGCGGCCGCCTCCGTCAGCGCCTTCTGCATGGCATCGAAGGCGGCCTTGTCGATCAGCGGACCGACCAGTGACGAGGTCTCCAGCGGATTGCCGACCGAGACGCTCTGATAAGCCTTCTTCAGTCGCGGCACCAAGGCGTCGTAGACGCTGTCATGGACGAACAGGCGGCGCAGCGTCGTGCAGCGCTGGCCGGCGGTGCCCATGGCGCCGAAGGCGATGGCGCGCAGCGCCATGTCGAGATCGGCCGTCGGGCAGACGATGCCGGCATTGTTGCCGCCCAGTTCCAGCACGGCGCGGGCGAAACGCTTGGCCAGGCGCGGACCGACATCCCGGCCCATGCGGGTCGAACCGGTGGCCGAGACCAGCGGCACCCTGGGATGGTCGACCAGTATCTCGCCGACCGCACGGTCGCCGATCAGAACCGGTGCCAGTCCTTGCGGTGCGTCGGTGCCGAAGCGCTTGACCGCACGCTTGAAGATCGCCTCGCAGGCAAGCGCGGTCAGCGGCGTCTTCTCCGACGGCTTCCATACCACTGCATCGCCGCAAACCAGCGCAAGTGCTGCGTTCCACGACCACACCGCAACCGGGAAGTTGAATGCGGAGATGACACCGACGACGCCAAGCGGATGCCAGGTTTCCATCATGCGGTGGCCAGGACGCTCGGTGGCGATGGTCAGGCCGTACAATTGCCGGGACAGACCAACGGCGAAATCGCAGATGTCGATCATCTCCTGCACTTCGCCGAGCCCTTCGGACGGGATCTTGCCAACCTCGATCGACACCAGCCGGCCAAGCTCGGTCTTGTGCGTCCGCAGTTCCTCGCCCAGCAGCCGCACCAGTTCGCCGCGCTTGGGACCCGGCACCAGCCGCCAGGACTGGAACGCCTTGTGGGCTGCATCGATGGTCTTTGCCGCGTCGGCCGGCGAGATCGTCTTCAGCGCCGCGATCCGCTCACCCGTCACCGGACTGCGCACGATCAGGTCGCCGCCGTCAAGCGCCTCCTTGGCCACGCCCAGTTTCGCCAGAAGCTCGGCCGTTTCCTTCGCTATCGTCATTTCTGTCCCTTTCAGAATCCCGCCGCTCATAGGGCGCGGGCCAACGCCTTGCCTTGCCTTCCCGGCGCCGTCGCGGCTGGAAGGGGCTGTCATGGCGTGCCATTACCTGTTTCTGGGGAAAATCGCCACCCCGGCATGGTCCAAGCCCGGGCTGCACGATTGAGCCAGGCGATGCTCGGGCCGTGTAGGGGGTCAGTTTGCCTTTTTCGCCGGCATGCGTACGGCGCCGTCCTTGATCAGACGGTCGATATGCATGCGGATATGGGCAGCTTCCGCCGCGGTGTTGGCGAGCGCGATGGCGCGGTCGAAGGCAATGCGTGCCTCCTCGCCCCGGTCGAGTTGCATCAACAGCCCGCCCTTGAGGCCGAAGAAATGGAAATAGCCCGAAAGCCTCGGCTCGAGCGGCTCGATCATCGCCAGCGCCGCTTCCGGTCCGCGCACCTTGGCGACCGCCACCGCACGGTTGAGCGTGATGACCGGCGACGGCTGCATCTGCTCGAGCAGGCCATAGAGCAGGTCGATCTCCACCCAGTCGGTGTCCTCGGCTTTCTCGGCCCGCGCATGGAGCGCTGCGATCGCCGCCTGGACTTGATAGGGACCTGGCTTGCGATGGCGCAGCGCCTTGTCGACGAGCGCCAGCCCTTCGTCGATCATCTTGCGGCTCCACAGGCTTCGATCCTGGTCCTCGAGCAGCACGATCTCGCCATCATCGTCAAAACGTGCCGGTGCGCGTGCGTGCTGCAGCAGAAGCAGCGCCGTCAGCCCCATGATCTCCGGCTCGGTCTGGAACAGCCGCAGCAGCAGCCGGGCAAGCCGGATCGCTTCCTCGCACAATGGCGCGCGAGCCGGCGCCTCGCCGCTGTTGGTCGAATAGCCCTCGTTGAAGATCAGATAGACCATGGACGCGACCGCCGCGAGCCGCTCGGAGCGCTCGACCGCGCCCGGCGTCTCGAACGGCACGCCGGCGTCCGCGATGCGCGCCTTGGCGCGGGTGATGCGCTGCTCCATCGCGCTCTCGCCGACCAGGAAGGCGCGCGCGATCTGCTTGACGCTGAGGCCGGAGACGACGCGCAGCGCCACCGCGATCTGCTGCGTTGCGGGCAAATCAGGGTGACAGCAAATGAACAGCAGCCGCAATATGTCGTCGCGGTAATGCGCTCCGTCCAGCCGCTCGGCGATGTCGCTTTCGGCGTCCTCCAGATCGGAAACCTGGTCCTCTTCCGGCATCGGCGCCTGCTTGGCACGCTTGCGCACAGCGTCGATGCCGCTGTTGCGGCCGACGAAGATCAACCAGGCCGCCGGATCGCGAGGCGGCCCGTTTTGCGGCCAGTTCTTCAGCGCCTTGAGGCAGGCGTCCTGGAAAGCTTCCTCCGCCGTGTCGAGATCGCGGAAATAGCGCAGCAGCGCGCCCATCGCCTGTGGGCGGGCAGCGCTGATCGCGGAGCTTATCCAGGCGAGTTCGGTCATGCCGGAACCCTGGTCGGATGGAACACCGATACAGGGCGGATTTCGTAGGAACCGCCGCTTGGGTTGACCTCGGAGAGCTCGCGGGCGAATTCGACGGCCTCGTCGAGGTCGGCGCAATCGAGCGTGTAGAAACCGAGGAACTGTTCCTTGGTCTCGGCGAACGGCCCGTCGATGACCAGCGATTCACCTTTCACTTTCCGCAGCGTCGTTGCCGCCGTCGTTGGCAAAAGCCGCGCCACGGGCCCAAGCCGGCCGGCGTTGGCATACTTCTCCTGAACGCCGAGCAGGTCGGCCATGACCTTGTCGTCCTGTTCCTTGCTCCAGGAACAGACGACATCTTCGGAGGCGTAGCAGAGGATGGCATAGAGCATGGACGGTCCTTTCTGTAGCAAAGGACGAAACAGTAGGGCCGATGCCGACATGGCGTCGATAAAAAAATCGAGACGCCGCGGATTCAGCGGCCGCCGATTGCCGCCGATCGGTCCTCCTGCGTCTTCAACCATCTCAACACGAGCGCTTCCTCCTCATCGAGGCCTTCGATGGATCGCTTGCGCTTGTTGGCTTCCGCCATTTCGGCAAGCAGTCGTCCTTCGCTCCAAGCCTTGAAGACCTGCGGATGGATATAGCATTGGCGGCAGACCGCGCGCGTATTGCCCAGCCGTTCGGCCACCTTGTCGATGACGTTGTTCATCACCCGTTTTTGCTGTGCCTGGCTTTCAGGCAGTTCCGTCTGTGCAAACAGCGACGCGGCGTGGATGGTGCCGCCCCATGTGCGGAAGTGCTTCGAACTGAACGCATCGCCGACCGCTTCGCGGATATAGTGGTTCACGTCGTCGGAGCGGACAGGGCGTCTGTTGCCGTCCTCGTCGAGATACTGGAACAGTTTCTGGCCCGGCAGGTCCTGCGCGCCCCGAACGATCCCCGCGATCCGGCGGTCAACCAGCTTCAATTTCCATTCCTTGCCGGACTTGCCCTTGAAGGCGAAGCGCAGGCTCGATCCCTTGATATCGACATGCCGGTCCCGCAAAGTCGTCAGGCCGAAGCTCTTGTTGTCGCGGGCATAGGCGGCATTGCCGACGCGGATCATCGTGTTGTCGAGCAGCCAGACCACCGCGGCGGCGACGCGTTCGAGCGGCAGGCCGTGACGGCGCAGGTCGCTGTCGATCCTGCGCCGAAGGTCCGGCAGGCTTTCGGCGAAAGCCACGAGGCTCGAATATTTGGCGCCGTCGCGCTCCTCGGCCCATTGCGGATGATAGCGATACTGCTTGCGCCCCCGCTGATCCCTCCCGGTCGCCTGGATATGCCCGTTCGGATCGGGCGAAATCCAGACATCGGTCCAAGCCGGCGGTATGACGATCGCCGCGATGCGCGCTCTGTCGGCATCGGAGACCGCTTTCCCGTCCGGTGCCTTGTAAGCGAATCCCTTGCCTGCCTTCAGCCGGCGGATGCCGGGCTCGGCATCGCTGACATAGGTCAGCGCGGCATCCCTGGCGGAAATCTGTGCTCCATTCTTGGGTACGCTATCACCGTCGGCCAATCGGCTCCGCGACGATCCGGTTCTCTGCAGCATGTAAGCTCCACACGAAATATCCGTAGATAAGCTGCGGGCTGACCGCTGGTTCCACACCCCGCCTGGAAACAAGGCAATCCCGGTGGCGTCGGTCAGGCCTACAATGCGCGCTGCATCTGTGTCGGCGGAAGGCACAGCCGGCGCCGCGCCGCGAGCTTGAATTTGTAGCGCAGGCAGCGCCAGGCTTCCGAGCGCCGCTTCGGCGCCACTGAGGCTATTGCGAGAAAGCGCGCGGCCATGTCCAGGTCGCCTCGCGCATAATGGACACGGGCGATCTTGAGCGCGACGAGGCCCTCCCTTGCTTTCAGTGCCGAAATCGGGATGCCGCAATCGGTGAGCGTACGCAGCTCCCGGCGCCAGTCCAGGAAGCGCCGCACCGGGTTGACCGTGAAGCGATCGTCCGAACGCTCCGCTGAAACTTCGTAGATCATGACGGGGCGCTGAATCATGACCAGCGACGCCTTGCTCATCAGCCGCGCCCAGAAGAGCGTGTCCTCGTCGAAGGCGAGCCCGACGGGGAACCGGGTCTCGCCGATGAGACGCCGGGAAGCCAGCACGCTGCCCACCGCCACCGAGCGTATATCCCCCTTCACGTAGGCGGAGGCGTTGGTGAGGCAGGCTGCGGTGTAGCCGTTTGGCACCTTGATCTGCCGATCCTGGCCGTTCACCCTGCGCCGGAAGGCACCGACGATCATGTCGGCCTTGGGCTGGGTTTCCGCCTGCGACAGCAAGGAGCTTAAGCCGCCCTGAAGGTGCAGGTCGTCGGCGTCGATCAGGTAGACCCACGGATGGGCTGCCTCATCAAGCGCCAGGTTACGGGCGCCGCCGGCGTCGCGGCAACCGGCGGGCAGCACACGCAAAGGCAGGGATGATTGCGCCGCGGCCTGCCGGGCTGCATCGGCCGTGCCATCGGTCGATTGGTCGTCGACCAGCAGGACCTCGCCGATAAACCCGGCCTCTCCGCCAAGTGAGGCCAGCGTTTTAGCGATCGTTGCCGCCGCATTGTAGGCGGGTATGACGACGCTGACAGCTTTCAATGACAAACCTCATGCCTGTGCGCGGCAGCCTAAGACTATTCTCCCTTAAGGCGAATACAGACTAAGCACTTACAGGAAAAGTGTGAAACGGCTTTTCCGTCCGGAATTGCGCGAAATCAAAGACTTGGATCGGCTCGCCTTTTCCGTGAACCGGTGAGCTGCTCTAGTGACCGCATCGATGTCTGAGAAGTCTGCCCCATCCTTGTGAGAACTCGCGGCGCCGGGCAAGTTAGTGCGCCCCGTTTCACGCCTTTTCGAGCACGACCGGGATGACGTCGACCGCCTGGTCGCCGACCTGTCCGCCAGTCGTCTTCAGCACGCCGACGATGGGCGCCACATCCGAATAGTCGCGCCCGTAACCAACGGTGATATGGTCGTTGGAGGCCCGCATGCCATTGGTCGGATCGAACTCCTGCCAGCCGGCATCACGCCCGCACCAGACCTTGACCCAGGCATGCATGGCATCCGCGCCTTCCAGCCGGGGCTTGCCTTTGGGCGGAATGGTGCGCAGGAAGCCACTGACATAGCCGGCCGGAATGCCAAGCCCGCGTAAGCCGGCGATCATGATGTGGGAGAAATCCTGACAGACGCCCCGCTTCAGCTGGAAGGCGTCGCTGGCCCGGGTCCGCACCGTGGTCGCCTCGTCATCGTATGTGAAATCGCGATGGATGCGATTGCACAGGTTCATCGCCGTCCCTGCGGCCGAGTTTCCGATACTGTCTCGCGCGAATGCGGTGATCGCGGCATCGATGCCCGCATGGCTGCTGGCGGCCAGGAAATGGTGCGGCGAGGCAGGCGCAAGCGACCGCACGGCGGCCAGATCCTGTCGAAGGCGGCGGAGATCAGGCGACACGTCGAGCCCCGGCTCGGGCCGCGCCACCGACACACGCGCGCTCATCCTGATGTCGAGCGTGTCATGGGCGTCGCGAAACGCGATCGAAGTGACATTGTTGCCGAAGAAATCGGAAAAATCCGACCGTTCGTTGGGTGCCGGTGAAAAAGAAAGCGAAGCGGCGATGACACGCTGCACACCGTCAATGGTCGACGGCAGCACGCGCACCTGATGGCGTCCGCCGCCAGCTGCGGCAGCATAGTCGTAGTGGAGCAGAAGCCTGATGTCGTACAGCATGGCCATCTCTTTCTAGCCGAAATAGGCTTTGGCGAGGCTGCTGTAGAGCCCGCCTATTTCGCCCGCGAGATCGTTCAACGCCTTCACCGTCATGTCTGCCGGTTCCTTGATGGCGATGGACGTGTTGAGCTGCAGGATCTCCTTGGCCGCCGCCGACATGTGCCCCTCGCCGCCGGTCGCCGGCAACAGCCCTATCTCTGCTTTCAGCCTCTCGAGCTGGAACAGGATGGAGCGTGGATTGAGCGGATCGAGCGCCAGGAGATCGATCGTCGTGCGCCGGCCGGCCTGCACCGGATATTGCCGTCGATGGGTCATCACGCTGTCGCCGATCTCCAGCATCATGTCCAGCGCCCCGTCCGGCGCCTTGCTGCTGGTCAGTCGGGCCAGAGTGCTGGCGATCTGGATGCCGCGCTCCAGCCGCCGGCCGATCTCGAGGAAACGCCAGCCAGCGAAGCGGTACATGTTCTCATGCAAAAGGCCCGAGAATCCGGCAAGCTTGCGCAGGATCACGGTCATGGCCCGCGTCGCATCGTCCCCCGGCGCCACCGTCGTGGCGAACTGATGGATGGTCTTGGACAGGTCCTTGAGCGCCAGCCAGCCATCCGGCGAGAAACGATCGCGGATCTGGCCGGCGCTGTACACCGCGCTGTCGAGCGTGCCGATCAGCCCTGGCGGGATCGCCGTTTCGACATCGATGCCGAACGGTTCGAGATAGTCCCTGATATCGGCCAGCAGCGGCATGTCCGGATCGGACGTTTCGGCGAGCCGCACGTGATAGGCGCGCAGGATACGCACCGTGTCTTCCGAGCGTTCGATGTAGCGGCCGAGCCAGGTCAGGTTTTCCGCCGCGCGGCTGGGCAGGCTGCCGGGCCTCGTCCGGTTGAAGCTGTCGCTCTCCTGCGGCAGCAGCGTCTCGCGCTCCACGGGTCTGTCGCTCACCACCCAGACATCAGCCGCCTGGCCGCCGCGCTGCATGGCGATCGCCGTCGGGTCGAGCGATAGGCCGACGCGCGCAAACCCGCCCGGCATCACCGTCCAGCCCTCGGGCGTACGCGCCAGATAGACGCGCAGGCTCGCCGGCCGCGGTTCCAGCCAGCCGCCGACATAGACCGGCGTCGTCGAAAGCGTCACCGCCTCCTGGCCGACAAAGGCCTCGCCGTCGCGTTCGATGCGCGCCACCAGTTCCGCCCGCTCCCCGACCGACAGCGCCGAGCCGAGCTTCGTCTGTCCGTCATCTTCGAAGGCAAGTCTTGTCGACAGCGCCGGGCCGACCACCATGCGGTCGATATTGGCGAGCACATGGGCGCGCTCCGTCTCCTGCCCGCACCACCATGTCGCCACACTGGGCAAAAGCAGCTCCTCGCCCCACAATTCGCGCGCGATCTTGGGCAGAAAGGCGAGCAGCGCGCGCGTCTCCATCAGGCCCGAGCCCAGCGCATTGACGGTGGACACCGTGCCTTGCCGGATCGCCTCGACCAGCCCCGGCGTACCGATCTGCGAATCCGGGCGCAGCTCGAGCGGATCGGCGAAGGCGGCATCGAGCCGCCGCCACAGCACGCTGATGGGCATCAGGCCGGACACGGTCCGCACCATCAGCCTGCCGCCGGAAACGGTCAGGTCCTCGCCTTCGAGCAGCATGATGCCGAGGTAGCGGGCGATATAGGCGTGTTCGTAATAGGTCTCGTTGAGTGGCCCCGGCGTCAGGATGGCGACGCGGCCGTCGCTCTCCTTTGCCATGCCGATCAGCGCATCGCGAAAGCGGCGGAAGAAGCCGGCGAGCCGGTGCACATGCATCTCGCCATAGATGTCGGACAAAGCGCGCGTGGTGGCGACCCGGTTTTCCAGCGCGAAGCCGGCGCCCGAAGGCGCCTGGGTGCGGTCGCCCAGCACCCACCAGCGGCCGTCCGGACCGCGGCCGAGTTCGAAGGCGCAGAAGTGCAGGAAATGCCCTCCGGCCGGCCTGGTGCCGACCACGGGCCGCAAATATTCAGGGCTCGCCGCGATCAGTCCTGCCGGCAGGATGCCTTTTTCGACCAGCCGGTTCGGCCCGTGGATATCGGCAACAATTTCCTCGAACAGTTCGGCGCGCTGCACCAGGCCGGCGCTGACCGCCTGCCACTCGCTGTCCTCGATGAGCAAGGGAATATGCGCCAGCGGCCATTCGCGCTCGTTGGCGCCCGCTTTGTCGTAGACGCGGTAGTAGACACCGGCATCGCGCAGATACTGGTCGGCGCGGGCGAAGCGCTGGCCGAGCTTTTCGGCCCCGAGTTCGTCCAGCGCTTCGACAAAATGCTTCCAGACCGGACGGGGATTGCCTGACGCGTCGACCATCTCGTCGACGACGCCGTCGATCGGCTGGTAGTGCTCCAGCAGGCTATGGGCCTGCGGCTTGCCGCGCACCCTTTTGTGATTCCCCTTTGCCATGTCAGATCACAGTCTTGGTGGACGCCTGAGGTCAAGGGTCATCGGGAAATCTTCCGCCGGCTGTTCCTCGCGCAACACATAGCCCGAGGGTGTGTGGCCGCGCGGTTCGAAGCGGGCGAGCCGCCGTGCCTCCGCCTCGTTGCCGTTGACGGGGAAAGTGTCGTAGCTGCGCCCGCCGGGATGCGCGACATGGTAGACGCAGCCGCCGATTGCCCGGCCGGACCAGCGGTCATAGATGTCGAACACCAGCGGCGTGTTGACCGGCAGCGCCGGATGCAGGCCCGAGGCCGGCTGCCAGGCCTTGAAGCGCACGCCGGCCACCGCGACCTCTCTGTTGTCGGTAACCCTCATCGGCACGATGCGGCCGTTGCAGACGATCGCATGACGCTCCGGGTTGAGGCCTTCGGTCCTGACCTGCAGCCGTTCGACCGATGAATCGACGAAGCGCACGGTGCCGCCGATCGCGCCCTGCTCGCCCATCACATGCCATGGTTCCAGCGCTTGCCTGAGCTCCAGCTTGATGCCGGCATGCTGCACCTCGCCGCAGAAGGGAAAGCGGAATTCGAGTTGGGCATCGAACCATTCGGGCCGGAAGTCGAAACCATTGAGCTTGAGGTCGTCGAGCACGTCGAGAAAGTCCGCCCAGACATGGTGCGGCAGCATGAAGCGATCATGCAGCGAGGTGCCCCAGCGCGCGAAGCGCCCGTCGAGCGGGTTCTTCCACGCGCGGGCGATGATGGCCCGCACCAGCAATTGCTGCGCCAGAGACATGCGCGCATTGGGCGGCATCTCGAATCCGCGGAATTCGACAAGGCCAAGCCGGCCAGTTGGACCATCCGGGGAAAACAGCTTGTCGATGCATATCTCCGAGCGATGCGTATTGCCGGTGACGTCGGTCAACAGGTTGCGGAACAACCGGTCGACCAGCCATGGAAAGGGTGCGGCACCCTGGTCGGGATGCGGCACCTGCGCCATCGCGATTTCAAGCTCGTAAAGAGAGTCGTGGCGCGCCTCGTCGAAGCGCGGCGCCTGGCTGGTCGGGCCGATGAACAGGCCGGAGAACAGATAGGACAGCGAGGGATGCCGCTGCCATTGCAGCACCAGGCTCTTCAGCAGGTCGGGCCGGCGCAGGAACGGGCTGTCATTGGGCGTGGCGCCACCGACCACGACATGGTTGCCGCCTCCGGTACCGGTGTGGCGGCCGTCGATCATGAACTTGTCGGCGCCGAGCCGCGTCTGCCGCGCCTCGTCGTAGATCGCCGTCGTTGTCGCCACGCAGTCCTGCCAGTTCGAGGCAGGGTGGATGTTGACCTCGATGACGCCGGGATCGGGTGCCACGCGGATGACGTTGAGGCGCGGGTCATGCGGCGGACCGTAGCCCTCGATGTGCACGGGAAGGCCAATTGCCTTTGCCGCGTTCTCGGCGGCGGCGACGAGTTCGAGATAATCCTCGAGCGCCTCGACCGGCGGCATGAACACGCACAGCCTGCCGTCACGCGGTTCGACCGACAGTGCCGTGCGCACCGCGCCGCCGATCTCGGTGATCTCCTGCTCGACGCGCTCCTGCTGGCCGGTCGTCGCCGTGAACGAGGCTGCGTGCTGGCGACGGGCCATTTCGTCGGCGCCTTCGAGTTCCGCAGGAGCGGCCGCTGGCAAGATCGCTTCGCGCACGGGCAAAGGGCCACGCGGCAGCGACGGATCGACGGGCACGATGTAGGGGAATTGCGCCGGCGGCACATAGGGCAGCGTGCCCAATGGCAGGCGATAGCCGACCGGGGAATCGCCCGGCACCAGGAACAGCCGGCCGCGTCGCGTCTTCCACTTTTCCGAACGCCAGCGCGGATCGGAGGCCTGGCTGTTCCAGCGCTGCACCGGCAGCACATAGCCGGACGGCTTGGTCAGCCCGCGTTCGAAGACACGCGCCATGCGGCTGCGTTCCTCCGGATCTTCGAGTTTCGAATTCGACGGGTCGACATTGTCGGGCAGCTTGCCTTCCTTGAGCAGCCATTCGGCCGGATCCTCATAGGCTTCGCTGACCATGGACGTGTCGATGCCGAGTTCGCCGGCGATCGCGGTCAGCAGGCTTTCGGCTTGTTTTGGCCCGATATCAGCCGAACTATCTTCCCGCGCGATCAGCGACGGGTCGCTCCACACCGGCTCGCCGTCGGCGCGCCAAAAGAGCGAAAACGTCCAGCGTGGCAGGCTTTCACCGGGATACCACTTGCCTTGGCCGTAGTGGAGAAAACCGCCGGGCGCGAAACGCTCGCGCAGCCTGCGGATCAACGCATCGGCCTTTTCGCGCTTGGTTGGCCCAACGGCGGCGGTGTTCCATTCGGCGGCCTCGAAATCGTCTATCGAGACGAAGGTCGGCTCGCCTCCCATGGTCAGCCGCACATCCCCGGCCGCGAGCGCGGCATCGACCTTGTTGCCGAGCGCGTCGAGCGCCTGCCAGCTCTCGTCGGAGAACGGCTTGGTGATGCGCGGATGCTCGGCGATGCGGTCGACCCGCATCTCGAAGCCGAACTCGACATTGGCGAAGCTCGCCATGCCGGAAATAGGCGCCGCATTGCGGAAATGCGGCGTGGCGGCCAGTGGCACATGGCTTTCGCCGGTGAGCAGGCCCGAGGTCGGATCGAAGCCGATCCAGCCGGCGCCAGGAAGATAGACCTCGCACCAGGCATGCAGGTCGGTGAAATCGACCGCTGTGCCGGCCGGCCCATCCAGCGCGACAAGATCGGGCTTGAGCTGGATCAGATAGCCCGAGACGAAGCGCGCGGCGATGCCGAGATTGCGCAGGATCTGCACCAAGAGCCAGCTTGAATCGCGGCAGGAGCCCTTGGCCGCTGCCAGCGTTTCCTCCGGTGAGAAGACGCCGGTTTCCATGCGCACGATATAGGCGATCTCGCGCTGCAGGCGGGCATTGAGATCGACGAGGAAATTGACCGTGTTGGGCGCGCTGCGGTCGACGGTTTTCAGAAACGCCTGGAGCAGCGGCCCGGCCCGCTCCGGCATCCGGTAGATGGCGAGGTCGTCACGGATATCCTCGGGATAGTCGAACGGGAACGCCTCGGCCGACGGTTCGACGAAGAAGTCGAACGGATTGTAGACGGTCATGTCGGCGACGAGGTCGACCTCGATCTTCAGCTCCGTCACCGGCTCCGGAAAGACGAAACGGGCGAGGAAGTTGCCGTAAGGATCCTGCTGCAGATTGACGAAGTGGTTCGCCGGCTCGACCTTGAGCGAATGGCTCAACACCTTGGTGCGGGAATGCGGTGCCGGCTGCAGCCTGATGATTTGGGGCCCGAGAACCACCGGCCGGTCGTATTTATAGTGGGTCAGGTGGTAGACGGCTGCCAGAATTGCCATGGGGCCCCGGAGATCGGCGTTTCATCAGCCGAACCCTGACACACCTGGCCGCCATTCTCCAAGCGGATGTTGCGGTGCACCTAAATTAAACGGCTATCGAACGGACAATATCATCTGGTTCGACTGGTTGCTCGCTACCGTCTCCAGCACTGATGATTGGTGGAAGCGCCTCTCCCGTCGTCATCCTAGGGCGAAGCAAGGAGCGAAGCGACGCGGCGCAGACCATAGGATCCATGCCGTTACATTGATCGAAGAATACCAGCGGCGCAGAATGAGGTCATTCTGTTGCGATTCGGCCGTGCACACATCCTTCAGCGCAGCAGCGCTTCCGTGTCGCGGCATGGATCCTAGGGTCTCCGCGAGGTCGCTTCGCGACTGCTCCGCCCTAGGATGACGAAGCCGAGGATCAAAAGAACGCCTGTATCCCCGTTTGCGCCCGTCCCAGGATCAGCGCGTGCACGTCATGGGTGCCTTCGTAGGTGTTGACGGTTTCCAGGTTCTGCGCGTGGCGCATGACGTGATAGCCGATCTGGATCCCGTTGCCGCCATGCATGTCGCGGGCCTGGCGGGCGATGTCGAGCGCCTTGCCGCAATTGTTGCGCTTGACGATCGAGATCATTTCCGGCGCCATCTTGCCTTCATCGAGCAGGCGCCCGACGCGCAAGGAGGCCTGTAGCCCCAGAGCGATCTCGGTCTGCATGTCGGCGAGCTTCTTCTGGTAGAGCTGCGTGCCGGCCAGCGGCTTGCCGAACTGCTTGCGGTCAAGCCCATATTGGCGAGCGCGATGCCAGCAATCTTCCGCCGCGCCCATCGAGCCCCATGAGATGCCGTAGCGGGCCCGGTTGAGGCAGCCGAAGGGTCCACCCAGGCCCTTGGCGTTGGGCAGCAGCGCGTCCTCGCCGACCTCGACGCCTTCCATCACCACTTCGCCGGTGATCGAAGCGCGCAGCGACAGCTTGCCGCCGATCTTCGGCGCCGATAGCCCCTTGATGCCTTTCTCCAGCACGAAACCGCGGATCTCGTCCTTGCCGTTCTCGCCCTTCAACTTGGCCCATACGACGAACACGTCGGCGACCGGCGCGTTGGAAATCCACATCTTGGAGCCGGAGAGCTTATAGCCGCTGGCGGTCTTTTCGGCGCGGGTCTTCATGCCGCCGGGATCGGAACCGGCATCCGGCTCGGTCAGACCGAAGCAGCCGATCCATTCGCCGCTGGCGAGCTTGGGCAGATATTTCCTACGCTGTTCGTCCGAGCCATAGGCATAGATCGGGTACATCACCAGCGACGACTGCACCGACATCATCGAGCGATAGCCGGAATCGACGCGTTCGACTTCCCGCGCCACCAGCCCGTAGGTGACATAGCTGGCGGCGAGGCCACCGAACTCTTCCGGAATGTTGATGCCGAGCAGGCCGGCCTCGCCCATCTCGCGGAAGATCGCCGTGTCGAAGGTCTCGTTGAGATAGGCTTCCTCGATACGCGGCGCGAGCTTGTCGGCGGCAAAGGCGGCAGCGCCATCGCGCACCATGCGCTCGTCTTCCGAAAGCTGGTCCTCGATCAGGAACGGGTCTTCCCACACGAATGCATTCTTGTCTGCCATGGCTTCTCGATCCTTGAAACAGGTGAAGCCCGGCTTATCGGCTCGTGGCCTGAAAAAATCAAACGAAATTGCTTCGCAGATCAATGAGCGTTAGGAATGGATCATGAGTGTCCAGCGCCGCCTTTTGCCCAATATCAGCGCCCTTGCCGCCTTCGAGGCCGTGGCGCGGCTTGGCTCCTTCACCGCCGCCGCCCAGGAATTGGACCTGACCCAGGGCGCGGTCAGCCGCCAGGTCAGGCTTTTGGAAGATCAGTTCGGCCGGCAGCTGTTTGAACGCGACAGCCGCAATGTAAGGCTCTCCACGGCAGGTGAAATCTACGCCGAAGCGGTACGCTCGGCGCTTGGCCAGTTGCGTGACGCAGCCCTTGGATTGATGAGCAATCGGCATAGTGGGATCTTGAATCTTGCCATTCTGCCGACTTTCGGTACGCGTTGGCTGATGCCGATGATCCCCGATTTCGTCGAGAACAATCCCGACATCACCATCAATTTCGTCACCCGCGTCGGGCGCTTCGACTTCGCCCGCGAACGGTTGGATGCCGCCATCCACTACGGCCTGCCGGACTGGCCGGACGCCGACTCGACACTTCTGGTGCGCGAGACGGTGGCACCGGTGGTGTCGCCCGACTTCCTCGCCGGCCGCGCCATCGCCACACCGGCCGACATCGGCCGTTTGCCGCTGCTGCACATGACGACGCGCCCGGGGGCCTGGAGCGAATGGTTCGAGCATCAGGGCCTGAGCGCGCCGACCGGGCCTGGCATGCAATTCGAGCAGTTCGCCACCGCTGCCCAGGCTTGCATGGCGGGCCTCGGCGTGGCGCTCTTGCCGCAGATTCTCATCGAGGGCGAACTGCAGCGCGGCCAGCTTGTGCCCGCGCCTGGCCAGCCGATGCAGAGCCGCAATGCCTATTACCTTGTCATTCCTCACGACAAGCGCGGCTATCCGCCGGTTGCCAGTTTCCGGGACTGGCTGCTCTGCCAGCTTGAGAAGGAGCCGGCTGTTCTGGCGTGGTAGCTACTTTCGCTTCAGCGCGTCCGCCAGCGCGGCGCCGAACGCACCTTGCTGTGCCGGCCGCTCCGGCTGGCGTTGCGGCGTAGGCCCGCGTGGCGCCGGCCTGCCGCCGCCATAGTCGCGCGGCCCGCCCTTCGATGCACCCCCCTCGCCGGCATCCTTACGCATGGAGAGCGCGATACGCTTGCGCTTGATGTCGACATCGACGACGCGCACCTTGACCACGTCGCCGGCCTTGACCACCTCATGCGCGTCCTTGATGAAGCGGTCGGCGAGCTGCGAGACATGCACCAGCCCGTCCTGGTGCACGCCTATATCGACGAAGGCGCCGAAAGCGGCGACATTGGTGACGGTCCCTTCCAGCAGCATGCCGGGCTTCAAATCCTTGATCTCGTCGATGCCATCGGCGAAGGTCGCCGTCTTGAAGCCGGGACGCGGATCGCGGCCGGGCTTCTCCAGCTCCGCCAGAATGTCGCGCACCGTCGGCAAGCCGAACCGCTCGTCGACGAAGACGCGCGGGTCGAGCGCCTTGAGCGCGGCACTGTCGCCCAAAAGCGAACGCACGTCGCGGCCGCAGGCGGCGACGATCTTCTTGGCCACGCCATAGGCCTCCGGATGCACCGACGAGGCATCGAGCGGTTCGCTGCCATTGGCGATGCGCAGGAAGCCGGCGGACTGCTCGAACGCGCGCGGTCCAAGCCGTGCCACCTTCAGCAGATCCTTGCGGCTGGCGAACGGGCCGGTCGCATCGCGATGCGCGACGATTGCATCGGCGAGCGACGCGCCGAGGCCTGAAACCCGCGCCAGCAACGGCGCCGAGGCGGTGTTGAGGTCGACGCCGACCGCGTTGACGGCGTCCTCCACCACCGCTTCCAGCGAGCGGCCGAGCCGATACTGGTCGACATCGTGCTGATACTGGCCGACGCCGATGGATTTCGGCTCGATCTTGACCAGTTCGGCAAGCGGATCCTGCAGCCGTCGCGCGATCGACACCGCGCCGCGCAGCGACACGTCGAGGCCGGGGAACTCGGCGGCAGCCGTCGCCGAGGCCGAATAGACCGACGCTCCCGCCTCGCTGACGATCACCTTGAGCGGCTTCGGGCCGCCGTCCGAAGGCATGTCGGACAGCATGTCGGCGACCAGCTTCTCCGTCTCGCGGCTGCCAGTGCCGTTGCCGATCGAGATCAGCTCGACCTTGTGCTGGCGGATAAGCGCCGCAAGTTCGGCCTGCGTGCCACGCACATCGTTCCTCGGCGGAAACGGATAGACCGTCGTCGTCGCCAGCAGCTTGCCGGTGCCATCGACCACCGCCACCTTGACGCCGGTGCGGATGCCGGGATCGAGCCCCATCGTCGGCCGCGAGCCGGCGGGAGCCGCCAGCAGCAAATCCTTGAGGTTGCGGGCAAAGACATGGATCGCTTCTTCCTCGGCCCGCTCGCGCAAGTCGCGCATCAGGTCGAGCGTCAGGTGCAGCGACAGTTTGATGCGCCAGGTCCAGCCTGCCACTTCCATCAGCCAGCGGTCGCCCGGCAGGCTGGCACCGATGGCGTAGGCGTTGGCGATCATCCGCTCGACCGGCTTCACCGGCGAGCCGTCATCGGCATCCACCTCGATGTCGAGCGACAGCACCTCCTCGTTGCGGCCGCGCAGCATGGCGAGCGCGCGGTGGCTTGGCACGGTCGCCCAACGTTCGACATGGTCGAAATAGTCGGAGAATTTCGCGCCGGCCTCCTGCTTGCCGTCGACCACCCTGGCGCGCAGGAAGGCGCGCTCCTTCATGTAGCTGCGCAGCTTGCCGACCAGGTCGGCGTTTTCGGCGAATTGCTCCGACAGGATGTCGCGCGCGCCCTCGAGCGCCGCCTTCGCATTGGCCACCTCGCCGGTGACATAGGCGAGCGCGACGTCCGCGGGCACCAGCGCACGGTTGTTGAGAATGGCTTCGGCCAGCGGCCCCAATCCACGCTCGCGGGCGATCTCGGCCTTGGTGCGGCGCTTCGGCTTGTAGGGCAGGTATATGTCCTCTAGCTCCGCCTTGGTCGCGGCGCCCCCGATCTTGGTTTCAAGCTCTTGCGTCAGCTTGCCCTGCTCGCGGATCGAGCCCAGGATGGTGTCGCGGCGCGCGTCGAGTTCGCGCAGATAGACAAGACGCTCGGCAAGGTCGCGCAATTGCGTGTCGTCCAGCCCGCCGGTCACTTCCTTGCGGTAGCGTGCCACGAACGGCACCGTCGCACCCTCATCAAGCAGTCCGATCGCCGCGGCCGCCTGTTCCGGCCGCGCCTTGATTTCGGCCGCGATGATGGCTGCGATGCGCTTGATGTCGGATGCCATGTCTTCCCACTCTCGTCGAAAAGAGCGGCGACCATAAGCGCAGACATCAGGTCCGCCAACCGCGACGTTTTCAACGGCGGCGGAGGTCCACAGGAAAACGCGATGCGTTCACCGGATCTGGGTACCGCAGGAATTTGCCCATACTGAGATGTCTGCGCTGCCCCTCACCTGCCTGCCGGCATCCTCTCCCCGTATAGTGACGGGGAGAGGGCGCTGTCATCGCCGATTTCGCCAATCGCCAACGGTGCAAAGGGGCGCCGGCGTAGCGACCAGATCCCTTCTCCCCGTCACTATACGGGGAGAAGGTGCCGGCAGGCGGATGAGGGGCAGCGCCGACATCACCAATCGCACGCGACTGCCCACTTAGACCATCCGGCTCAGCGCCTCGAAAAACGCAACGATCTCGATATCCAGCGCATCGTCGACCGGCTCCGGCTGCGACGACATCTTGGCGATCACCACTTCGGTGCTGGGATCGACATAAAGCCACTGGCCATGGATGCCGATGCCGCAATACGCGCCATTTTCGAAGCCGGTCTGGTACCATTTGTTGCGGTAGCGGCCTTTCGGGAACAGCGGCAGCATGGCACCGCGCCGCCAAGCTTCCGAGCTGCCGCCGGTGCTGGTGGTGTCGCGCACCCAGGCCTCGGGCACGATGCGGCGGCCATTGGCGGTGCCGCCCTGCCGCATCATCTCGCCGAGGCGCGCCAGGTCACGCGGCGTCACCGAAATGCCGCCGGCGGTGCGTGCCGTGCCTTCCATGTCGACGGCGACAGAGGCCTCGCTGAGGGCGCCAAGCGGCAGCCATAGTTTCTCGCGCATGAGGTCGGTGAAGCGCTGGCCCGAGGCGCGCTCGAGCAGCAGGCCGAGCAGGTCGGAATTGGGCGAGCGGTAGCGGAAGGTCTGGCCATGCGGCTCGGCAAGCCGCTGCAGGGTAAGGATGAATTCACGCAGGCTTTCGGTGCCGCCGCCCGGATTCCACAGCGTCGCTCGGCGATAGCGGGCGAAGGCGCTTTCCGGATCGAGATAGGCCTCCTCGAAATCGAGGCTGACGCTCATGTCGAGCACATGCCGAACGCTTGCATCGCCATAGGCCGAGCCGGCTGCTTCAGGGATATAGTCCGTCACCGGCGCTTCCGGATCGAACGCCCCCTCGCCTTCCAGTATGCCGGCGATGATCGCGGTCACCGATTTGCTGATCGAGAAGATGATGTGGCGCGCGCCGAACTCCATATGCGGCGCGAACCAGTCGCCAATGATCTTGCCGCCCTTCATCACCGTCAGGGCGTCGGTGCTGGAGCGTAGGAGGAATTCAGCCACCGTCTCCGGTGCAGTTGCGACCGTGACCTTTTCCCCGAGCAAGCCGTCCATGTCTCGCCGAGGGGCTTCTGCGGCGCCGGGCGCTGCCGCCACCCGGGCGGTCGGCACCAGTTCGCCGAGATTCTGGAACGACCACCGATTGAACGGGCTTACACGCCAGTTGCCGAGCAGCACCTCGTTGCGGCGGAATCCGTATCGAGTCTCGAACGCGGTCTGGCCGGTCATGGCGTTTCCTCCCAGTCCATTGGTCATGAAGCTCAGGCAAGCGCCGCGGCGATGGCGTGCACGGCCTTCAGCGTTGCCCTGGAATAGGCCATGTTGCTGAAATCCGGCCAGGTCGACAGCTTCACCACGACTATTCCTGTGTTCCAGTCGATATGGATCAACTGTCCGAACACGCCACGGCACATCAGTGCCCGCGAGCTGGGATTCTCGATCCAGAACTGGTTGCGATAGCTGCCCTCGGGCAGGCTGGCCGAGAAATCCGGACCATGCCTGCCGGTACGCGTCGCCTCGATCCAGTCCGCCGGCACGATGCCGCCGCCATTGTCGAGAATCAGCTGGCCGAAGCGGCCATAGTCGCGCAGCGTCGCGTTGAAGCCGCCATCGGCCAGCGCATAGCCGGCGCTGTCGACGGTGAAGCAGGCGCTTTCGTCAGCCCCGAGCTTTTGCCAAAGTTCTTCCGAGACGAGTTGCGCCAGCCGCTTGCCCGTCACCCGTTCCATGATGAAGGCGAGCACGTCCGTCTCGATCGAGCGATATTCGAACGTGGCTCCATGCGGGCGAACCGTGTCCTTCAAGCCCAGGATCAGTTCGAACATGTGCGATGGCCAGCGGAAATCCGGATCGCTGCCCGGTGGCACCGGCTTCCAGCCGGTGGCGACATCGACCTGGCCGATGTCGGAATAGCGGTCGGTGTATTCCTCCGAAAACCGCACGCCGGTGGTCATATCAAGCACATGCTGGACGCTGGCGCCGGCCCACCCGGTCGCGCTCAGTTCCGGCAGGTAGTCCGTCACTGGCTTCGCCGGATCGATCAGGCCGCGCCCGGCCAATATGCCGAACACCGAGCCGGTGACCGACTTGGCCATCGACTGCGACAGGTGCAGCGTGCGCTCGTCCATGCCGTTGAAATAGCGCTCATAGGCTATCCTGCCGTCCTTGAGCACCAGGAAGCCGTCCGTATAGGTCTCGTCGAGCAGACCGGCGAGTGTCGAAGGCCTGCCCTCGCTGCCCTCGACCGCTAGCCCGTCGAGATCGACCTCGGCGCGTTCGAGACGGTGGCGATGGCCAGCGCCGCGCCAGACTTCCACGGTCGGCAGAATTTCCCGTATGTGCTGGAAAGCCCAGCGGTTCCAGGGCGGCCTGTCCCAGTCGAGCCTCGGCGGCAGCATGGCGGGCGGCGAGCCTTGCATGATAGGCGGCCGCGGATTGGAATTGCGATAGGAACTCATGAAAGGCCATTCCCGGAAAGAAAAGGCCCCGCGGCAAGTGCCGCCGGGCCCCTTGGGTCTGTGACTACTTCTGCAGTTCGGTCCAGATCTTGGTGTAGAGTTCCTGCGTCTCCGGAGCGCACATCTGCTGCAGTTCGCCAAGCGGCTTGGCGTCGGCCGGAATGACCACCTCCGGCGCGTCCTTCATGTCGGCTGGCATGTACTTGTCCGAGCCGGTGATGGCGTTCGCGTATCGGTGGAAGGCCGAGAGACCCGCGGCGTTTTCCGGATCCATGATGAAGTTCTGGAACAGCTTGGCGTTTTCGACGTTCTTGGCCTCCTTGAGCACAACGACGTTGTCGCTCCACAGCCCATAACCTTCCTTCGGATAGTTGAAGTGGATGGCCGGGTTGGCCAGCCGCTGGCGCAGGGCCGAACCGTTCCAGTCGCTGGTTGCCTTGAAGTCGCCGGCGCCCATCTTCTCGATGGTGTTGTATTCCATGGCGATCCAGTTCGGCTTGGCTGCCACCAGGAGGTCGCGCACCTTCTTCAGCACCGCCTTGTCGTCGGTGCATTGCTGACCGCCGACATACTTGATCGCCGCGAACATCACGTCGCCCATCTCGGGCACGACGTTGACCTTGCCCTTCAACTCGTCGGGCGTGTTGAAGATGATGCCCCAGGTGTTCGCCGGGCCCTTGTAGGCGTCGGTATTGACGACGACGCCGATCGTGCCCCAGGCCCAAGGAACAGTGTATTTGCGGCCTGGGTCGAAGTCGGGGTTGGCCCATTCGGGCGCGATGTTCTTGGCGTTCTCCATCTTGCCGGGATCGGTCTCCTGGACGAGGCCTTCCTTGATCCAGATCGGCACATAGGTCTGCGAAGGCACCGCGATGTCGAAGCCGGTGCCGCCCTGGCGAACCTTGGCCAGAGCGGTGTCGTTCGAGTCATAGTCGGTGATCGTCACTTTGATGTTGTATTTCGCCTCGAACTTCTTGATCACGTCGGGGCTGGTGTAGTTTCCCCAATTGTAGATGTTGAGCACGCCTTCGGCCCGCGCGAGGCCCGTCGAGGCAAGCAACGCCAACCCCATGGCGGTCGCTGTTGTCTTCCAGTTCATGGTTTTAACTCCCATTGTCGGTTTCAGTCTCGTTTCCTGCTGACGAAGAAAAACAACGTGACGATCGCGACCGAAAGCAGCAGGAAGGCGGTCGATATCGCGTTGATCTCGGGTGTGATGCCGCGGCGGATCTGGCCGAGCATGTAAGTGGGCAGCGTGTCCTGACCGCCCGATTTGACGAACTCTGTGATGACCACGTCATCGAGCGAGATGACGAAGGCCAGCATCAGGCCGGCCAGGATACCAGGCCACAAAAGCGGCAGCGTGATGCGGCGGAAGGTCTTCCATGGCGTCGCGTAGAGATCGGCCGCGGCGCGCTCGAGCGTCAGGTCCATATTCTCCAGCCGCGCCCGGATCGGCAGATAGGCGAACGGAATGCAGAACGCCGTATGCGCGGCGACCAGGTAGCCGATGCCGGAATAACCGGTGAAGATCTTGATGCGCGAGAAGAAGATCAGCAGCGCCACGCCGGTGACGATCTCGGGCACCATCAGCGGCTGGTTGATCGCCGCGTATTTGAAGGTAAGGCCGGGATACGACGCCGTGCGCGTGGTGGCGAGTGCCGCCATGGTGGCAAAGACGGTCGACAGCACCGCCGCGATGGAGCCGATCTGGAAGGAACGCAGCGTCGCGTCGATGACCTGAGTGTTCTGGTATGCCGACTGGAACCATTTCAGCGAAAAGCCGCCCCATTCGGATGTCGAGCTCGCCGCGTTGAAGGCGTAGATAACCAGCACGATGATGGGCAGATAGAGGATAACGAAACAAGTCGCCGCGATCGCGGTGAAACCCGGCTGGTGCTTGATGGAAAAGTTGCTAGCCATGCCGCACCCCCGACTTCCCGGCATTGCGCACATAGGCAAGCAGCGCCACCATAACGATGATCATCACTGTGATCGACAGTGCCGAGCCGAGCGGCCAGTTGCGGCCCTGTCCGAACTGCAGTTCGATCAAATTGGACAGCATCATGTTCTTGCCGCCGCCGAGCACGCTCGGCGTCACATAAGCGCCGAGCGCCGGAATGAAGACCAGGATCGAGCCGGCGATGACGCCGGGTTTGACCAGCGGGAAAATGATCTTCCGCAGCACCTTGAAACCCGTCGCGTAAAGATCGTAGCCCGCCTCGACCAGCCGGAAATCGAGCTTCTCCATGCTGGCGTAGATCGGCAGAACCATCAGCGGCAGGTAGACATAGGCCATGCCGATCAGGATCGCCGTGTCGGTGTAGAGGATCTGGACCGGCGCCGAGACGATGCCGAGCTTGAGCAGGATCGTGTTGACGATGCCTTCGTTGCGGATGATCTGCAGCACGGCGAAAGTGCGGATCAACAGGTTGGTCCAGAACGGGATGGTGATCAGGAACAGCCAGAGATCCCTGGTCTTTTCACTGCGCGTCGCCATGAAGTAGGCCGTCGGGAAACCGAGCGCCAACGTGGCGAGTGTCGTCACAACCGCAAGCTTGATCGAGCGCCAGAAGATGGTGACATGCGCCGCCGCCAGCGACAGCGTGTCGTCGAAAATGTCGCGCTCCAGGAACACCGACGTCCAGGCATCGCCCGAGAACTGCCATTTCACGTCGCCATATGCGCCCGGCGTCAGGAGCGAATAGACCAACACGATCAGCAACGGGCCGGTCGCGGCGAACAGAATGACCAGCAGCGCCGGCGCTGACAGAAGCCAGCGGTCACGGACATCGCGCCGTTCCGCTGCCTTGGCGACTTCTTCCGCGGTCGCCATTAGTCCCTCAGCACTTGCGCGGCATCGTTGCCGATCATGATGCCGACCTTGTCGCCACGCTCGAAACCGCAGCCTGCGCTGCGCGTGTTCTGCTGGCGCACGGTGAAGGCCTCGCCGCTGTCGAGATGGACGTGGATATGCGTGTCGGTGCCGAAATAGACGATGTTCTCGACCGTGCCCGACACGTCGCCCTTGTCCTTCGTCAGCTTGGCGTGCTCGGGCCTTACCACCACCGTGGCGTTGTCCTTCGGCTGAAAACCTTCGGCAACGGTCGCCTCGATGGTCGCGCCGGATTTGAGCGTCGCGCGCGCCTTGCCGCTGCCGATGCCCGATATGGCGGCGGTGAGGAAGTTGGTTTCGCCGATGAAGTCGGCGACAAAGCGATCCGCCGGCTTGTCGTAGATATCCCAGGGCGAACCGACCTGAAGGATCTTGCCCGACGACATCACAGCGACGCGGTCCGACATGGTCAGCGCTTCTTCCTGGTCATGAGTGACGAAGATGAAGGTGATGCCGGTCTCGTGCTGCAGCCGCTTGAGCTCGATCTGCATCTCCTTGCGCAACTTGTAGTCGAGCGCCGAGAGCGGTTCGTCGAGCAACAGCACTTTCGGCTGCGGCGCCAATGCCCGGGCCAATGCCACGCGCTGCTGCTGGCCACCGGAAATCTGGGCTGTGCGGCGGCCGGCCAGCGCTTCCATCTTGACCAGCTTCAGCATCTCGGCGACGCGCGCCTTGATCTCGGCCCTGGGCTTGCCCAGCATCTCCAGGCCGAAGCCGATATTGTCGGCCACCGTCATATGCGGGAACAGCGCGTAGGACTGGAAGACGGTGTTGACCGGGCGCTTGAACGGCGGCAAGGGCGCGATGTCCTGGCCGTAGAGCAGGATTTCCCCGGCGGTTGGAAAGTCGAAGCCGGCGATCAGCCGCAGCAAGGTGGTCTTGCCGCAGCCTGAGGGTCCCAGCAGCGTGAAGAACTCGTTTTCGCGAATGGAGACCGAAACCTTGTCGAGAGCAGCGACCTGCCCCTCACCCGATCCGAAAATTTTGCTGACGTTTACTACTTCAATCGCATTCCGATCCGGTTTGTCCGGCACGATTACGCCTCACTGTTGACCCCGCTCTTGCTGGCGGAGTTTGTCCCCTGTTGGATGTGACCACATGGCCGGTAGGTTGGCAAGCCCGGCATTGAATCACAGTTCAGTCAGTCTTTAGCCAGCAAGCCTCATGCCATTATCGGGCCTGATAGGTGACCTTGCCGCCGCAGATCGTCGTCACCGGCCGTACCTTGTGCAGATCGGCCGGCGCCGTCTTCTCGATATCGGCCGACAGCACCACCAGATCCGCCATGTAGCCGGATTTCAGCATGCCCTTGCGATGCTCGGCGAATTCCGCATAGGCGCCCTCGACCGTGTAGGCGGCGATCGCTTCATGCAGCGAGAAGCTTTGGTCGGGATCGCTTTCTGCCCATGGCTTGCGCAGCACTGCCGCCTGAATGCCCAGGATCGGGTCGATCGGCGACACTGGCCAATCCGAGGCGAACACGACATGGGCGCCGGCGTCCTTCAAGGTGCGCCAGGCATAGCTCAGCGGCCAGCGGGCCTGCCCGATGCGCGACACGGTGGGCTCCAACGGGAAATCCATGGCGCCGGGCGGATGCGGCGGCTGCATCGAGGCGATGACCCCGAGTTCGGCAAAACGCGGCACATCCGATGGGGTGGTGACCTCGATATGTTCAACGCGATGCCGGCTGTCACGCTTGCCGTTGGCCTTTTGCGCCGCCTCGTAGCCGTCGAGCACGGCACGCACGGCGCCGTCGCCGATCGAGTGTACCGCGATCTGCAGCCCGCGCCTGTCGATGGCGACCGCCAGGTCGATGAACTGCCGTGGCGTGAACAGCGGCTCGCCGACCCAGTCGGGACGATCGGCATAGGGCTCGACCATGACAGCCGTCCACGAGTCCAGCACGCCGTCGTAGAACACCTTGACCATGCCCGAGGACAGCCATTCGCTGTCGTAGCGTTCGGCCATCACGGACGCCTTGTCGAGCATGTCGAGCGTCATGAAGTTCTTGTAGTGGAAAGGGATCTGCACGCGGCAGGGCAGGCCTTCCTCGGCCTCGATCTCGGCCAGCAGTTCGAGCTGGTAGAGATTGCCGTCCATGTTCTGGATCGAGGTGATGCCGTGGCGCGCGCACCAGGCAAGCCCGCGCCGCATGATGTCGCGGTCGGCGGCGCGTTCGGCGGCCGACGGCATCGGGTCCGGCTCACCGCCGGTCGCCAGGCCCAGCCGCACGCGGCCTTCGCCGGCAAGGTCGAGAACCGGGCCGAAGGCCTCGCCCTCGCGCAATTCGCCCGCTGCCAAGCCATCGTCGCCCATGACGATCTCATTGCCCGGACCAAGCATGCGTCCTTTGAGGATGCCCGCCAGTTCAAGCGCCTTTGTGTTGGCCCACATCGTATGGTGGTCGGGGGCGGCCATGACGAATGGCCGGTCCGGCAGGATCGCGTCGAGATGGTGTCGCGTCACCCGCTCGTCGTCGAGCACGGTGTAGTCGACGCTCTGCCCGACCAGCATCCGCGCGTCGGGGTGCGCCGCTGCATAGTCGCGGATCGCCTTCTTCAGCGCCTCGAACCCATGCACGCCCGCCAGTTGCAGATGGGCAAGCTCGGCCGCGCCTGAAAACAGATGCATGTGGGCTTCGATGAAACCCGGGATCACCGATCCGCCATGCGCGTCGATCACCTCCGTGTCCGGTCCTTTAAGCACTTCGATGGAGGTGCGGCTGCCAATGGCGATGATGGCGCCGTCCTTGACGGCAACGGCCTCGGCGGCGGGATTGTCACCGTCCATGGTCAGCACACGACCGTTGATGACAATCAGATCCGCACCCGCATCCGTGACCGACATCGCAACTCCGCGCTTTTGACGACTGAATGAGACGGGCAAAACTCCGCGTCCAACGACCCGCCACACTACGGAGCGGCGCTATCGGACAATGAATGGTGCCAGTACGCTGTCTTCGAAATTTCCCTTGTTATCCCAAGAGACAGTGTGGATAAAGAATGCGACTGATTATTCGCGTTTGTCAACATGCCGGATTTAGAATGTATTGTGGACAGCACGCCCCGCTTGTGTTGGGACCAGGCAGGGAACGAGGGCATCAAGCAGTGAAGCGCAGTCTCGACCGCAAAACCAAGATAGCGCTCGAGCCGCGCAAGCAGCCGCGGCAACAACGGTCCAGCAAGGTGGTCGACAGGATCCTCGACGCTGCGCTGATCCTGACGCGGGAGCAAGGAACCAGGACACCGACGACGCTCGCCATCGCGCAGCGCGCGGGCCTGTCGGTCGGTTCGGTCTACCAGTACTTTCCCAACAAGGAAGCCATTCTTCTGGATCTCGCCCGGCGCTGGCTGTCATCCTTTCCCGAGGTGATCGCGAGGCGCATCAAGGTCGCCCCGCCCACCAACCGCGAAGAATTTCGGCGGGAAGTGCGCAAGCTGTTCATCGACACGTCCAAGCTCTACCTCGAAAACGCCACCCTGATGCCGGTGATCGAGGCCATTTCAGGCAATGCCGACCTGCGGCCGATCCAGAACGAATATGACGACCAGATCATCGCCCTCTATGCTGCATGGCTGCAGCATGTGAACCCCGCACTCGAAGGCAAGATCGCCAGCCGGCTCGGCGTGCTGATGATGGAGGTCGGGCACGTCTGCCGGCTCGTTGGGCTGAAGAAGGACCGCAGGACATTCGACCTCATCGAGGACGATGTGGAAACCATGTGGCTCGCCTTGGTGAGCCCCTACCTCAACCTTGACTGACCGGTTTCAAATGCAATTCCAGACGGAAAACCGTTTCACACTTTTCCTGGAATTGCCGTAGCTTCGCACTTCGAGAGGAATTTCATGAAGACTGTCTATTCGCCACTTCACGCCGGTCATGCCGGGCAGATGGAACTGGTCACCTCAGCCATCGTGCCCGGCTTCGAAAAGCCCTCGCGGGCGGAGTTCATCAAGGCGCGGGTCGAAAGCGAGAAGCTCGGACCGATCATCGCGCCGGTCGAGCACGACCTTGCCGCCGCCAAGCGCGTCCACCGGGCCGACTACATCGACTTCCTGCCGACCGTCTGGCCGCAATGGATCGCCGAGGGCCATGCGGGCACCGCGATGCCCTTCACCTGGCCGACGCGCGGACTGCGCGGCGACGTGCCGCCCAAGCGCATCGACGCCCTGCTCGGCTACTATTCCTTCGACGGCGGCGCCACCTTCGTCGAGGGCACCTGGGCCGCGATCAAATCGTCCTTTGACGTCGCGCTGACCGCCGCCGGCCTGATCAAGGACGGCGAGAGGTCGGCCTTCGCGCTCTGCCGTCCGCCCGGCCACCATGCCGGGGCCGGCTTCATGGGCGGCTATTGCTACATCAACAACGCGGCCGTCGCCGCGCAATGGTTCCGCGACCAGGGCGCCAAGCGTGTCTCGATCCTCGACGTCGACTATCACCACGGCAACGGCACGCAGGAGATCTTCTATGACCGCGCCGACGTGCAGGTTCTCAACCTGCACGGTGATCCCATGGTCGAGTACCCGTTCTTCCTCGGCCATGCCGATGAGCGTGGCGCGGGGGCCGGCGAAGGCTTCAACATCAACTACCCCATGCCCTTCGGCACCGGCTGGGATGCCTGGAACGTGTCGCTGGAGGATGCCTGCGCCAGGCTCGCCGCCTACGCTCCCGACATCGTCGTCGTCTCGCTCGGCGTCGACACTTTCGAAAAGGACCCGATCAGCCAGTTCAAGCTGAAAAGCCTGGATTATCCGAAGATCGGCCAGCGCATCGCCAAGCTCGGCCTGCCGACGCTGTTCGTCCAGGAAGGCGGCTATGCCGTCGAGGAGATCGGCATCAATGCCGTCGGCGTGCTGACCGGGTTCGAGGATCGGTAGAGCGGTCGTCCAGAAAGCGCAGCGCCTGCGGGGAGGACGGGCAAAGGAAGGGTGGCGGCAGCCGCCCTTTTTTGTATCCTGAGGCGCCGCGTAAGCCATCGCAAAAATCATGGCCGGCCTGCGCGGCTCGATTTCCGTGCCCAGGAAATGCAAAGAAATTGGCCGCTGAGTCGCAGGCCGAGTCCACCGGATTCGATTTTGTCAAATCGCGTTTGATGTCGGATTCATCTGCGGGTAGATTAGACCCGAATCAGCCGGTCCTCGGGGGGCGCGGCGACCACCCAAAGTCTCACGTTCCGGAATTTTTCCGGCGCCAGACGCGGATGTCTCGCGTTCCCTGAATGGATTCCGTCTGGTTGGGCGCGGCCCCGCGCCTCGTGTGTGTCTCGTAAAAGTAACGCGTTTTCGGGTTCGGCAGCTGGCACTCCAGCAGCCGGGCATCAGAATTGATTCCGACCAAAAAGCAGCAGATGAGCAGTCCCGCCGCGCCTCTTCAATCCGACACATTGGGCTCGCGCCTGACGTCGCGCGGTGATCTCACCTCCTTCTTCATGGAGCTGACCGCCGAGATCGGCGCCGACAGCTACATGCTGGTCGCCATCGTCCATGACCAGGACCGCAACGATGCACGTATCGTGTCTTCGAACTGGATCTTCGACGCCATCGAGTTGATCGGCAAGCGGCTGATCGCCGGCCTTGCACAAGGCCCGCTCACCGCCGCACCCGGTATCCGTCCGACGCCGCTGGTGGCGGCCCAGGCGCCGGATGCCGGCGGGCTGGTCTCGGGCGAAGAGGCTCGGCTCCTCGACGTGCTCGGCCATGCCGAGGTCTATTCACTGCGGCTGAATGTCGGCCGTCAGCGCCTGTTCGCCTTGTTCTCGGCGGCCGCCGCCGGCCGGATCGACCAGCCGGCGCTGATGAAGGCGCAGCTGAAATGCTGCTACGCGCTTTCGCACATCCCGCAGTTGATCGCCGCCGCGGCGATGCAGGATCCGCTGTCGGACCGCGAGCGCGAATGCTTGTTCTGGGTCTCGGAAGGCAAGACCACCGACGAGGTGGCGGTGATCCTTGGCGTCTCCTCCAACACCGTCAACAGCTACATCACCCACGCCATCCAGAAATTCGCGGCCTCGAACCGTGCGATGGCCATCGCCACGGCGATCAGGAGTGGCATCATTTGAAACACGCCGACATCAAGGAGGCCGCGGAGGCCCTTTTCAACGAGCAGCGCAGCCCGTTCGGTGCCTTCTCGCTGGGATCCGAAACACATCACGCCGTCACCATTCCCGATGCGGTGCGCCGCTGCCGCTGGATCTCTATCGACATCAATGCCTCGGCCTTCGGCCTGTACTTCGTCAGCCCGTCGCCGGAGCGCGCGCGGCTGGTCCCGTGCTTTGATTCAGATTATCCAGGCGTCGCGGTGGCGACCAAGTTCATTTCAGGCGCCAATGGCGAGGACATCGTTCGCCATAGCCGGATTTCGACCGAGCCGCGCTGGTGGACGGATGATGGCGTGGCGGCCATGGCCGACATGTTCGGCAATCTCGCCTGGACCGGACAGATGGCGCCGCTGACACCCGGGTCGAGCGGCATTGCCTTCCCCGTCCATGCCGATCGCGGTCAATGCGGTCTTGTCGTCTTCCTGGGATCGGAGATCGCGCTGGCGCAGGATGCGCTCTACGAAATTCACGCTCGCTGCTTCTCGCTGTTCGCCGCCGTCGCGCGGATGCGTCCGGGAGACGTCGGCAGAATGCGCTCGATCTCCAAGCGCGAGCTCGAATGCCTGAAGCTGACCGCCAACGGCAACACCAGCGAGGAGATCGCGCGGCTCCTGAAACTGTCGGTGCACACCGCCAACCAGTACCTCACCCAGTCGACCCAAAAGCTCAATGCGGTCAACCGCAACCAAGCGGTCGCCAAGGCGTTGCGGCTGGGGCTTATCGAGTAGCCGCTCTCGGCTTAAGGAAGCGCTTTAGAACGCCAGCGGTTCGACCTTGCGGATGCGGGCCTGTTCGATCACCGCCTCCAGCAGCGCCGTGTTGTGCCCGGGGTCTTCGCCCGGCTTTTCAAACGACACGTAATTGACCAGGACCGTGCTGCCGGTCTCGCTCAGCGTCAGCTGGAAATAGACGGTCACGCCGGGCGGCCTGAGTTCCAGATCGAGCACGATGCGCGGGCTGCCGCTCCAGTCGACATGTGCCTCGCCGCCATGACCGAGCCTAAGCGTACCCGGCATGAAGAACAGCTCCGCCGCTGAATCGACCAGATCCGACAGGCAGGCGAAATGCTCCAGCCGGATGAAGGCGATATAGTCGGCGACGTCGATCAGCCTGAGCTCCACCACCACCTGTTCGATGGCGCTGGCGACGATGATCTCGCGGGATTTTGCGTGCGGTTGCCGGTTCATGAAATCTGTCTGCGCTCAGCCTTTTTCGAGTAGACGATCCGCACCAGTTCGGCGACGGCCTGGTAGAATTGTGACGGGATCACATTATCGACCGAAACTTGCTTGTACATGGAGCGGGCGAGCGCCACGTCCTCGAAGATCGGGATGTTATGCTCCTTGGCGATTTCGCGGATTTTCAGCGCCACCAGATCCTGCCCTTTCGCTACGACCAGCGGCGCCGAATCTTCATCGCGCACATATTTCAGCGCGATCGAGAAATGGGTCGGGTTGGCGATAACGAGCGTCGCGCGCGGCACCGCCGTCATCATCCGCTTGCGCGCCCGGTCGCGCGCCAACGAACGCAGCCGCGACTTGACGATCGGGTCGCCCTCGGACTGCTTGAACTCGTCCTTGACCTCCTGCTTGCTCATGCGCAGGTCCTGCTTCCAGTGAAAGCGCGACCAGACGATATCGATCGCCGCGATCAGTCCCATGACGAAGACGATCGCCACCAGTATGTCGACGGCGATGCCACGGATAACGAGGCCGAAAGCGACGGGATTGGTGATCATCCCGGCAAGCAGCTTACGGTGGTCCTCCGACAGCGTGAAGGTGAGCACGGTGATGGCGAAACCGACCTTTGCGAGCGATTTCAAAAACTCGACCCAGCCCTGGGCGCCGAACATCCGGTTCCAGCCCTTGGCGATCGATATGCGCGACATCTGCGGCCTGATCCGCTCACCGACGAATTGCGGCATGTTCTGCAGCACGGAGGCGCCGATGCCGGCAACCGTCAGCAGCACCAGCAGGCTCACGACGGCGCGACCCACTTCGAACAAGACCTGCTTGTAAAGCGCGATGACATCGGTCTCGGTGTCCATCGGCCAAGCCTCGGGCTTCTCCAGGAACATCGACAGGAACGTGCTGAGGTCGACGACGGCGTCCTTGGCATAGAAGACTGTGAACACCAGTATGGCGACGAACGAGGCGAGGAGCGCCGTTTCCCTCGAATGGGGCAGCTTGCCCTGTTCGATGGTATCGCGGATCTTCTTTTCCGTCGCCTCTTCGGTTTTCGAGTCCTTGTCGGTGGCGTCGGACATGCCTTAGGCGGCGTTCTGCGTCGATGGAAGTTCGAAGGCCCCTTCGCGCGACAGGCGGATGGTGGTCGTCACGATCGTCTTGCGCGCGGCCATGATATCGGCGGCCGGGACACCCTCCGAGCCTTGCCCGAGTTCGGCCTCGATCATGCGTCGCGAGCGCGCGCCGATCGCCGACAGCACCGCCTCGGCCAGTGCGGCCGACGTGCCGCGCAGCGCCAGCGTGACAAGCTCGGTCGACAGCCCGTCGAACAAAAGCACGCGCGCCTTCTGGGTGAGCAGCGGCAGGTCGTCGAAAGCGAACAGCCGGGCACGGACACCGTCGAGGTCGGGCGTGCCGGCGGCTTCGAGATCCTGCATGACCTCCTCAAGCAGGGGCTTTTCCAGCTCGTTGAGCACGCTGGCGACGCGCGCCTGCCCGGCCGAAGTGTCCTTGGTGGAGGTATCCGACAGCACGCTGGAGCGCAGCCGGTTCTCGACGATCCTGGTGGCGGCGGCCGGAACGTTGGCCATCGTCACCATGCGCTTGATGATCTCGCCGCGCATCGGCTTCGTCAGTGTCAAAAGCACACTCGCCGCCGCCTGCGGCCCCAGTTTCGACAGCACCATGGCCGCCGTCTGCGGGTGTTCGCCCGCCAGGAAGGCGCCCAGCCGCGAGGGTTCGAGCTTTTCGAGATCGGGCCAGATCGGCGGCGGCCCTTCAGGCGCGACCTCGAATTTCTTGTCGCCCATGATGGCACTCATCTCTTCGGGCGAGAGAGACTCGTTGAGAATGGTGTCCATCCTGTCGGCGGAATCGAGCAGGCCGGCGCCCTCGGTGAACTCGGCCTCGAATTCGGCGACGATGCGCTCGAGATCGCTCTGGGGAATGGTCCTGAGCAGCCGCGCGCCCTCGATCAGCGCCTTCAGCTCTTCCTGCTTGAAGAATTTCAACAGGCGGCTGGCGGACGGTTTGCCCATCGCCACCAATATGGCGGCCGCCTTCTGCGCGCGCGTCAGGGTCGTCAGCGGCGTCGTCATGCCTTTCGCCTCCGCCGCCACCGGCGAGCTCCGCGATCCATGTCTAGGCGCCCTTCGTGCCGGCGATGATTTCGGTCAGCCTGATGCCAAAGCGCGAAGGGTCGCTTTCGAGCACGGTGATCTCGCCGCGCGCGATCTTGCGGCCGTTCACCACGACATCGACCGGCTCGCCGATGCGGCGATTGAGCGCGACCGTCGACCCCTTCTGCAGCGCCATCAGATCGGCAACCGCCATCTCGGTGCTGCCGAGGATGATCTGGACATCGACGGGGATGTTCATGATAACGCTTGAATTGGCCCCCGCGGCAGCCCGGAACGCCGCATCGGGGCGCTGCTCTTCTTCGTGCAAGACCCCCCGCAATTCCTCGATGGCGCGATCGAGCTGCTCGTCCGGCTGGTCGAGCTCTGCTTCTACCTTGGTCTTGGCCATGCGTCGTCTCCAAAAGCTCAGGCGCGCCCGGCACCAGCCGGCATGAGCCCATCGATGAAATCCTGCCCGGCATCGAAAGGATGCCTGATTCGGACGGTGTAATTCTGCCCCAGTTTGCCGAACTCGCATACGAACAGCGTCTGGCCGCGCGCGCCGAGGCGAGCCCGCGATTGTGCCGTCTCTTCGAAGTCGATGACCTGGCCCACTTCGAGGTTGGCGAGGTCGCCCAGCGTCAGCCGCGCCAGGGGCATGGTGGCCTCGAGCGCTACGGTCGAGCGCATCACCTCTTCCGAAAAGCGTGCCCGCCAACTGGTGCCATGATCGTCCTCGCTGATGCTGGCCGTGGCATCGCGGCCCGCCAGCACGATGCGCTGCGGCATCGTCACGGTGATCGAGCCGCTGTCGACCGGCGTCGAGATGCCAAGGACGATGCGGATCGCGGCACCGTCGCGCAACACGTGCCGCCTGGCCTCGATCCCCGACATGGCGCGCGGTGCGGGCAGCCGCAGTTCGAGCGAGCGCCGCCCCGATCCGTTCAGCGCCTGCGCCACTTCCTGGAGCACCATGGTCGAGACATCGGCCTCGATCGACGACAGCTCGCGCTCGATCGGCGACACTGGCATATCCGGGTCGCCGCCGAACAGGGTGGAGACCATGATCGCGATTGCGGGAGCATCCATGACGAGTGTCATCGCGTCCGAGGACGCCGGCGAGCCGACGACGGTCATCGCGAAATTGTCGCCGGCGCGCGAGCGCGCCTCCGGGACGCGGCTGACCTCGACGGCCTTGAGGTCGACAATTACGGGAATGCCGAGCTCGCCCGAGAGTCCCTTCTGCAGCAGCGGCACGGCGCCTTCGGCCATGGCACGGCCCGCGTCGACGACCTGATCGGTCTCACCGCTGTCGCCGACCAGACGCTCGATGATCAACGAACGCGCCTGCGAGGGGCTGCCCGGACTCGTCATGACAGTTTTGGCACCGATCTGTCGCGCATCGCTCAGGCAGCCTTCTTCTCGGCGCTGCCGGTGTTCATGGTGCTCTGCTCGACCGCGTCGATGGTCGGCCGTTCATAGGAGGAGATGGTCTTGCGGCCGAACTCGATCGCCACCTGCGGCAGCGCACCGTTCATGTAGGCGAGCAGCGTCTGCTTGACGATGATGTAGAGGCGGTTCTTCTTCTCGCGCACCGTCTTGATCTTGGTGGCGACAGGTCCGACCACCGCATAGGACAGGAAGATGCCGAGAAAGGTGCCGACCAGCGCCGCGCCGATCAGGCCGCCGAGGATTTCCGGCGACTGGTCAAGCGCCCCCATCGCCTTGACCACGCCGAGCACGGCGGCGACGATGCCGAGCGCCGGCAGGCCGTCGCCGACCGCGACCAGTGCGTGATAGGCCTTCATCTTGTCGGATTTGATGGTCTGGATTTCCTCGTCCATCAGCGCCTCGATCTCGTGTGAGCGGGCATTGCCGATGATGATGATGCGGCAGTAGTCGCAGATGAAATTCATCAAATCGTGGTTCTTGAGCACGGTCGGAAAGGCCTGGAAGATCGCCGACTCCTCCGGATTGTCGATATGCGCCTCGACCTCGCTGCGCGACTTGGAGCGCAACTCGCGCATCAGGCTGTGCAGCACGCCGAGCGTTTCCAGATAGTCCTGCTCCTTCGGCACCGCCTGCTTGAAGGCTTCCAGAATGCCCTTGCCGGTATCCTTGACCGTCTTCATCGGATTGGCGACCAGGAAGGTGCCGAGTGCGGCGCCGCAGATGACCACGGCTTCCCATGGCTGCACCAGCACGTGCAGATGCCCGCCCATGGCCATGAAGCCGCCAAGGACGCAGCCAAGCGTCACCACAAGTCCAATCAGAATGCCCACGACCGGTCCTTCCGCATTTCACGTCGGACAAGGGATAGTCCCCGTGCCTTGTGTGAGGCTTGAATCCGAGCCGCCATGGCACGAAAGTTGGCGATTCAGTTTCGCGCAAGGAAGTGAGCTTATTGTGCTGGCATAGCTTCGGCCGGAGGCGCGTCCTTGCTCAGTACCTATACCAGCTACCAGTTGATCACCAAAGACATCAACAAGTCGATCGACCGCATCGAGCAACAGCCGACGGTCGACCGCGATACCCAATATTATCTCGCCAACATCACCAAGGTGAAATCGATCGACGATTTCGTCAAAAATGACCGGCTGTTCAAATACGCCATGAAGGCCTACGGCCTGGAGAACATGGACTACGCCAAGGCGTTCATGGTGAAGGCACTCAAGGAAGGCGTCTCCGATCCCAACAGTTTTGCCAACAAACTGACCGACAAGCGCTACGCCGCGTTCGTCAGCGCCTTCAATTTCGCCGCCAACGGCCCCAATGCGACGATCTACAACAAGGCGCAGCAACTGGTGACCAGCAACTATGCGCTGCAAGTCCAGATCGGCGCCTCGCAGGCAGGACTCTCCTACTACCAGAGTGAAACCGCCTACTACGTCACCAACATCTCCAAGGTGAAGTCGATCGACGACCTGATGGGCAACAGCCGCCTGCTGACATACGCGATGGCCGCGTTCGGCCTCGACGCCGAGACCGAACCGGCCGCAACCGTCAGGGCCATGCTCGAAGGTGGCGTCAGCGACCCCAACAGTCCCGCCAACAAACTGACCGACAAGAGCTACGCCAACTTTGTCTCGGCCTTCGACTTCGCCCAGTATGGCGATCAGACAACCACGCGCGATGCTGCCCAGCAGGCGGTGCCGAAAGGCTATGTGGCCGGAACCGGACTGAAATTGGTCGAACCGAGCGCCCAGTATATCAAGGGCGAGGCGGACTATTACGCGGCGAACATCTCCAAGGTGAAGTCGATCGACGATCTCATGGCGGACAAGCGCCTGCTCACCTTCGCCATGGCTTCCTACGGATTGGATGCGTCAACCGAAAAGCCGCTGCAGATCAGCACGATGCTGGCGGGCGGCGTCAGCGATCCCAACAGCCCGGCAAACAAGCTGACGGACAAACGCTACGCCAACTTCGTCACGGCGTTCAACTTTGCCCAATATGGCGATCAGACAACGTCGCGCGACGAGGTGCTGAAAGACACGCCGAAGATCTACACCACGGGGTCGGCGCTTGGCCTGATCCCGCCGAACGCGGACTCCATAAAATCGGAGACCGCATACTACCTTGCCAACGTCACGAACGTGAAATCCATCGACGACCTGATGGCCAACAGCCGGTTGTACAACTATGCGCTCTCGGCTTACGGACTCGATCCGGCGACGGAAAGCAAGGATCTCATCCGCAGCGTGCTGACCGGGGGCATTCGCGACGCCGACAGCGTCGCCAACAAGATGACGAACAAGGCTTATGCCGGGCTCGCCGCCGCTTTCAACTTCGAGCAGTACGGCGAAGCAGCCACCACCATCAATCCGGCGCAGCAGCCGACCGTCGACAACTACATGCGCCAGACTCTCGAGGAGGACGCCGGCAAGACCAATGAGGGCGTGCGGCTGGCGCTCTATTTCGACCGCAAAGCATCAACCATCACCAGCTGGTACGACGTGCTGGCCGACACGGCGCTTGCCAGCGTGGTGCGCACCGCGCTGGGGCTGCCCGATTCTTTCGCCACCGCCGACATCGACAAGCAGGCGCAATTGTTCGGGCAGAAGCTCGACATCTCGGATTTCACGGACCCCGTGAAACTGAACAAGTTCCTGACCCGCTTCACCAGCATGTACGAGATCAACAATCCGACCTCGACGGCGGTGACGTCGGTCAGCGTGCTCTTTGCCAAACCGGTCACATCGGGCATCTCCACCGACCTGATGATGGCCATGCAGAAACTGAAGTTCTGATCATGCGAGACAGTCTCTACGTTGCCCTCTCCGCGCAGATAGCCCTCGAGCGCCGGCTCGACACGATCGCCGACAACGTCGCCAACGCCAGCACCGTCGGCTTCCGCGCCACCGGCGTGAAGTTCGAGGACGTGGTGTCTGGCGCAGGGCAGAAGTCGGTTTCGTTCGCCTCCTCCGGCAAGACCTTTCTGTCGGGGGCTCACGGCGCCATGACGGAGACCGGCAACCCGTTCGATTTCGCCATCCAGGGCGACGCCTGGTTCGCCATCGACACGCCAGTTGGCACCGTCATGACCCGCGACGGCCGTTTCTCGATGAACGAGAATGGCGAGCTGATGTCGGTCGAGGGCCATCCCGTGCTCGACGCCGGCGGGGCGCCGATCCAGCTCGACCCCCGCAACGGTCCGCCCAAGGCCGGCGCCGACGGCTCGCTGCGCCAGAACGAACAGCTCGTCGGCTCGATCGGCCTCTACAATTTCGACCCGGGCGAGAATTTCGTGCGCTACGGCAATTCCGGCATTGTGCCCGCACGCACGCCCGAACCGGTCACCGACCGCTCCGACATCGGCGTCGCCCAGGGTTTCCTCGAGGAATCCAACGTCAATCCCGTGCTGGAAATGACCCGGCTGATCATGGTCCAGCGCGCCTTCGAGAACACTGCCGCGCTGATGCGGCAGACCGATTCCTCCGCCGAGGAGGCGATAAAGACGCTCGGCTCGAAGTCGTAGCATGTCGTCAGAGCAGCCAGCCCTCCGTGCACCCGAAAGACAGCTCCAGCCGGCGCCGCTGGATCGGCTTGCCGCTTTGGAGCGGATTATCAGGCGCTTTGGCGACAGCGACGGGCTGGTCAAGCGCGGCGGGCTCGTCACCGAAGTCACATCAACGCACTACAAGGTGCGCGGCCTTTCCGATTTCACCAGGCTGGGTGACATTGTCGAGCAGCGCGGTCAGTCTGGCTCGCGCCGCGGCGAGATCGTCAAGATCAGCCGCGACGAGGTTGTGATCGCCCCCTTCGAACGCAGCGCCGACGCCGGCATCGGCGATGCCGTGTTCCGCAGGGGTCCGCTCGCGGTGGCGCCGCATGCCTCGTGGCGCGGCCGCGCCATCGACGCGCTCACCCGGGCAATCGACGGTGGTCCGCCCTTGGTCAGGGGCGACGACATGTCGGCGGCCGCCGCGACACCCGGCGCCATGGCGCGGCAGCGCGTCGGTACCGCCTTCATGACCGGCGTCAAGGTCATCGACATCTTCACGCCACTCTGCTTCGGCCAGCGCATGGGCGTCTTCGCCGGATCGGGCGTCGGCAAGTCGACGCTGCTTGCCATGCTCGCCGGCGCCGACGCGTTCGACACCGTCGTCGTGGCGCTGATCGGCGAACGCGGCCGCGAGGTCCGCGAATTCCTCGAGGATACGATCGGCGACAGCATGGCCAAGACCGTGGCCGTCGTCGCCACCAGCGACGAGAGCGCCATGATGCGCCGGCGCGCGCCAGACACCGCCATGCGCGTCGCCGAGCATTTTCGCGACCAGGGCCACCGTGTGCTGCTGGTGCTGGATTCGATCACCCGCTTCGCTCACGCCCTGCGCGAGGTGGCGACGGGAACCGGCGAGCCGCCGGTTGCCCGCGGCTATCCCGCCTCGGTCTTCACCGAACTGCCCAAGCTGCTCGAGCGCGCCGGGCCTGGAACCGAAGGCCCAGGATTGGAAGGCAAGGGATCGATCACGGCCATGATTTCCGTGCTGGTCGACGGCGATGATCACAACGATCCGGTCGCCGATTCGGTGCGCGGCATCCTCGACGGCCATGTCGTGCTCGACCGCGCGATCGCCGAACAGGGCCGCTATCCGCCCGTCAATCCGCTGTCGTCCATCTCGCGACTGGCCGGCAAGGCCTGGAGTGTCGAACAGCGAGCCCTGGTGACGCGGCTGAAGTCGATGATCTCCCGCTTCGAGGACACGCGCGACATCCGGCTGCTCGGCGCCTATCAGGGCGGCGTCGACGCTGAACTCGATATGGCCGTACGCCAGGTGCCCGTCATCTATGAGGCGCTGACGCAATCGCCCAGGGACCGTCCGTCCGCCGATCCGTTCTCCGATCTTGCCCGCCATCTCAAGGGAAAGCAGAATGCCGAACCAGGAGACTGAACGCCAGTACACCGAGCGCCTCCTGAACGAGATGATCGCCGAAGCGAACGCCGCGGAGCAGGCTCGAGCGGAGGAGGCCAGGGTCGCCAGGGCAAACGCCGCCGCCGCCATGGCTGCCCGGACCGCGGTTGTTCTGGC
The DNA here is from genome assembly GCF_020165595.1 of Mesorhizobium sp. BR-1-1-10. NCBI lineage: Bacteria > Pseudomonadati > Pseudomonadota > Alphaproteobacteria > Hyphomicrobiales > Phyllobacteriaceae > Mesorhizobium > Mesorhizobium sp. BR-1-1-10. Next base: position 13,133 of record NZ_JAIUIL010000015.1, on the reverse strand, counting down.
CAAGGCCGTCAAATCGGCTCTCCCCAGATCCGAGCCTTTGCCGGCCCGGACTGCCGAGCCCCCTGTGAATTCCCTTCCCCGCGTCGAGGCTGCCGATATGGCTCAAGCCAGTCGCGAATCGCTGATCGATGGCCTGTTTGCCGCCAGCGAATGGCCGCAGCCGCCAAAGCCGCAATTCCCCAGACTGGGCAAGAAGAAGGCGGACCGTCGCAGCGACGTCGTCATCGCCGCGCTCGGCATCACGCTCGGCCTGACCTGCGCCCTGTTTCCCTGGTACATCTTCTTCAACCAGGACCAGTTCGGCGTGCAGGCGATCAAGTTCGGCGGCACCGGTACCAATTCGGGACGTGCGGGAGGTGGCGTGGTCGCCGAGCGCAGCGCGCCGCTGACCGCCAGGGACGTTCCCAACGCCGATGTGGATCTGCTTGCCACCGGCACGGTGCAGGACGATTCCAAAACGCAGCCGCCCGGCGAGCAACCCTTCCCCGCCGACATCGCGAAGTTCCGCATGGTCCATGTCGCCAATGGCCGCGCCATGATCGAGGACGACACCGGCCTGTGGATGGTCCAGCGCGGTTCGACGCTGCCGGATTCCAGCAAGGTATCGGCGATCGAGCAGCGCAACGGCAAATGGGTCATGCTCACCAGCGCCAACCAGGTGATCGAGCTTTCCAGATAAGCCGTCACGGTTTTGTGCCGAGGATGATTTCAGGTCGGATCGTCCTGAAATCATCCGTCTCCATTTCAAGGGATGGAGCATGATGTCGTCCGAAAACCGCTTCGCCGTTTTCGTCTTCACGTTCTAGCGACCGATCGCAAGGTCCGCGCAAGACTGGCGTCCTACTCTTTGGGCACATGCCCGGAGATTCCCATGGAGCCTGTTTCCCTTTTCGATCTCGCCGCCAAGCAAGCGCAGTGGCTGTCGGTACGTCAGTCGGCGGTCGCCGGCAACATCGCCAATGCCAACACGCCGGGCTACACGGCAAACGACGTCGAGCCGTTCGAGAAGGTGCTCGACCGCACCGCGGTGTCGCTCCAGATCACCGAGCCCGGTCATCTCGCCACTGCGGCGACCAATGCCGGCTTCTCCATCAAGCCGCAGGAAGACGACGGCGTGGTCATGCCCTCCAAGAACACGGTCGTGCTTGAAGACCAGCTTCTCAAGGCCGGCGAGGTGCGCCGCTCCTTCGAACTCAACACGGCCATCGTCAAGGCATTCCACTCAATGATGATGATGGCGGTGAAGAGCTGACCATGGACGCACTGACCGCAGCCCTCAAAGTCGCAGCATCAGGCCTCGGCGCTCAGTCCGAGCGCCTGCGCGTGGTTTCGGAGAACCTCGCGAACGCCCAGTCGACAGGAACCACGCCGGGCGCCGACCCGTATCGCCGCAAGACCATCAGCTTCGTCTCCGAACTCGACCGGGCCTCCGGCAGCTCGACGGTGGAGGTGAATTCGATCGACCGCGACCCGAGCAATTTTCCCGTCGAATTCCAGCCCGGCAACGAGGCCGCCGACGACAAGGGCTACGTCAAGATGCCCAACGTGAACGTGCTGATCGAGATGGCCGACATGACCGAAGCCAACCGCTCCTACGAGGCCAACCTGCAAGTCGTGAAGCAGGCGCGTGATCTCATTTCAATGACCATCGACCTGATGAGGAACCAATGATCGTCAACGGCATCGGCGCGCTTAACCTGAAGCCTGGGCTGGGCGATACAGCCACCGATCTGCTGCAGGGTGGCGTTGCGCCGGCGGCATCGGGCAACCTTGGCACCTCCTTCGCCGAAGCGGTGAGCCAGGCTGCCTCCAAGACCGTCAGCACCATGCAGAATGCCGAGCAGGTGTCGATGCAGGCGCTCAAGGGCGACGCCGACACCCGCCAGGTGGTCGATGCCGTGATGAGCGCCCAGCAGGCGCTGCAGACCGCCGTCGCCATCCGCGACAAGGTGGTCTCGGCCTATCTCGAAGTCAGTCGCATGGGCATCTGAGGAGCAGGCCATGAAAGCACTCGCCATCGCCGCCACCGGCATGAATGCCCAGCAGACCAATCTGGAAGTCATCGCCAACAACATCGCCAACATCAACACCACCGGCTACAAGCGCGCGCGCGCCGAATTCTCCGACCTGCTCTACCAGGTCGATCGCACGCAAGGCGTCCCCAACCGCTCCAATGCCTCGCTGGTGCCGGAAGGCGTTTCGATCGGTCTCGGCGTCAAGACGACCGCCGTGCGCAACGTCCACACCCAGGGTGAACTGACCAGCACCGGCAACAGCTTCGACATGGCGCTCACCGGCAGGGGCTGGTTCCAGATCGAAGGCGCCGATGGCGGTACGCTCTATACCCGGGCCGGCGCCTTCAACACCAACGCCACCGGCCAGCTGGTGACGGTGGACGGCGCCAGTGTCATTCCGGCCATCACCGTGCCGACTGATGCGGTCGAAGTCATCGTCAACAAGACCGGCCAGGTCTTCGCCCGCATCGACGGCCAGACCGACCTGCAGAACCTCGGCCAGCTCCAGATCGTCAACTTCGCCAACGAGGCGGGCCTCGCGCCGCTCGGCGACAATCTCTTCCAGGAGACAACGGCTTCCGGCCCGGCCAATGTCGGCGTGCCCGGCGATCCCGGCTTCGCCACCATCCAGCAAGGCTATCTCGAGGCCTCCAATGTCGACCCGGTCAAGGAGATCACGGAACTGATCTCGGCGCAGCGCGCCTATGAAATGAACTCCAAGGTCATCCAGGCCGCCGACGACATGGCCTCCGTCGTCTCCAAGAACATCAGGTAACGGATGATGGCCATGCCGATCTCCTGCTCCGCATTCCGTCGCGCCGCGCTCGCCCTTGCGCTGGTGGCCTGCGGCATGCCGGCTTTCGCCCAGGACTCGGCCAACCAGATCGTCAGCAACCAACCTGCTGGCGAGGTCGTGCTGATCCCCAACCGGGTCATCTATCCCGGCGAGACCATCGAACTCGCCGCCCTGAAGCAGGTCACCCTCATCCCCGGCAAGCACAAGCCCGATGCTGTTGCGACCCGTTCCGAGGAACTGCAGGGCAAGATCGCCAAGCGCACGCTGCTGCCCGGCCGCTACATTCCTTCAGCCGCCGTCCGTGAGGCCTGGCTGGTCGAGCAGGGTGCCGCCGTGCAGGTCTTCTTCGTCGCCGGCGGGCTGACGATCACGGCCACCGCCGTGACCTTGCAGCCGGGTTCGGCGGGCGACTTCATCAAGGTCCGCAACAGCGACAGCGGCAAGATTCTCTCGGGCACGGTGATGGCCGACGGCACCATCCAGGTCGGCGCTTCATGATGCGCCCGCTTGCCCTTCTGATTGCGGCCACGCTCGGTCTGCAGCCGGCACTAGCCGATGGCCTGACGCCCAGGGCCAAGCGCGAACTCGCCGCCAGGAATGGCGGTGTCTACGACGATCCCGAATATGATCCCGCCACCACCACGCGCATGTTCCGCGTTTCGCCCGGACCAAGCTCGCTGCCGCCTGGCCAGGTCGCCTCGCGCATCAAGGATATCGCGCAGCTGCAGAGTTCGCGCGACAACCAGCTCGTCGGCTACGGCCTCGTCATCGGGCTCGCCGGATCCGGCGACAGCCTGCGCAACTCGCCGTTCACCGAACAGTCGATCCGCGCCATGCTCGAAAATCTCGGCATCGCCACCGAAGGCGGCAGCGCACGCGCCAAGAATGTCGCCGCCGTCATCGTCACCGCCAACATGCCGCCCTATGTGCAGTCCGGCGCCCGCATCGACATCGACGTCTCCTCGATGGGCGACGCTACCTCGCTTGCCGGCGGCACGCTGATCATGACGCCGCTGAAGGCGGCGGACGGGGAGATCTACGCCGTCGGCCAGGGCGCGGTCATCGTTTCCGGTTTCACCGCTCAAGGCCAGGCCGAGCAGTTGACGCAAGGCGTACCGACCGCCGGCCGCGTGCCGAACGGGGCCATAATCGAGCGGCAGGTGAAGGCCGAGTTCGATGACCAGTCGACGCTGACACTGCAATTGCGCAATCCCGATTTTTCGACCGCCATCCGCATCGCCGACGCGATCAACGACTACACCGCCCAGCGCTTCGGCATGCGCGTGGCGGCAGAGCGCGATTCCCGCACCGTGCAGATTAGGCGGCCGAAGAGCGTTTCGGCGGCCCGCTTCTATGCCGAGATCGAAAACCTGGTGGTCGAGTCCGACACGCCGGCCCGCGTCGTCATCGACGAGCGCACCGGTACCATCGTCATCGGCAACGACGTCAAGATCTCACGTGTCGCCATCAGCCACGGCACGCTGACGGTGCGCATTACGGAAGCGCCGCGCGTCGTGCAGCCCGAACCCTTCTCCAAGGGCGAAACCGCCGTCGAACCGTTCACAGCCATCGATGCCACCCGGCCCAACGCCCGCGTCGCCGTGCTCGACGGGCCCGACCTGCAAACTCTCGTTTCCGGCCTCAACCGTCTCGGCGTCAAGCCGGACGGCATCATTGCCATCTTGCAAGGCATCAAGTCGGCCGGCGCCTTGCAAGCCGATCTGGTTCTCCAATAGCGATGTCGATGATCACCTCCCTCTCATCCCATCAAGGACGCCCTCCCCGCGCAATCTTGTTCGCGGCCACGGTCCTCGCGGCCATGTCCATTTCGAGCAGCGGCGCACGCGGCGAGGATGTCGTTCGTCAGATTCTGCCCGGAGCGCAGCCCGCGGTCGCACCGCAGCAACTGACACGAGAAAAGGCGCCGGACCAGAGCGAGATCGAGCGCTTCTGCTCCAACATCGCCGACGCCGCGCGCGACCGCCGCTATGCCTTGCAGGCGGAAGAGTTAAAACAGCTGCAGGCAGGCATCGACGAGCGCATGAAGGCGCTGGACGCAAAAAAAGCCGAATACGAAACCTGGTTGAAGCGGCGCGAGGTGTTTCTGGCCCGGGCCGAGGACGGCGTCGTCAAGATCTATGCCGGCATGAAGCCCGATGCCGCGGCCGAACGCCTGGCGATCGTCAACGCGGACCTCGCCGCGGCCATCCTGATGAAGCTCGATTCACGCAAGGCGGGTGTCATCCTCAACGAAATGGACCAGAAGGCGGCGGCGACGCTCACCGGCATCATGGCCAGCGCAGCCCGGAGGGTAGATCCGTCATGATCCGCAGAATGCTCATCCTGTGCGCGGCGGCAGCCTTGTCCGGCTGCGCAACCAATTTCAAGGAAATCGGTAGGGAGCCATCGCTGTCGCCGGTCGGTTCGGGCATCGGCGGCGACGGGGCAGCACCCTACAGCTATCCTCAGCCGCCCGCCGCTCCGGTCAAGAAGTTCTCTTTGTGGGACGACCGCCAGAGCCGGCTGTTCACCGATCCCAGGGCGCTGCGCGAAGGCGACATCCTGACCGTCAGGATCAAGCTCAACGACAAGGCCAACTTCAAGAACCAGAACGACCGGAGCCGCACCGCCGCACGCAAGCTGGGTTATGACGTCACGCTCGGATGGGAAGGCAACAGCACCAGCGGCAAGGGCGACGCCGGCTTGAGTTCCAGCACCGAAACCAATGCCGACGGCGAAATCAAGCGCTCCGAAAACCTGGAGCTCAACGTCGCCGCCGTCGTCACCGAGGTCCTGCCCAACGGCAATTTGATGATCAGGGGTTCCCAGGAAGTGCGCGTCAACTACGAGCTCAGGGTGCTCACCATCGCCGGCATGGTGCGCCCGTCGGACATCGGCGCGGAAAACACCATCTCCTATGAACGCATCGCCGAGGCGCGCATCTCCTATGGCGGCCGTGGCCGCGTCAGCGAGGTCCAGCAGCCGGCTTATGGCCAGCAGGTTCTCGACCAGGTTCTTCCGTTCTAGGCGTTGGAGAGCGCGGCACCATGACCAATGTCGATCAGGTTCAGCCTCGCAAGGGTCCTTCCCTTGCCGTGCAGGGCGCCATGCTGCTCGTGGTGACGGCCGCCGCCATCGGCATGGGCTGGATGTCGGGCGGCTATCTCAAGGGCGTCGGCGCGCCATCGTCGGTGCCAGTCGCGCCTGAAAACGAGGGCAAGGTACCCCAGCCCGAAGCCACGCAACAAGCTGGCACGGGGCCGACGCTCGTCGCGCTGGCGCCGATCACCACCAACATCGCCTCGCCCACGGACACTTGGATCAGGATGGAAGTGTCCGTGGTCTACGACGCTCCGCAGCCGCCGGCGATGGCGGAGGACGTCCAGCAGGATCTTCTGGCCTTCGTGCGTACCCTCAAGATGCACCAGATCGAAGGAGCCAGCGGCTACCAGCATCTGAAGGCCGATCTCGACGAACGCGCCTCGATCCGCAGTCAGGGGCACGTCAAACAGGTTCTCGTCAGGACATTGCTGCTCGAATGAGAAAATTCCTTCTTGCCGCGGCACTGATTGGCGCCGCCACCTCCGTCGCGGCGGCCCAGCAACTGGACCTTGGCGGCATCGGCAAGGCCGATGGCGCCACCGTCGGCTACATCATCCAGATGTTCGGCCTGCTCACCGTGCTGTCGGTGGCGCCGGGGCTGCTGATCATGGTGACCAGCTTCACCCGCTTCGTCATCGCCTTCTCTATCCTGCGTGCCGGCATTGGCCTGCAATCGACGCCGGCGAACCTCATCCTCATTTCGCTGTCGCTGTTCATGACCTTCTATGTCATGGCGCCGACCTTCGATCAGGCGTGGAACACCGGCGTCAAGCCGTTGATGGACAACCAGATCAGCCAGACAGAGGCCTTCGAGAAGATTTCCGATCCGTTCCGCACCTTCATGCTGCACAATGTGCGCGACAAGGATTTCGACCTTTTCGCGGACCTCGCCCGCGAACGTGGCCAGGTCGTTGCGAAGGAGACGGTCGACCTGCGCATCCTGGTGCCTGCCTTCATGATCTCCGAGATCCGGCGCGGCTTCGAGATCGGCTTCCTGATCGTGCTGCCATTCCTGGTCATCGACTTGATCGTGGCCACCATCACCATGGCGATGGGCATGATGATGCTGCCGCCCACGGTCGTGTCGTTGCCGTTCAAGATCCTGTTCTTTGTCCTGATCGACGGCTGGAACCTGCTCGTCGGCAGCCTGGTGCGCTCCTTCACCTGACCGTGCGCGCTCGACATCGGGTATGGCCTGCCTGCGGAATTGGGCAGCGCGCCGCGTCATCGAATTCCTCCGAATTATTTTCGATTAACCGTCCAGTTTAGTCCTTTGGTAGGGACTCGCCGCCATAGTCGCTCGCAGATGGCGGGTGACCCAAACGCAACGGTCATTGGCATGATGCCGCTCCGTCATACCGGACAAACCGGTATGCAAAAAACACCCTGTAAAACAAGGTACGAGTAGCCATGGCCAGTATCATGACCAACGCCTCGGCGTTGACCGCTCTGCAGAGCTTGAACGCCACCCAGAAGAACCTCGACACCACCCAGGCCCGCATCTCGACGGGTTATCGCGTCTCCCAGGCGTCGGACAACGCCGCCTACTGGTCGATCGCCACCACGATGCGCTCGGACAACTCGGCGATGTCCACCGTTTCGGACGCGCTCGGCCTCGGCGCCTCGAAGGTCGACACCGCCTACACCGGCATGGACAGCGCGATCACGACCATCAACCAGATCCAGCAGAAGCTGACCGCATCCTACGGCCAGACGGACGCTTCCAAGGAAAAGACCCAGGTCGAAATCGCCGCTCTTCAGAAGCAGCTGAAAGCCTATGCCGATGGCGCCACCTTCTCCGGCACCAACATGCTCTCGGTCAACAGCGGCGCCACCGCCACGACCGCGGCCGACGTCAAGATCGTTTCGGCCTTCAACCGCAGCGCCACCGGCGCGGTTTCGATCTCGACGATCGACGTCAACGTGGAAAGCATCAAGCTGTATGAAGCCGGCACTGCTGCCGGCGTGACGAAGGGTATCCTCGACGCCGACCGCCTCGGTACCGATGGCAGCGTCGCGGCCGCGGCCTCGAACCCGACCCTGGGCGCTGCCGCGGCGGCCACCGACACTTATTCGGTCGCCAGCCTGAAGATCTTCTCGGGCACCACCGCTGCGAGCGACACCCAGATCCAGGCTATGATGAACGTCGTCGATGCCGCGCTGAAGGGCATGACCAACGCTGCCACCAAGCTCGGCGCCGCCAAGAGCTCCATCGACCTGCAGAAGACCTTCACCTCGAGCCTGATGGACTCCATCGATCGCGGCGTCGGCCAGCTCGTCGATGCCGACATGAACAAGGAATCGACCCGCCTCCAGGCCCTGCAGGTTCAGCAGCAGCTCGGCGTCCAGGCGCTGTCGATCGCCAACGGCTCGTCGCAGTCGATCCTGTCGCTCTTCCGCGGCTGATCCCTCTCGACGGATCAAACCAGGCAAACGGGCCGCGCCAAAAGCGCGGCCCGTTTTGCGTTTGCTCCAGCCCCGCGCAACCCTCGTTTCTTAACCCTCGAAAGCTGGCTTTTAACAGGCCGTTAACCATAACGCGCTAGTCATGGTTAACCAATGACTTACAACGGATTGCCGAATCGGCCCGATCGGGTGACGGTAATCCACGAGCGGGTCGAGCGGCTCGCGAGGGCAACGCCGGTTTGAGAAAGACCGGTCTGGAAAAAGGAGCGAGTTTCTTGGCGAGCATCATGACGAACGCCGCGGCGTTGACCGCACTTCAAAGCCTTAACGCCACCAACAAATCGCTCGAGCAAACGCAGTCCCGAATCTCCACGGGCTACAGGGTCTCCGAGGCCTCCGACAACGCCGCCTACTGGTCGATCGCCACGACGATGCGCTCCGACAACCAGGCGCTGTCGACAGTCCAGGACGCGCTCGGCCTGGGCGCTTCGAAAGTCGACACTGCCTATACCGGCATGAACAATGCGCTGGATACGATCGGCAAGATCAAGACCAAGTTGCTTTCGACCATTGGCCAGACGGGTGCCGCCAAGGCAAAGACGCAGACTGAAATCACCGCGCTCCAGGCGCAGATGAAGTCCTTTGCCGATGCCGCCACCTTTTCGGGCTCGAATTATCTTTCGGTAACGTCGACGCAGGTCGCCGCCGCCAATGATGGCGTCCAGGCCGACGCCAAGATCGTGTCGTCCTTCAATCGCTCATCGTCGGGCGCCATCTCGCTCGGGACGATCGACATCGATGTCGAGAGCACCAAGCTGTTCGATTCCGGTCTCTCCACCGCCGTCAAGAACCAGGGCACGCTTGACCGCCAGACCTCGGTCTATTCCACGGCGGCCGCCCAGGACCTGTATGATACCGCTTATGCGGCCGCAATCGCCGGCGGCGGCACGGATATTGCCGCCAACACCGCCGGCCAGACCGCGGCCGGGGCGGTGGTTCCCAGGATCGACAATGTTTCCGCATACAACCTCGATATCACCGCGGCCGGCGTGACCGACGACATCATCACCCAGATGGTCGGCAAGATCGACAAGGTCATGAGCCAGTTGACCGACTCCGCCACCATTCTCGGTGCGGCCAAGAGCTCCATCGACCTGCAGAAGACCTTCACGCAGAGCCTGATGGACTCGATCGATCGCGGCGTCGGCCAGCTCGTCGATGCCGACATGAACAAGGAATCGACCCGCCTCCAGGCGCTCCAGGTTCAGCAGCAGCTCGGCATCCAGTCGCTGTCGATCGCCAACAGCTCCTCGCAGTCGATCCTGTCGCTGTTCAAGAACGGCTAACCTTGGCCTAGCTGACGGATACTTCGAAATTCACGGGCCGCGCCGCAAGCGCGGCCCGATTTCATTTTCGCACAAGCTTCGGGAGCTAGTGTTCCGGCGGACAGTCATGCTGGGAGTCGCTCAATCGTGCCGGAACAGATCCAGAGCATCATCTCGAATCTCCGCGGCTTTGGTGTCAGGCGCCTGGCCATGCTGGCGGGCATCGCCGTCCTGGTGATGGGCGTCATCGGCATTGCCTCGGTTTACCTCAACCGCCCGGCCTACGACACGCTCTATGTCGGGCTCGATCGCTCCGACGTGAACCAGATCGGCCTGGTGCTGGGCGAGGCCGGCATCGGCTTCGACGTCGGCGCCGACGGAACCTCCGTGCTGGTTCCGGCCGGCACCACGGCGCAGGCGCGCATGCTGCTTGCCGAAAAGGGTCTGCCGACCAGCGCCAATGCCGGCTACGAATTGTTCGACAATGTCGGCGCGATGGGCCTCACCTCCTTCATGCAGCAGATCACCCGGGTGCGCGCGCTCGAAGGCGAGATCGCCCGCACCATCCAGTCGATATCGGGCATCAAGGCGGCGCGCGTCCACATCGTCATGTCCGAGCGCGCCAATTTTCGTCGCGACGAACAGCAGCCCTCCGCGTCGGTCGTCATCCGCTACGCCGGCATCGACGCGGAGAAGAGCGCCATGTCGATCCGCCATCTCGTCGCCGCCGCAGTCCCTGGCCTGTCGGCCGACAAGGTGACGGTGCTCGATTCCAACGGCAATCTGCTGGCCGCGGGCGATGATCCATCCAACACCAGTGCCGCTCGCACGCTCGGCGTCGAGCAGACCGTGGAGGCGCAGATCGGCGACAACATTCGCCGCGCGCTCACGCCCTATCTCGGGCCCGACAATTTCCGCGCCAGCGTAAAAGCTGATGTCAACACCGACACCCGCCAGACCGAAGAGACGATCTTCGATCCGGAGTCCCGTGTCGAGCGCTCGGTGCAATCGGTGCGCGCCAACGAGAACAGCAACCAGAAACAGGCCTCGACCCCGGCCAGCGTCGAGCAGAACCTGCCGGAGACCCAGGCGACCAGCACCGAAGGTCCGCAGACCTCCTCGGCCAACGACCGCAAGGAGGAGATCACCAACTACGAGATCAACTCCAAGAAGATCGCCACCGTCTCCAATGGCTACAGCGTCACCAAGATGTCAATCGCCGTCGTCGTCAACCAGGACCGGCTGAAGACGATCCTGGGCAAGGACGCGACACCGGACCAGATCGCCAAGCGCGTCGCCGAAATCCAGAAGATGGTAAGCTCCGCCACCGGCTTCGACGACAAGCGCGGCGACGTCATCGACGTCTCGGCGGTCGAGTTCATCGACGGGCTGGACGGCGAGGCGGTGCCACAGGCGGGAATGCTCGATTCCATCGGCCAGCATGCCGGCACGCTGATCAATGCCGGCGCCTTCATCGTGGTGGTGTTCCTGGTCGCCTTCTTCGGCCTGCGGCCGATGGCGGCCGCGCTGACGGCAAAGGCGACGCCCGCTATAGCAGGCCCCAATTTCGATGAGGTCCAGCGCTCCCTGCCCACTCCGGAGGCAGCCGCTTCCGCCGATGCGGGTGCCGCCATTGGTGCTCTGCCCGGCACGCGCGCCGGCGCCACCCCGCTCGACGATCTGCGCCAGAAGATCAGGCCGGCCCCGCAGGAGCGGCTTGCCCGCATGGTCGACATCAACGAGGAACGCACCGCGCAGATCCTGCGCAAATGGGCGGCCCAGGAAGTCGCGGCGTAGACCATGCCCTCCGCAGCCCTCTTTGATCTTCTCCCGGATTTCGGCACGCGCGCGCAACGCGCCAGCCAGCCGCAGGCCACCGCCGAGAATAAGCCCGAGGCGGCAGCACCGACGGCCGATATCGGCACGCTGATCGCCGAAGCCGTTGCCCAGGCGGAGGCGGCGCTCGGCGAACGGCTTGCCGCGGCCCATGAAGCGGCGCTGCAAGCGGAACGCCAGGCAAATGCCGAGGAAGCGAAGGCCTTTCTCGACAGTTTCGGCGGCGATGTCGGCAAGGCGGTCTCGTCGCGCATCGACGCCATGGAGGCGCGCGTGACGGATCTTGTCGCCGCCACGGTCGCCCGCATCATCGGCGGCGTTGTCAGCGACGATCTGCGGAAGCGCTCGCTCGAAGCGCTCGCCGGCGCGATCCGCGAAGCCGTTGGCGATGGCGAAGCGGTGCGCATCGCCGTTCGCGGGCCGCTCTCGCTGTTCGAAACGCTGAAGGCGTCGCTTGGGTCACGCGCCGCAAACCTCGACTTCATCGAGGCGCCCGGCTTCGACCTGATGATCACCATCGAAGAGGCCGTGTTCGAGACGCGCATGGCCGAATGGTCGGTAACCCTGTCCGAGGTCCTGTCATGAGCGTCGCCGAAGCCGATCATGGCAGGCACGAGATCATAATCGTGCGGCGCGGCCATGACGACCACGACGAAGGTCATCATGGCGGCGTCTGGAAGATCGCCTTCGCCGACTTCATGACCGCGATGATGTGCTTCTTCCTGGTCATGTGGCTGATCAATGCCGCCAACGAACAGACCAAGACGGCCGTCGCCAGCTATTTCAACCCCGTCAAGCTGGTCGACCGCGAGTCGAGCCGCAAGGGCCTTAAGGATCTCGGCAATGGACCGCGCACGGCCGGGCCGACGGCCGACGACCCGCAGGAAGCGACCACCAAGGCTGGACAGGACGGCACCGGCGCCGCGGGCTCGTCCAATCGCAAACAGGAGCAGGAGCCGCAGCAGTCGCAACAGTCCGACGAGCATCTTTTCGCCGACCCCTATGCGGTGCTTTCGGAGATCGCCACGGATACCGGCGTCATGCAGAATGTCAGCCAGAAGGGCGATGGCGGCGCGCAGAATTCCGGCCCGGCGACGGGCGCCTCGGGTGGCGCGTCCTACCGCGATCCTTTCGAGCCGGACTTCTGGTCGCAGCAGGTCGCCGCGCCCGGCGCCGAGGCGAGTGCCCAGCGCCCCAGGGTCGAGGGCGATCCGCTCAAGCCCGGCGACAAGGCTGCCGAGACACAGATCGCCAAGGTCAAGGCCGTGCCGCCGGCGCCGCCGATCAAGGATGCGCCACTGGAGCCCCTAGCCGGGGACGGCAAGGACGCCGCGGCGACAATGGCCAAGACTGCTGATGCCAAGGCCAGGGATACCAAGGCCGAGGCTGGAGACAGCAAGGCCGCGGATGTGGCCAAGGCGGACACGGCCGCAGCGAAGCAGGAGGCCGCAAAATCCGAGACGGACAAGGCTCCGACCGCCGCCGCGCTGAAGGCCGCCGCCGACGTCAAGCAGCAGCTGGCCGATGCCTTCAAGCCCGGCGACAAGCTGCATGACGGCGTCTCGGTGGAAGCCACCGAGAAGGGTGTCGTCATCTCCATCACCGATCAGCTCGACTTTGGCATGTTCGAGGTCGGCTCGGCGGTGCCGCGCC
>NZ_JAIUIL010000014.1:0-181558 GCF_020165595.1 Mesorhizobium sp. BR-1-1-10 | reverse complement strand
GCGGGGGGCCTACGGCGCCACCAGCTTCTACGACACCGCCGAATTGAAGGACACGCTGGAGAGCCTGATCGACTTCGACGTGCTGAACGACGGCAAGAAGCGGCTGAGCGTCGGCGCGGTCAATGTCAGGACCGGTAACTTCGTCTATTTCGACACCGAGAAGGTGCGTATCGAGCCGGAGCACATCATGGCCAGCGGCGCGCTGCCGCCGGCCTTTCCTTCGATCCGTATCGAGGGCGAGTACTATTGGGATGGTGGCATCGTCTCCAACACGCCGCTGCAATACCTGCTCGACCAGGAAGAGGACCGTTCCTCGCTGGTCTTCCAGGTCGATCTGTTCAGCGCCCGCGGCGTGCTGCCGCGCGGCATGGCCGACGTGCTGTCGCGCCACAAGGACATCATGTATTCGAGCCGCACGCGGCAGAACACCGACAATTTCGAGCGCATCCATGCGCTGAAGATGAAGCTGCTCGATGCGCTGAAGCGCGTGCCGTCGGAGCAGCTAAGGGAAGGCGAGCAGGAGTTGATCGCCGACTATTCCAACGCCGGCGTCGTCAACATCGTCCACCTGATCTACCAGCACAAAGGCTATGAGGGCCACGCCAAGGACTATGAGTTTTCGGGCACCTCGATGCGCGAGCATTGGGAGATGGGCCTCGAGGACACCGAGCGCACGCTGCGTCACAAGAAATGGCTGATGCTGCCGACCAATGCCGACGGCGTCACCATCCACGACCTGCATCGCGAAGATCCGACCTGAGCGACCCAAGAGCGGTTCTCCGTTTCCTCGGAACGCAGAGCCGCTCTAGCTGTCTATTTTGGCTCAGAACCTAAGATTGGCGCCGGCTCTCAGCAGGAGCCAGTAGAACAGGCCGGTCGCGCCCCCCGCGATCAACAGCGCCAGTTCGAATCCGCCCGGCGTTTGCGTAAGCGGCAGCCCGGCTGTGTTCATGCCGAACATGCCGACAATCAGCGAGCCCGGCAGAAGCAGCGCGCTCATTACTGCCAGCGCCTTAAGGCTGCGGTTGGATTCGTCCGCGAGCTCGGCGGCGACCTCCTCCTGCAACAGCCGTGCACGGTCGTTGACCATGACGACTTCGCGGTCGAGCCTTTCCAGCCGCGTGGTAAGCCGGCGCAGGATCTCGTGCGCCCCCGCCGACAGCTTCCAGTCCGAGCGGTCCTCGTCCTGGAAAAGTGCCGCCAGCGCCGAGATCGGGCGGTGCAGGGAGACCGCCAGACGGCGAACATCTTTCAGCCGCCGCCTTTCGTCGGCAAGCCGCTCGGTCACCAAATGATCTTCCACTTCGTCGAGCCGCTTGGTGGCGGCAGCGAGCCGCAGGCTGGTGCTGCTGCAGAACGCCAGCACGATCGCCTCGAAAAGTTCGAAGGCGGTGGCGGGCCGCAGCCCCGCGGCCACCGCCTCGTGCACCTCCTCGACCGCTGCCAGCGAATGGCGGCGGCCGGTCACCAGCAGCCGCTCCGAGACCGCGAAGCGCAATCTCCCGATGGTGGTCGACTGACGCGCGATTTCGCTGTGCAGGTCGGCGGAAATGCCATGGACGACACCGTCCTCATGCGCCAGCGCGGGGCTGTCCTCATGGCCTTCGAGGATTGCATGGGCAGAGGCCGGCAAGGCGCAGGCGTGGCTGACCCAGGAATGGGCGCGCTGGTCGACGAGATCGACATGCAGCCAGACCCAGCCTTCCGGCATCGCCAGTGCCGCGTCGATATCGCGCGGAGCAAGCGCCACCGGGGTTTTGCCTGGCAAGCGGTGATAAGCCCAGACCAGGCCAGGCGCCGGATGCTGGTCGTCGACGGCAAGCAGGGCCAGATGCGATGCGTCGTTCATGACTGCCGCCCGAAATGGTCGCGAACCTGTCGCCGGAAAACGAGACGGCGCCATTGTGGCGCCGTCGGTAGTGTTGTCGCTTCGCCCGCTCAGAACACCTGGCGGAAGATGATGAACAGCACGAAGGCCAGCGTGATCGAGCACGGCAGGGTCAGCACCCAGGCGAGCAGCAGGTTGCGCACCGTCGACCATTGCAGGCCCGAGCCGTTGGCCGCCATGGTTCCGGCGACGCCGGACGACAGCACATGGGTCGTCGACACCGGCAGACCCAGACGGTCGGCCATGCCGATGGTGACCATCGCCACGAGTTCGGCGGCAGCGCCCTGGCCATAGGTCAGGTGGCTCTTGCCGATCTTCTCGCCGACCGTGACGACGATGCGTTTCCAGCCGACCATGGTGCCCAGGCCAAGCGCCAGGGCCACCGCGACCTTCACCCAGATCGGGATGAACTTCGTCGCGTTGTCGACGGCCTTGTGATAGTCGGTCACCGCCTTGAGATCGGCGGCCTCCATCGGCAGCAGCTGCTTCTTGTCAATCAGTTTCAGCGCCTCGCCAATCAGATAGATGTCGTTGCGGGCGTTGCTGACCAGATCGGTCGGCACGGTGTCGACCGAAGCGTAAGGCTGCAGCTCGGCCGTCGTGTTGTGGATGTAGCTCTGCAGAGCGACGGTCGTCTTGTCGCTCCAGCTCCGGGTGCGCACGGCATCCTGCACGGCAGCCTTGGCATCCTTCGCATCGGCGACGGTGACACCGGGCTTCACATATTTGCCCAGCGCGGTCTCCACGCTGACCGAGGCCGACTTGTAGGCTTCGAGATAGTTGATGTCGGGCGTGCGGTTGAGCGCGTAGGCCGTCGGCACCACGCCGATCAGGATCAGCATGATCAGGCCCATGCCCTTCTGGCCGTCATTGGAGCCATGCGCAAAGCTGACGCCGGTGCAGGTGAAGATCAGCAGCGCGCGGATCCACCAGGGCGGCGGCGCATTGCCTTTCGGCGCCTCGTAGAGCGCCGGATTGCGGACGAGAAGCTTCATCGCGTAGAGCAGGATCGCCGCGGCGAAGAAGCCGATGATCGGCGACACCAGCAAGGTCACGCCGACATTGGTCGCCTGCGACCAGTCGACGCCGCTGGTAGCGCTGCCGGCAGGTGCCATGAACTGGTTGGCGAGGCCGACACCGATGATCGAACCGACCATGGTGTGCGAGCTCGACGCCGGCAGGCCGAGGAACCAGGTGCCGAGGTTCCACAGGATGGCGGCTACGAGCAGTGCGAACACCATGGCAAAGCCGGAGGAAGAACCGACCTGCAGGATCAGCTCGACCGGCAGCAGCGACAGGATGCCGAAGGCGACCGCGCCGCTGGAAGTGAGAACCCCGAGGAAATTGAAGGCGCCCGACCACATGACGGCGAACTCCGCCGGCAGCGAGCGTGTGTAGATGACGGTCGCCACCGCATTGGCGGTGTCATGGAACCCGTTGACGAATTCGAAGCCGAGCGCGATCAGCAAGGCGATGCCGAGCAGGATCCACGGCACCGTCTTGGCCACCGCCAGGTCCTGGCTAAGCGCGTAGCCGACATAGACCACGCCGACCAGCACCAGCACACCGAAGACCGGCAGGAACCACTTCGCGCCACCCGAACTATCCAGCGGATGATCCGGCCTTGGAATGCCCGCCTCACTAGAAACTATGTCCACCATGTCCCACTCCTATTGCATTGCAGCAAAGAACTGGAAAAGACGCTATGTCCGGACGATGAACCCTGTGTGACGCCGGGAGAGGCTTGGCCTTACGCGCGGTCGCCTTCAGGCGGGACCGGAGCGTGTCTTCAGGATCGCCGAGAACAGCGGATCGAAGGCGCGGCTGATCGGCGCCGCCGCGGCTCCCAGCGCGATCGACCAGGGATCGGTTGTGCCGAGCTGCAGGCGTGGCAAGGTCCGGCCTGGCCGGTCTGCGATCGACGAAAGCAGCGGATGCATGGCCTCGACAAGCCGGCGCGCCAGCGCTTCCGGCGCGCCGCTGGTCAGGATGACTGTCTGTGGGTCGAAGATGGTTTCGATGAGATGCACGCTCCAGCGCAGATCATGGGCCGCGCCCTCGATCCAGCGCATGATCTTCACATCACCCGCCGCGGCCAGCGCGCCGATCTTTCCGTAGAGGTCCTCGTCGGCGGGATCGAGGCCAAGATGCTGGTAGAGCGAGGCGAGCGACGCGCGATGTTCGAGCGGTGTCGAGCCGGGACCGGCCGGCGACAGCAAGGCCATGCCGATTTCGCCGGCATTGCCATGGCCGCCGCTGTACAGTTCGCCGTTGAGGATCAGTCCGGCGCCAATGCCATAGCCGACATAAAGACACACTGCGTGGTCGACGCCGTGCGCGGCGCCGACGATGCGCTCGGCCGTCGCACAGGCGGCGGCATCGTTCTGCAGGCCGACATTCAGTCCCGTGCCCTTGGCCAGCATGTCCAGCAGCGGAAACTTCTGCCAGGCCGGCATCATCCATTTGTCATCCGAATTCTTCAGGCCAAACGGTCCGGGCATGGCGACACCCAGGCCGACGAGGCGTTTTTCCGACTGCGACGAGATACCGGCCAGTTCGCGCCGGACGCCATCGATCAGGCCGAGGATCACCTCGACGCCCCTGGACGGCTCATTGAAAGGCAGGTTCGCCTCGGCCCGCGCCAGCACGCTGCCCATCAGGTCGACCGCGACCGCCCGCGTCAGGTGACGGTCGATCTGAAGGCCGATGGCGAAAGCGCCTTCAGGCACCAGCCTGTAGGGGGTCGACGGTTGCCCCCTGCCCTTGCGCACCGCATCGAGCGCAACGACCAGGCCGTCGCGTTCCAGGTCCTCGATGATGTTGGAAACCGCCTGCTTGGTAAGCTGCGTCGCTCGCGCCAGATCGGCCCGCGACAGCGCGCCGTTGAGACGCAGCGCCTCGACCATGACACGGCGGTTATGCGCGCTCGTGCCTTCCTGGTTGGTGCCGCTCTTGGCACGAATCGGGCTGATGTCGTCCACCGGCGTTTCCCCTCTTGACACCATTAGAATATTGATCGACTAATTAAGTCAAGCGAGTTGACTTAATGTAACCGAGCACCGCAAAACAAGAAGGCAAAGGCTTCCGCCTGTCGCCACTGGTCAGCCGGCACCATCAGGTCACGCGACATGGATCCGGGAAGACGATGCCAAACATCTGGCAGCGCCGGCCCGTCAACGCTGCAATGGGAGAAGAAAATGCTTAAGACGATCACCAAGACACTGGTCGGCGCGGTTTTTGCCGGAGGACTGTTCGTCCCCCACGCTTTCGCCGAGACGACGCTCAACGCGCTTTTCATGGCGCAGGCCGCCTACAGCGAGGCCGACGTGCGTGCGATGACCGATGCCTTCACCAAGGCCAATCCGGACGTCAAGGTCAATCTCGAATTCGTCCCCTATGAGGGCCTGCACGACAAGACCGTGCTCGCCCAAGGGTCGGGCGGAGGCTATGACGTCGTCCTCTTCGACGTCATCTGGCCGGCCGAATACGCCACCAACAAGGTGCTGGTCGATGTGTCTTCCAAGATCACCGACGACATGAAGAAGGGCGTGTTGCCCGGCGCCTGGACCACGGTGCAGTATGACGGCAAGTCCTATGGCATGCCGTGGATCCTCGACACCAAATACCTGTTTTACAACAAGGATATCCTGGAAAAGGCCGGCATCAAGGCCCCGCCGAAGACCTGGGAAGAGCTCGGCGCACAAGCCAAGATCATCCAGGACAAAGGCCTGCTGAAGACGCCGATCGCGTGGAGCTGGTCGCAGGCGGAAGCGGCCATCTGCGACTACACCACGCTGGTCAGCGCCTATGGCGGCGACTTCCTCAAGGACGGCAAGCCGGACTTCCAGAATGGCGGCGGCCTGCTGGCCCTGAAATACATGGTCGACAGCTACAAGTCGGGTCTCACCAATCCCAATTCCAAGGAATTCCTCGAAGAGGACGTGCGCAAGGTTTTCGAAAACGGCGATGCCGCCTTCGCGCTGAACTGGACCTACATGTACAACATGGCCAACGACCCGAAGGACTCGAAGGTGGCCGGCAAGGTCGGCGTCGTGCCGGCGCCGGGCGTTGCCGGCACCAGCGAAGTGTCGGCCGTCAACGGTTCGATGGGTCTCGGCGTCACCGCGGTCTCGAAGCATCCGGACGAAGCCTGGAAGTACATCACCTTCATGACCTCGCAGGCGACGCAGAACCAATACGCCAAGCTCTCGCTGCCGATCTGGGCCTCGTCCTATGACGACCCTACGGTCACCAAGGGCCAGGAAGAACTGATCGCCGCTGCCAAGCTCGGTCTGGCTGCCATGTATCCGCGTCCGACCACGCCGAAATACCAGGAGCTGTCGACCGCGCTGCAGCAGGCAATCCAGGAATCGCTGCTCGGGACGTCTTCGCCGGAAGACGCCCTGAAGACCGCCGCGCAGAACAGCGGCCTCTGAGACAAGCCAGTCGTTCGATACGGGCGGCACTACAGCGTTGCGTCCCTTATGACGCGCAAGAAACGCTGCAGCACTTTCTATCTTACGCATGATCCTTTCCGGAAATCGGCCTCCGATTTCCGGGGTCATGCGCGATTGCCGCCTGTACTATGTCCAGATCACAGATGAGAGAAGAGAGGCTGCTCTGATGTCGAGCACCTGGATGACGACCCGCGCATGGCTCCTGATGCTGCCTTTGCTCGTGGTCATGGTCGCCGTCATCGGCTGGCCGCTGGTCGATACGGTCGGGCTCTCCTTCACCGATGCCAAGCTGGTCGGCACGGCTGGCGATTTTGTCGGCTTCGACAATTATTCCAACATGCTGTCGAGCACCAACTTCTCGCGCACACTGATCACCACGACCCTGTTCGCGATTATTTCGGTTGCCGCCGAAATGGTGATCGGCGTCCTCGCCGCCCTGCTGCTCAACCAGGACTTTCGCGGCCGCGCAATCCTGCGCGCCCTGATGATCCTGCCCTGGGCATTGCCCACGGTGGTCAACGCCACGCTGTGGCGGCTGATCTACAATCCCGAATATGGCGCGCTGAATGCCGCCTTGACGCAGTTGCACCTCATCGACGCCTATCGGTCCTGGCTCGGTGAGCCGGGAACGGCGCTGGCTGCCCTCATCGTTGCGGACTGCTGGAAGAACTTTCCGCTGGTGGCGCTGATAGCGCTCGCCGCCCTCCAAGCGGTGCCGCGTGACATCACCGCCGCCTCGCTCGTCGATGGAGCAGGACCGTTCAACCGTTTCCGCTTCGTCATCCTGCCCTATCTTGCCGGCCCGCTGATGGTGGCGCTGGTGCTGCGCACCATCGAGGCCTTCAAGGTCTTCGATATCATTTGGGTGATGACACGCGGCGGTCCGGCAAACACCACGCGAACACTCTCGATCCTCGTCTACCAGGAAGCGTTCTCCTTCCAGCGCGCCGGTTCGGGCGCGTCGCTGGCGCTGATCGTCACCTTGCTCGTCACGCTGCTCGCCGTCGCCTATGCCGCCCTGGTGCGAAAGACCGCCGGGAGCGCCGCCTGATGGAGCGCAAGAGCGTCGCCTTCACCGTCTTCATTTATGCCTGCGCGTTGCTGCTTGCCGCGATCATTCTGGCGCCTATCGCCTGGCTGTTCATCATGAGCATTTCGCCGGCCGCCGATCTCGCCGCCAAGCCGCTGCGCTGGTGGCCGCAGGCAGCCGACTTCTCCCGCTACCGGCAATTGCTGTCGACGGCCGAAAACAGCGCCGGCGCCGCCTTCACCTCGTCGCTGCGCAACAGTCTTGAGATCGCCGCCATGGCGACGCTGGCGGCACTCGCCTTGGCCATCCCCGCCGGCTGGGCGGTTTCGCGCACACCGTCGATCGGCTGGTCGCTGTCGATGGTCATCGCCACCTACATGCTGCCGCCGGTGGCGCTCGCCGTACCGCTCTATATGGGCCTGTCGCATCTTGGCCTGCTCAACAATGTCTTCGGCCTGGCGCTTGTGTATCTCACCACGCTGGCGCCCTTCACCACCTGGCTGATGAAATCCGGCTTCGATTCCATCCCGCGCGAGATCGAGGCGGCGGCGATGATCGACGGCGCCGGCCTGTTCCAGACACTGCGCATCATCACATTGCCGCTGGCCGCGCCCGTGATGGCGACATCGGCGTTATTCGCCGTGCTGCTGGCCTGGGACGAATTCTTCTACGCGCTGCTGTTTACCTCCGACCAGCGCGCCAAGACGCTCACCGTCGCCATCGCCGATTTGGCCGGCGGCCGTGTTTCGGACTACGGATTGATTGCAACGGCTGGCGTGCTGGCCGCCTTGCCGCCGGTGCTGATCGGCCTCGTCATGCAGCGGGCACTGATCTCGGGCCTGACCAGCGGCGGTGTGAAAGGATGAACATGACTGCAGATAAAGAACGGCCGGCCGGACTGACCGCCATCGACCGCGAAATGGCGCGCCAGCACGCCGATGCGCGTGCTTCGTTCGAGAACAACGCTGCCATGGCGGCAGACGTCGCTGCTTCGATCAGGAAGACCGGCCGCATGCTTCTGCTTGGCATGGGCGGCTCGCATGCGGTCGGCCGTGCCGTCGAGCCGCTCTATCGTGCGCTCGGCATCGATGCGCTGGCGCTGCCACTGTCCGAGCAGCTCGGCCAGCCATTGCCGCTGGCGGACCGGACGGTGCTTGTGACTTCGCAATCCGGCGAGAGCGCCGAGGTCGTCAGATGGTTTGCACAGGCCGGCGGCAGCTCGGACGTTTTCGGCCTGACGCTCGAAGGCGGTTCTTTTCTTGCCCGCACCGCGCCTTGCCTTGTCGGCGCCGGCGGCACGGAGCTGGCCTTCGCCGCGACCCGCAGCCTGACCGTGACCCTGGCCCTGCACCTGGCCATCCTCGCGGCTCTGGGCGAGGATCCGGCTCCTGCCCTTGCCATGCTCGAAGCTCCGCAGGATTGCGATATCGCCCAAGCACTCGCCGCGCTTGGCAAGGTGGATACGATCGTCACCTCCGGCCGCCGCCTGCAGGGCGTGGCCGAAGCCCTGGCGCTTGGCCTGACCGAACTGTCGCGGCTGCCCTGCTTTTCGCTCGAGGGCGGCCAGTTGCGGCACGGGCCGATGGAGATGCTCGGCCTTCAGATCGGTGTTGTCTTGTTTCGCGGCGCCGACCCGACTTCGGAGCTGGTGACCGCGATGGCACTTTCGGTGGTCGAAGCCGGCGCGCCGCTGGTCATCTTCGACGCGTCCGGGCAAGCGTCGGTCGCCGGGGCCGTCACGCTCACGTTCAAACCAGCCGCGGGGATGGCCGCTATCCTCGCAATGCTGCCGGTGGCACAGCGCCTGATGATCGCCTTCGCGGACGGTCGCGTCGACAATGCGGGCACGCCGGTGCGCACCACCAAGATCACCAGGAGCGAGTGATGCGCCCGCTGGCGGTGATCGGCAACGTCAATGTCGACCTGATCGTCGGCCCGGTCGCGCCATGGCCGAAGGCGGGAACCGAGACCGTCGTCGACCATGACGAATTGCGCGTCGGCGGCCAGGCTGGCAACACCGGGCTCGCCTGGCAAGCGCTGGGCGTCGACTTTGCGATTGCCGCCAATGTCGGTGACGACCAGTTCGGCCGCTGGCTTGGTGAGGCTTTTGGCGTCCGCGCCGAGAAATGGGCTATCCGTCCCGAAGGCACGACATTGTCGGTCGGGATGACCCACCCCGATGGCGAACGGACCTTCTTCACCACACGCGGGCACTTGCCACGCTTCGGCCTCGCCGATGTCTTGTCGGTTCTCGACGGCCCCGCACTCTCCGGTGGCTACGCCCTGCTCTGCGGCTCCTTCCTGACGGAAGACCTCACGCGCGACTACAATGCTTTTTTCGACTGGGCAGACAGCCACGGCGTTGCCGTGGCACTCGATACAGGCTGGCCGATCGATGGCTGGACTGCGGCCAATTGCGCCGCGACGAGGACGTGGCTGTCGCGCTGCGCGCTGGCGCTGTTCAACGAGGTTGAGACGGTGACCCTGGCGGGGCTGCCAAGTCCGGCGGAAGCGGCGCGTGAAATTCGATCCAGCATGAGGCAAGGCGCGACCTTCGTCGTCAAGCGCGGGCCACGTGGCGCCATCGCCATCGGCCCGGACGGCACTCTCGTCGAAGCCGCCGCGCCGCCCGACGTCAGGGTGGTCGACACGATCGGTGCCGGCGACGTCTTCAATGCCGCCTTCCTGGCCGCATTGGCACAGGAACGGCCGCTGTCCGCTTGCCTCCGCGCCGCTACGCACGTCGCCTCGCGCGCCATTTCCACCTTGCCCCGCAACTATGGCGGGCCAGTGCAGTTTGAGGGTCCCATGCATGAGCGCGCTTGAAATCCGCGGCATCCGCAAGAGCTACGGCAGCGTCGAGACGCTGAAAGGCATCGACATCGCGCTGCAGAGCGGTGAATTCCTGGTGCTGCTCGGCTCCTCGGGCTGCGGAAAATCGACGCTTCTCAACATCATCGCCGGCCTTGCCGAGGCGACCAGCGGCGACGTCCTGATCGGTGGCCGCTCGATCCTCGGCGTCCACCCCAAGAACCGAGATATCGCCATGGTCTTCCAGTCCTACGCGCTCTATCCGAACCTGACCGTGCGCCGCAACATCGGCTTCGGACTGGAGATGCGCGGCGTCGCGGCCGACGAGCGCGACAGGGCGGTAAACGAAGCGGCAAGGCTGCTGCAGATCGAGGCTCTGCTCGACCGCAAGCCGAGTCAGCTTTCCGGCGGCCAGCGCCAGCGCGTCGCCATCGGCCGGGCCCTGGTGCGCAAGCCACAGGTCTTCCTGTTCGACGAGCCGCTGTCCAATCTCGACGCCAAACTGCGCCTGGAAATGCGCACGGAATTGAAGCGCCTGCACCAAATGCTGCGGACGACCGTCGTCTACGTCACCCATGATCAGATCGAGGCGATGACGCTGGCCAGCCGCATCGCCGTCATGCGCGACGGCCGGATCGAGCAGCTCGGCACCCCCGAGGAGATCTACAACGACCCGGCGACACTCTACGTCGCCGGCTTTGTCGGCGCGCCGTCGATGAACATGCTGCAGGCCACCGTCACCGACGGCAAGCTGGCCATTGCCGGATCCGATGTATGGATCCCCGTGCCGGCACGCTATGCGAATGCGGCGCGTGAGGGTGCACAAATGGTCGTCGGCATCAGGCCGGAAGCGCTGCGTGCGGCGACCGGAGCCGCCGCGGAGCTGTCACTGCCCGTGGAGATCGAGGTCGTCGAACTGACCGGCCCCGAGCTGGTCACCACGGCGCGGATCGGCACGCAACGGCTGACGGCCAGCTTGCCGCCGCGCGCCCAATTCGCCAAGGGCGAACAGTGCAACCTCGCCTTCGACGAGGCCGCGCTTCGCTTGTTCGATCCTTCGACGGGCAAGGCCCTGTAAGCGCCGTCGATTGAACGATCGCGGCAGCGTCGTCCTCCTCGCGCGCAGGCAAGCCTATTTGGCGATATCGAGAAGTGACGACACCAGCAGGTCCCGTTCGTCCTTTGACAGCACGTCGGAATCGAACAGGTTCATGCTGCGCAGCCCTTCGATGGCGAGATAGCAGACCAGAAGCGATTTGAGGTCCGGCGCCTCGCCCTTCAACCGCTCGAAAAGCTGCCGCTTGAATGTCTTGATCGGCATCATGAAATCGGGATCCTCGGCGATCGCCGAGAATATCCAGGATGCCGACGGCTGCTTCTCCTCGCAATCCTCGGCTGACAGCCTGATATAGACGGCGAGGGGATTTTTGCCCTTGTCGTTGCTGTTGGCGGATTCCAGCGCTTGCTCGAAATC
This sequence comes from Mesorhizobium sp. BR-1-1-10, assembly GCF_020165595.1. Taxonomy (NCBI): domain Bacteria; kingdom Pseudomonadati; phylum Pseudomonadota; class Alphaproteobacteria; order Hyphomicrobiales; family Phyllobacteriaceae; genus Mesorhizobium; species Mesorhizobium sp. BR-1-1-10. Next base: position 169,898 of record NZ_JAIUIL010000014.1, on the reverse strand, counting down.
GCGCAGATAGCCTTCGACCAGGCCTTGCATCAATTTCGCCTTGGTGGGGAAGTTGTAGAGCAGCCCGCCCTTCGACACGCCGGCGCGGTTGGCGACGGCATCGAGCGACAGGCTACCGGGCCCGGATTCCCGGGCAACATCAGCCGCCGCGGCGAGAATCTTCTCGCGCGAGTTCGGTCGTTGGGCTCTCATGACGCCTCCCATCGCAAGCTTAGGCCCAATTGACAAGACCGTCCAGACGGTACAGTAAGACCGCCACTATTTGAAATCGGGACCCGCAGTCGATATGTGTCCCGATGTCCGCGCTTCGCGCCGGATTTTCGACTGAGGGGACTTCCTTGTTCAAGCGCATACTCCGTGTCTTTATCGTTATTGTGGTCCTTGCCGTGCTCGTCATCGTGGTCGGCGGGATAGTCGGTTTCAACTTCCTGCGCGACAACGGCATCAAGCAGTATTTCGCCACCATGAAGCCGCCGGCGGCGACCGTGTCGACAACCGTCGCCAAGCCGTCGAACTGGACACCGGGCGTCGAGGCGATCGGTACGGTGCGGGCCGTGCGCGGTGTCGACCTGACGGTCGAGACCGCCGGCATCGTCAAGGAAATCCCCTTCCATGCCAACCAGAAGGTGGCGGCCAACGCAGTGCTGCTGCAACTCGACGACGCCGTCGAGCGCGCTGATCTCGATGCGCAGAAGGCGCAGGCGGCACTCGATCAGACCACGCTGACCCGCGCCATCGAACTGACAAGGCGTGGTGTTGGCTCCGACTCGACGCTGGACACGGCGCGTGCGGCGGCCTCCGCTTCGGCGTCCCAGGTGACCAGGCTGCAGGCCGTGCTCGACCAGAAGCAGCTTACCGCACCTTTCGCCGGCACGGTCGGCATTCCGAGGATCGACCTCGGCCAGTATCTGGCACCCGGCACCGCGGTGGTGACGCTGCAGGACCTCGACACGATGCGGGTCGACTTCTCGGTTCCCGAACAGCAGCTGCCGCTGCTCAAGATTGGCCAGACGGTCCGCCTGGGCCTTGGCGGCAGCGACGACATGCCCTTTGCCGGCGCCATTCGCGGCATCGACCCCAAGATCGATCCCTCCAGCCGGCTGGTGAACATCCGGGCGGAAGTTGCCAATCCCGAAGGCAAATTGACCCCAGGTCAGTTCGTGCAGGTGCGTGTCGAACTGCCCGAGGAGCAGAACGTGCTGTCACTGCCGCAGACGGCACTGACCACCAGCCTCTATGGCGACTACATATTCGTGGTGCAGCCGGCGAAGCCCGCCGGGGCAGCCCCGGCGCAGCCAGCCAAGCCGGACGAAAAGCCGGCGGCGGCCACTGACAAGCCAGCGGATGCCAAGCCTGCGGATGCCAAGCCCGCGGATGCCAAGGCGGCAGACGCCAAGCAGGCCGACGCAATGAAACCCGCCGCCGATGCCATGAAGCCGGCCGCCGACGCAGCCAAGCCAGCGGACAAGGCCGCTGCCGATGCCGCCAAGCCAGCAGCGGCCGATCCGGCCAAGCCGGCGGCGGAAGGCGACAAACCGGCGCTTGTGCTGTCACAGGTCTTCGTCAAGCCCGGCCGCCGCAATCAAGGCATGGTCGAGATCGTCGAAGGGCTGAAGGCCGGCGACGAGGTCGTCACCGCGGGCCAGAACCGCCTCTTCAACGGCATGACCGTCAACGTCGACAACACGATCGACCCGACCAAATCGGCGAACAAGCAGGCCGACCAGCAATGAGCTTTTCCGATCTCTTCATCCGCCGGCCCGTCCTTTCGACGGTTCTTGCCTGCATGATCCTGCTGCTCGGTTTCCAGGGCATATTCAACCTGTCGATCCGGCAGTATCCGAAGGTCGACGAGACCGCGATCACAATCACGACAGCCTATCCGGGCGCCAGCGCCGATCTGATCCAGGGCTTCATTTCCGCCCCGATCGCGCGCGCCGTCGCCTCGACCGAGAACATCGACTACGTCACCTCGTCCAGCCGTCCCTCCTCCAGCACCGTGACGGTGCAGATGAAGCTCGGTTCCAACCCAGACGTCGCGTTGACCGAAGTGCTGTCCAAGGTCCAGGGCGTGCGTGGCACTTTGCCGGACGCCTCCAAGGACCCGGTCATCGTCAAGGGTACGGGTCAGCAGTTCGCGATGATGTACATCTCGATGCAGAATCCGAACATGACCAAGGAGCAGCTGACCGAGTATATCGAGCGCGTCATCAGGCCCCGCATGTCGACGGTCGAAGGCGTCGCCGACGTGCAGATCTTCGGCGCCCAGGAATACTCGATGCGCGTCTGGATCGACCCGGTCAGGCTTGCCGCGCGCGGCGTGACGGCGGCCGAAGTGCTGGCGGCGATCAACAATTCCAACTTCCTGTCGGCGCCCGGCAACACCCAGAACGAATATGTCGTCTCGTCGATCACCGTGCGCTCGACGCTGCAGACACCGGAAGCCTTCGCCGCACTGCCATTGCGCTCGACCGACGGCAATGTCGTGCGCCTGCGCGACGTCGCCCGCGTCGAACTGGCCGCCGCGAACACCGACACCAGGGTTTCCTTCAACGGCAAGCCCGGCACCTTCCTCGCCATCTTCCCGACCCCGGCAGCCAATCCGCTGACCACGGCGGCGGCACTCACCAAGCTGGTCCCGCAGATTCAGGAGACGCTGCCGAAGGGCATGACGATCGAAGTCGTCTACGACGCGACCGGACAGATCAGCGCCTCGATCGACGAGGTGTTCAAGACCATCGGCGAGGCGGTCGCCATCGTCGTCGTCGTCATCCTCCTCTTCCTCGGTTCGTTCCGCTCGGTGCTGATGCCGATCATCACCATCCCGCTGTCGCTGATCGGCGTCTGCTTCCTTTTGTTCGCGGTAGGCTATTCGATCAACCTTCTGTCGCTGCTGGCCATGGTGCTGGCGATCGGCCTTGTGGTCGACGACGCCATCGTGGTGGTGGAAAATATCCACCGTCACATGGAAGAGGATCACATGCCGCCCATGCAGGCAGCCTTCAGCGGCATGCGCGAGATCGCGTCGGCCATCGTCGCCATGACCATGACGCTGGCCGCCGTGTTCGCGCCGCTGGCCTTCACCGGCGGCCTGACCGGCGCCCTGTTCCGCGAATTCGCGGTGACGCTCGCCGGATCGGTGGTGCTGTCTGGCATCATTGCTATCACCATCACGCCGATGATGTCGGCGCGCCTCCTGAAGCCCGGCAATGCCGGCCGTTTCCAGCGCATCGTCGACGGCACCTTCGCGCGCGTCGAGCATGTCTACGAGCGCGCCGTCACCGGATCTCTTAACTATCGCCCGCTGACGCTGCTCATCGTGCTGGCGCTTGTCGGTGTGACCGGCTTCATGTTCACCAAGACCTCGACGGAACTGGCGCCGGAAGAGGATCAGGGCTTCCTGCTCTCGCTGGTGACGGGGCCGCGCTATGCGACCTCCGATTATACCGAGACGTACGTCAATCAGATCCTGGGCCTGGTGAAGGACATTCCCGAAACGCGGGCGCAATTCTCGGCCGTCGCCTTCGGTGGTACGACCAACAGCGCCTTCGTCGGTTTTGCCTTCAAGGATTGGGCGGAGCGGAAGCGCAATTCGAAGGAGCTGCAGGCCGACATTACGGCTCGTATCGCCAAGGTGGCGGGTGTCCAGGCCTTCGTCTTCGCGCCGCCGACTCTGCCGGGCTCTGGCGGCGGCTTGCCGATTTCCATGGTGGTGCGCTCGACCGGCGATTCCGCTCAGGTCTACGAGGAAGCCGAGAAGATCAAGAACAAGGCGCAGGCCTCGGGCCGCTTCATCGTCGTGCAGAATTCGATGGCCTATGACGCACCGCAGGTGACGGTGACCATCGATCGCGACCGCGCCGCCGCGCTCAACCTGCCGATCGCCGATATCGGCCGGACTCTGACGCTGCTGGTCGGCGGTGCCGAAGTGGCGCAATTCGACCGCGACTCCAACTCCTATGACATCATCCCGCAGGTGCCGCAGGAATTCCGCGACAACCCTGAAAAGCTCGGCGAATACTTCGTGCGCAGCGTGACGGGCGAGATGGTGCCGCTGTCGGCCGTGGTGACGATTTCGAACAATGCGTCGCCGGCGGCGATCGAGCAGTTCAACCAGCTGAATTCGTCGACGATCTCGGCGCTGCCGCTGCCCGGCGTCACCACGGGCGACGGTTTGAAAGTGCTTGAGGACATCGCCAGGGAGAGCCTGCCCGACACTTTCTTCATCGATTATTCCGGCCAGTCCCGGCAGGAGAAGGAACAGGGCAACACGATCCTGATCGCTTTCGGCGCGGCCGTCATCGTCATCTACCTGGTGCTGGCGGCGCAGTTCGAAAGCTTCCGCGATCCGCTGATCATCATGATGGCGGTGCCACTGTCGATCTTCGGCGCGATCGTGCCGCTCAATCTGGGCCTCGGCACGCTCAACATCTATACCCAGGTCGGACTGATCACGCTGATCGGCCTGATCACCAAGCACGGCATCCTGCTGGTCGAATTCGCCAACCAGCAGCGAGAACTGCATGGCATGCGGCGGCGTGACGCCATCATCGCCTCGGCCAAGGTGCGCCTGCGGCCGATCCTGATGACGACGGCGGCGATGGCGCTGGGCGTGGTGCCGCTGATCGTTTCCAGCGGCGCCGGTGCCGCGGCCCGCTATTCGATGGGCCTGGTCATCTTCACCGGCATTCTGGTCGGCACCATGTTCACACTGTTCGTCGTGCCGATGTTCTATACTTTCATCGCCAGCAAGGACCTGCCGCATCTGGCGGAAAAGCCGGATCCCAAGCTGATGCCAGCGCTGCCGAGCTGAGGCACGGGGCGCAAGACACAAAAAGAGGCCGGGATTTCTCCGGCCTTTTTTTGGCGATCGCTCCAGCAACTCCGGCACATGGCCGAATGCGGCAACCTGCCTGCTACTTGACGATGACGATGCTGGTGTTGGCCGCTCCGAACGTCTCGACGAGCTGGTAGAAATCGGCGGCGTTGTCCGGGTGCAGCCGTACGCAGCCATGCGAGGCGGGCTGGCCGAGGCGCTTGATGGCATAGGTGGCGTGGACCGCGTAGCCGCCGCTGAAAAACACCGAATGTGGCATCGGCGCGTTGTCGTATTTCTTCGAATACCACATCTCATGCATGCGCGTCGGCTTGAACGAGCCGGTCGGCGTCACGTGCGCCCTGTCGCCAGTGGAAACCTTCCAGGCGAAAGTCGGCCGGCCGTCGACCGAGACTTCCATGACCTGCTGCGACAGCGAAACGCGGGCAACGATGCTGTTGGCGGCATGGGCGGCGTTGGCGCCGAACAGAAGTGCACTGCCCATGAGCGCGGTGGCGGTGATGTTGATGAACTTTGCGGAAATGGTGGTGTGCATGATGTCCCCTCTCTCTGCCGGTCCGGCCGGCTCCAATTCGATGAGGCGGCTTATCCCAGCGGCATGTTTCGGAAAGATTTCGCGAAATGCTCGTTTGTGTTTCGAATATGTTTCCATTGGTTAACAGGATAAATCACCCTGTTTGAGTGCGCTCCATTCCGGACATGGAACCAAGGGATAAAGGACACAGGTATTCACCCTGAAACGAAAGTTCGAGTTGTCTCCTACATGAAAGAGTTTGTCTCAATCCGAAACCAATCTGCAACAAAGTGCGGTTTTGGGCGGCATGATCCGGATACCGACCGGATGCAAAAGTTGACGCAACGAAAGCAGACGGCAACGACCAAGGGAACCAAAACGAACATACGCTCCTGGCTCTTCAGGATCAGTATCACGGCGGCGGCTGTCGGCGGCGGCACCATTGCCGGCGGCCCCGTGCGCGGCTGGCGGCGATGAGTTCGAGCGACATTTCGACCCTGCACGTCGCCCTGTTTGCGCCACGGTCTGGATCGTTTCCAGCCTGCGCATCGCCCAGTTGAAGGCCCTCTGGCGGGTTGGCCTTCGGCTGCTGGCATTGCGCGGCCCCTCCGGCAACTTGCTGCCGAGAGGACCGAAGGCCCGCGCCGCGACGGGGGGCTCCGTGGGCGGCGCGGGCACTTCGGGAGTTCCTGAAGCGACCCGCTACACAGTCATCTTTTTGGGGAATTCAGATCATGAAGACAAAATTCGCGGCTTCCGTGCTTTCCGCACTGCTCTATGCGCAGGGCCTGCTCGGCTTTGCCGCACTCGCCAGCGTGCTGCTCAAGGAACGCGCTCACGCAAGCGAGTTCGCCGTCGGCGGCGAAATGGCCTCGGGCCCGTCATTGCTGGTGGTGCGCTGAACCTCGCGGGCATCGGCGCGGGAAAATGGAAAGTCGATGCTCATCCGACGAACCAGCAGGAAAACACAGCCGTCAGTCGGCGAATTGCCGTGGCGGATCGAACCTGTAGCCGGCGCCGCGTATGGTGGTGATGGTCTCGGTGTCGAGCTTGCGGCGCAGTCGCACGATGCGCGAGTCGATCGAGCGATCGAAGGCGTCGGCATTCTCGGCCGGCGCGGCTGCGATAATGTCGTCCCGCGTCAGTACCTTGCGCGGGCTCGCCAGGAACAGCCTGAGCAGCGCCACCTGGCCGGGCGAGAGCTGCTCCTGCGTACCGGAGCGATGCATGACCATCGCCGATCTCAGGTCGACGGTTGCGTTCTCCAGCACGATCAGCTCCTGGGTACCCCTGCCGCGCCGCGAAAGCAGGCCACCGACACGCGCGGCGAGTTCCCTGACATTGAGCGGACTTTCGACGACGTCGGCGGCGCCGAGCTCGAGCGCCAACACCTTGTCGAGGAGATCGGCCGGCCGGCATATCAGGATGAAATCCGGTCCATGCTCCCCACCCCCAGCTTGGCCGCCAAAACGCCTGAGCAGATCCCGCCCTTCCGCCTGGCTGAGACTGTCCCCGACAACGACAACGTCGATGCCGCCGCCCGACAGCAGCGATTCCGCCTCCCAGGGCTGCCGCGCCCGGCGCACGTCGTGGCCGCGCCGCTCGAGATGGTCGGCAAGCTCGCTCGCGACGACCTCGGCGACGGAAACAAGCGCAATGATGGCTCGTGCGGCCATGTTTTCCAACCGTTCCCTGGCAACCGGATATGAGTGCTGGACATCATGTTTATACCCAATCTACTTTCCACTGAAAGTGGGAGCGAGAGCATCGTGCGGGCAAGAATTGTCATCGTCGAGGATGAGCCCGACCTCAGGGACGCGGTCGCCGAATATCTCGGCGCCGCCGGCTATGATGTTTCGACCGCTGAAACCGCGGCCGCCGCGCGCCGCCTGATCGAGACGCAGTCCTTCCATCTGGCTATCCTCGACATCGCCATGCCGGGCGAGGATGGCTTGTCGCTCGGCCGCTGGCTGCGCTCGAAAATGCCGATCGGCATCATCTATGCGACCGCTGCCGGCACCGCGCTCGACCGCATCGTCGGACTGGAACTCGGCGCCGACGACTATATCGTCAAGCCGTATGAACTGCGCGAGGTGCTGGCCAGGGTGCGCAGCGTGCTGCGCCGTGTTCCCCAGCCGACGGAGCCGCGGGACAGGAAAGCCAGCACGGATCGCCGCTCCGTCGCTTTCGGCCCCTTCCAGGCCGATCTCGACGGCAGGATGGTCACCGGCGCCAACGGCACGGTGATCGACATGGCCAAGAGCGAATTCGACGTGCTGGAGGTTTTCCTGACCCGCGCCAACCGGCTGCTGACCAGGGCTGCGATCTCCGAGGCGATCGGCTTCACCGAGGATCCGGAATCGTCGCGCGCCGTCGATATCCGCATCATGCGCCTGCGCAAGAAGATCGAGACGGACCCGGCCAACCCGAAATTCCTGCGCACGGTGCGTGGCGAAGGCTATATCTTCTCGCTGTCGGCCGGCGACGGCAACTGAGCGTCAGACCGAGGAGGTTTCCGCTCCGCAGCCGTTGCCAGCCGATCGATTGGCGTGACTCTGGACTAATGGCTGACAATGACGGGCGACACGGCAAGCACGGACATGCAGGGTTTCAGGCAGGGCGCGGCGATGGCCGCCGTGCGTGTCGTGCGCCGGCTGCGCGAGGCCGGCGACTGGCAGCGCGAAATGGACGGCATACTGGAGACGCTGTGCCACGCCATGGAGTGCCAGCGCGGCATCCTGTTCCGCCTGCGCGAATTGCCCGGCCAGGGTTTCGCCCAGTCGGTCGCTGCCTACTGGATCGATCCCGACTTCGGCGGCGAACTGGCCTCACCGACCGTCATCATGCAGTCGATCGTCAATTCGGATCCGCTGCTTGAGCGGCTGGCCGAGGATGAGCGGCAGGGCAAGATTTTCGCTGGCCATACGCGCGATCTCGAAGGATTCCTGAGGGCCGATTTCGAGAAGCAGAACATCAAGTCGTTCCTGTCGGTGTCGGTCTTCGCGCACGGCCATTTGTGGGGCACGCTGGCCGTCAATGACTGCGTCGAAGAGCGGGAATGGACCGACGAGGAGGAGGCGACGCTGCACATCATCGCCCTCGCCATAGGCGACGCCATCGAACACTCCCCCTCGGACGCCCATGCCAGCGAAGTGATCCGCCGCACCATGCTGCAGGCCTCGCTCGACGCCATTATCGTCATCGACGAGGCCGGGTCGATCATCGAATTCAATCCGGCCGCCGAGAAGATGTTCGGCTTCCTGCGCAGCGATATCCTCGGCAAAGACCTGCTCGACACGGTCGTTCCTGAATACTACCGCAAGGGCTATGCCTCGGGCGCCGACTACATGTCCGGCCGTGGCGCCCCGATGGTCGGCCAGCGGCTCGAGACCGTGACGCAGAATGCCGCCGGCGAGGTGTTTCCGATCGAACTGACGGCGACCGAGATGCGGGTCGCCGACCGCCGTCTGATCTTTGGCTCGATCCGCGACCTGCGCGACAGGCTGCGCGCCGAGGAAGAGATCAACCGGCAGCGCGAGAAGCTGCACCAGAACGAGAAGATGGCGGCGATGGGCTCGCTGCTTGCCGGCGTCTCGCACGAACTCAACAATCCGCTGGCCGTCGTCGTGGCCCAGTCGACGCTGCTGCATGAATTCGCCTCGGATCCGCAGACCAAGGTCCGTGCCGAAAAGGTGCGTGCCGCCGCCGAGCGCTGCGGGCGCATCGTCAAAAGCTTCCTGTCGATGGTCCGCCTCCATCCGGCGGCACATGCCGAGACCGATCTCAACCAGGTGATCCGCGCCGCTCTCGAAGTGACCGCCTACGGCGCGCGCTCGAGCGGCATCGTCATCGATACCGATTTCGCGCCAGGTCCGCTGCTCGCCATGGCCGATGCCGACCACGTGACACAGGTGGCGGCCAATTTCCTCATCAACAGCCAGCATGCCCTGGCCGGCGTCGCCGGCGACCGCCTGATCAAGGTGCGGAGCTTCCGCAGCGATCGGGGCAATCCCGGCTTCTCGGTCGAGGACAACGGGCCCGGCATTCCCGAAGCCATCCGTTCGCGCATTTTCGAATCCTATTTCACCACCAAGCCGGTCGGCGTCGGCACCGGCATTGGCCTGTCGATCTCGAAATCGATCATCGAACGACACAACGGCAATGTCTGGTTCGAGGAGGTGTTGCCGAGAGGCGCGCGTTTCGTCGTCCAGTTGCCGGCGATCTCTGCGGGCATCGCCGCCGCCGGCGAAAGCCAGCCACGATCGAGCGGCCTGCGCCATGCGCTGATCATCGATGACGAGCCTGACGTCGCCGGTTCCCTGTCCGATATTCTCGAACTGATGGGCATCAAGTCGCGGATCGCGCCGCTCTGGGAATCGGGCGCCGCCACCTTGGGTGGCCACATGCCCCCCGATATCGTCTTTTCGGATCTGCGCATGCCCGGCATATCAGGCATTTCGATCTACCGCGAACTGCTCGCCGAACGGCCCGACCTGGCGCGGCGTTTCGTGCTCGTCACCGGCGACCTGATCGGCGCGAAGGCGGAAGTCGAAGCCTTGCCGTCGCAGCAGCGGCCACAGATCCTCGAAAAACCGTTCAGCACGCTGGATGTACGCAGTGTGCTTTCGACCATCGCCGAGCAGGCCGCGTTGAAAGCATAAAAAAGGCTCCCGGCCGACATCGCGGCGGGAGCCGAAGCGAGCGCCGAGAAGCGCTCGGGGAGGTAGGGCATGATCCCCAAACGGGAACCGGTTTCGGGATCATGCCCCGGCAGAAACGCAGAGGCAGAAATCAGAAGATGTTGGGCGTGCTGGTCAGCGGCGCGGCGTTGGCGATCATGCGGATCGCGCGGGTCTTGTGCGTTCCGGACTGCTCGGCAATGGCGCGCAGGCAATCCACGCTCTCGGCGCCCCAGGCCTGCCCCCTGCAGGCGAAATCGATTGCCGGCATAGGCAGGCGGGCGGTCGTGGTCGTGGTCGGCGCGCCTTCGATGACGTTGGCGGGCGGGTTCAACGAAGCGAAGGCTGGGCCGACCGTCGGCGTGAACGCCATGCCGGCGAAGGCGCAAGCAGCCAGCGCCATGAACATTCCCATCGGGTGGTCGCTGGCGCGCTGGCGAAGGGCCAGCTTCGGGCGGCGGTCAGCGCGCTCTGGAGCTTGAAAGCGGTTGCCGCTGGTGATCTGGACTTTCGCATGCATGATCATCCCCTTCGTTGATTTTCTTTTTGCGATGAAACGAATTTAATCGCGCCTTGTAACGGCGCAAAGGTGACGAGAGCCCGGCAATGTAACCGGATTGAAACATCGATACGGGCAAAACCGGGCAGGGTCGGTCATTGGCTGTTTTGGCCCGGGGGGTGGCGGTTGCAAGACGTGCACGACCGGTAGCCGCGTGAACGATTGGCGGCGCGAGCCAGCGATCGGGGGCAGTTACGGAACTCTGGCTAAGATCCGGATTTTCCGGGGTTTTCGAAGCCCGCAACGGCGCGGGATTCCCATGGAACCAGCGCCGACATTTTCGCTGCGGAACAGTCACATTTCCACAAGCCATTGCATTTCAATGCAAAATATGATTACATTGAATGCATATTCAATAAAAGAAGAGACGTTTTATGAACCCGCACCTCCGTGACGTGGCAATCCCGAACGATTGGGACCGGCGGGGACTGCCGGGCTGGAGCTACCATTCCGACGCCCTTCTCGAACTGGAGAAGGAGCATGTGTTCCGCAATCATTGGCAGATCGTCGGGCATGTCTGCGACATACCGGACGCCGGCGATTACCTCACCATGGATGTCATTGGCGAACGCGCCCTGATCGTGCGCGGCAAGGACGGCGTGGTACGCGGTTTCAACAACATGTGCCGCCATCGCGGCAGCCGCGTCGTCGCCGACAGCCAGGGCAATTGCAAGAACGCGCTGGTCTGTCCGTTTCACGGCTGGGTCTACAATCTCGACGGCACGCTGCGCGGCGCCGCCCGCCCGCGCTCCTTCCCCGACCTCGACAAGACCGAGTTCGGCCTGATGCCGCTCGACCTCGAAATCTGGATGGGCTTCATCTTCATCCGCTTCCGCAATGGCGGGCCACAGCCCTCCGTCGCCGAGCTGCTGAGGCCGATCGAACCCGAATTCGCGCATTACAAGGCCGCCGACATGGTGCCTTCCTGGGGCATCTGGACCCAGAAGACGCCGGTCAACTGGAAGTCGGTGCGCGACGTCGACAATGAAGGCTATCATGTCGCCATGGCGCATCCGGCCTTGCAGGATCTCTATGGCGCCACCTATTTCGACGAGCCCTTCGTCAATGGCGTCTCGCGCTCCTTCGCCACCTACAACCCGCATGCCGGCCGCCGCTGGAGCGTGAAGAACTACGTCAAGATCGCGCCGGAGCCGACGCATCTGCCTGACCATCTCAGGAAGGCCTGGGTCTATTACGGCATCTTCCCCAACGCCGTTCTGTCGGTGATGCCGGAATCAGTGCAGTTCTATCAGGAGTTCCCGCTGTCGACGGGTGAGACGCTGCTGCGCGGCGCCATCTATCGCTACCGCGACGAGAGCCGAGAGCAGGCCGCCGCCCGCTACCTCTCCTTCCGCATCGATCGCGACACCATGTCGGAAGATGTGCAGCTCTCGGTCTGGTCGAACGAATCCATGCTGTCCGAGGCTTTCGAGGGCTTTTATCTCTCCGACCTCGAATATGGCGTGCGCACCCACCACGACCACCTGCGCAAGCAGGTTCCGGTGCTCGGCCTGGAAACAGCGCCGGAAGAAAAGGACATGTGGAATTTGAACGACGCGCTGCGGAGCCGGGCGTAACAACCCTGCTGATTGGCGAAGCCGCCGATGATAGCGCCCCTCTCCCCATCAGCGCTGCTCCTCATCCGTCTTCGAGCACCTTCTCCCCGTAAAAACGGGGAGAAGGAGAAACTCACCCCTGCCACACACCCTCTTTCCTGAGATCTTCCATCGTGCGTGAAATACCCTCGCGCAGGATGCCGACCATGTCGTCGATCTGCTCGCGCGTAATGACGAGCGGCGGCGACATCACGCACATGTTGATCAGCGGCCGCACCAGCAGGCCAAGCTCGTGGCAGTGGGCGTCGATGCGTTTGCCGACATCCTTGTCGAGCTGCAGCGGATCCTTGCTTTCACGATCCGCGACGCATTCGACACAGCCCATCAGCCCGACGCCGCGCACTTCGCCGACCAGCGGCAGCTCTTCCAGCGTCTTCAATTGCGCCTGGAAATAGGGCGCGACCGCCTGCGTGTGAGCAAGCACGCTTTCTTCCAGCAGGTCGAGATTCTTCAAGGCCACGGCACAGCCGACCGGATGGCTGGTGTAGGTCAGGCCGTGGCCGAACATCGCGTCGGGATGATTGGAACGGCGTAATTCCTCCAGCAGCCGCTCCGAGATGATGACGCCGCCAAGCGGGAAATAACCCGAGGTGACGCCCTTTGCGAAAGTGATCATGTCGGGGTCGATGCCGAACACCTCGCCCGAGGCAAAGACATGGCCCAGACGTCCGAAGCCCGTCACCACCTCGTCGGAGATATAAAGAATATCCTTGTCGCGGCAGATCTCGCGGATGCGCCTGAGGTAGCCGTCCGGCGGAATGATGACGCCGCCGGACGCCTGTATGGGTTCGCCGACGAACGCGCCTATTCTGTCGGCACCGACACGCGCGACCGTATCGCGGAACTGGTCGACAAGGAAATCGGTGAAAGCGGCGATGCTCATGCCTTTCGGCCGGCGGAACGGGTCGGGGGAGGCGAGCTTGACCACCAGTTCGTCGGCGCCATCCATCCAGTCGCGGTCGCGCGGGCGGCCATTGAGCGAGGCCGAGAGATAGGTTGAGCCATGATAGGCGCCGCCACGGCTCAGGATCAGCTTCTTTTCCGGCCGGCCGCGCACATTGTTGTAAAACTGCATGAAGCGCAGCGCCGTCTCGACCGCCGAGGAACCGCCCGTGGTGTAGAAGACGTGGCTGAGGTCGCCTGGAGCATGGCCGGCGATGCGCTTGGCAAGCTCCGCCGACGGCGCGTTCATCGTGTACCAGGGCGTGTTGTAGGACAGCGCCATCGCCTGGTCGTACATCACCTTGGCGAGTTCCTCGCGACGATGCCCGACATTGACGCACCACATGCCGGCCGGGCCGTCGATCAGCCGCTTGCCGGTGCTGTCGGTAATGTAGATGCCATCGCCCTCGCCGATCAGCGCGCGTGCCTCCGAACCGACGGAGCCGGCGTAGGGCCAGGGCTGGATGAGATGACGCCTGGCCAGCTCGACCGCATCGTCGCCGCCAGAGCCAGCCGTTTCGCGTGCCTTCAGATCCCTCACAGCCGCCATCATCGCCTCCACATCATCCCCGAATTTTCCGGGCATCAATCCGGTTCGCCACGGCCGAAATCGCCGCCCCGCTCGCATGATTTTGAATGTCCGTTCAATCAATATTGCAGAATTAGCGCTTGATTTCAATCCGCGGATGCGCGCATGATGAAAGAAAGCCGGCAAGGGGAACAATAGCCGGCGCCAGCCCAATGGGATGCCGTATGGCGGGACAGTCCAGGCCAGCAATCGAGATCGCACCCGGAGCCCGTCCCCCCGGGGTCTGGCAATGACGGTGGCTGCGGAAGGGTCGCCCCCGTTGGGCCTGACGCGGGCCAGACGAAATGCCCTTCTGCAATCCGAGCCTGTACAAGGCTTTGCCCTGATCAGCCCGACCTTTCTCTACGCTCTCATCCTTCTGGTCCTGCCGATCCTGGTGGTCATCGCCCATTCCTTCTGGACGCAGCACTACCTGACCATCGACCGCACCTTCACGCTGGAAAACTATCGCGTCGCACTGACCGAGCCGATCTACCGCGATCTGTTGTGGCGCTCGCTCTACATCTCGCTGACGGTCAGCCTGTTCACCGTCGTCCTCGCCTACCCGATCGCCTATTTCATTTCCTTCCATGGCGGCCGTCACAAGAGCCTGTGGCTGTTCCTCATAACCATCCCGTTCTGGACCAGCTATCTCTTGCGCGTGATGTCGTGGAAGGTCATCCTGGGCTATAACGGCGTCTTGAATTCCGGCCTGATGGGTCTGGGCATCATCGACGAACCGTCGACCGCCCTGCTCTACAATTCGAGCGCCGTCATCATCACGCTCACCCATGCCTGGGCGGCCTTCGCCATCCTGCCGATTTTCGTGTCCCTGGAGAAGGTCGACCGCACGCTGGTCGAAGCGGCCACCGACCTTGGCGATGGACCCTTCCGGTCGTTCCTGCGCGTGACCTTGCCGCTGTCGGCGCCAGGCATCATTTCCGCGGCGCTGATCGTCATGATCCCGACTGTCGGCGACTATGTCACGCCAAAGCTCGTCGGCGGCAAGGATGGCGTCATGATCGCCAATGCCATCCAAGCGCAGTTCGGCAAAGCCGCCAACTGGCCGCTCGGTGCCGCACTTTCCGTCACCACCATGCTGATCGTCTCTCTGATGGCCGGCGGCACGGTGCTGATCATCCGCGGCTTGCAAAGGATGGCGCGATGAAGGCGCGGCGCTTCCTGCCGGGCGGCTGGCTGTCGGCCTATGCGTTCCTCTATATCGTCTTCCTCTATCTGCCCGTCATCTTCCTGCCGATCTTCTCGGTCAACACGGCGGCGACGCCGAAATTCCCGCTGACCGGCTTCACCCTGCAATGGTACGAAGACCTGCCGCGCACGCCGGCGCTGCTCGATGCCGCCTGGAACAGCCTGATCGTCGGCGTCTCGGCAGCCATCCTCTCCACCGTACTCGGCATCCTCGCCGCGCGCTCGATCACCCGCTACCGCTATCCCGGCCGCCGCGCCATCAACGGTCTGATCATGGCCCCGCTTGTGCTGCCCGAAGTGATCGTCGCCATCTCGATGCTGCTGGTGATGCTGCAGTTGGGCCTCAGTCTTTCGCTGTTCACCGTCGTGCTCGGCCACGTCCTGGTCTGCATTCCCTATTCGATGACGGTGCTGACTTCCGGCTTCGAGGGTTTCGACCGCAGCCTCGAGGAAGCCTCCGCCGATCTCGGCGAAAGCGCCTTCGGCACTTTCCGGCGCGTGACGCTGCCGATGGTGGCGCCGGCGATCATTTCCAGCCTGCTGGTCTGCTTCACCATCTCGCTGGACGAATTCATCATCGCCTTCTTCCTCACCGGCGCCGAGGCGACGCTGCCGATCTACATCTGGGGCCAGTTGCGTTTCGCCTCGAAACTGCCTGGTGTGCTGGCGCTGGGCACGCTGCTTTTGGTTGCCTCTTTCCTGTTGATGACAATTGCTGAAATCCTGCGTCGCCGCGCGGCCAGACGCACCCAGAACGAGGGAGGCCTCTATGCCTGAGCAGCCGCGGATCGAGCGTCCTCACGCGGACGGGATCCAATCCGAAAGAGCGATGATCGAGATCCGCAATGTCACCCGCAGCTATGGGGCGTTCAAGGCGCTGGACGACGCCTCCCTGACCATCAGGGAAGGCGAGTTCTTCTCGCTGCTCGGGCCGTCGGGCTGCGGCAAGACCACGCTCTTGCGCATGATCGCCGGCTTCGACAATCCGACCAGCGGTTCGATCGCGGTTGGCGGCCAGCCCATGGAAGGCATACCGGCCAATCGCCGGCCGACAAACATGGTGTTCCAGAGCTACGCGATCTTCCCGCACCTCAATGTCGAGCAGAACGTCGCCTATGGGCTGAAACGATTGAAGCTGCAGGCTGGCGAAGAGAAGCGCCGGGTCGAGGAGGCGCTGGCGCAGGTCTCGCTCACCGGCCTCGGCAAGCGGCTTGCCACGGAGCTTTCCGGCGGCCAGCGGCAGCGCGTCGCGCTCGCCCGCGCCCTGGTGATGCGACCTAAGGTGCTGTTGCTCGACGAGCCGCTGTCGGCGCTCGACAAGAAGCTGCGCGAGCAGATGCAGGTCGAACTGCGCCGCCTGCAGCAGGCCGTCGGCATTACCTTCGTCCTGGTCACCCACGATCAGTATGAAGCGCTCGCAATGTCCGATCGCATCGCCGTGATGTTCGGCGGCAAGATCGCGCAGGTCGCCTCCCCGAAGGAAATCTACCAGCACCCGGTCAACCGCCAGGTCGCCGACTTCCTTGGCGGCATGAATTTCGTCAAGGCCGAGATCGTCGAGGAGAACGGCACCTCGCTGATCGTCGATACGCTGGGTTTCGGCCGTATCAAGACCGACAAGCCGAAGGCTTTCGTGCGCAATGGCGGCGGCGCGACGCTCGGCATCCGACCGGAGCGCCTGCGCGTGCTATGGGACAATGCGACAGCCAAGTTCGAGGTCGCCGGCAAGGTGGTGGAACGCCACTATTTCGGCGAGATCACCCATCTGATCGTCGAAATCCCTGGCCTGGAGAAGCCGCTCTCGGTGACCGAGACCAACGATTTCGGCGCCGATGACATTCCAGTCGGCACCTCGATCCGCCTCGCCTATGATCCGGAAGCGTTGGTCGCGATGGCCGACTGAACTCCGGCGATGATCCTGCGCGCCGCGATACGCCCGGCCACGATCGCGCCCTCGACATAGCCCGGGAATGACGGCGCCAATTCCGACGACGCGAAATGCACCGGCGGTGCGCCGGCAAGAATGGTGGCCTCGGCACCCCTCGCCGACACATCGACGATCAGGTCGCTATAGGCACCGCCGCTCCAGCGATCATGCGTCCAGTCACGGCGGTTGAAATCGAGAACATCCGCCGCCTCCGGACCGAGCGCCTCCACAAGCTCCGTCGTCACCTGCGTCCGCAGATCCGACTCGCCGAGTTCGTGCCAGCGCAGCGCCAGCGGTCCGCCAACGAAGACGACAAGCGCCGCATGATCGGGATCCCTGCTGGCGTCGCAGGCAAACAGCCCCGGCAGATCGCGCCACATCACCATCCCGCTCAAATCCCGCTCGCGCCAGAACGGCTTGGGATAGCGCACCAGGACCTTGATCACCGCGCCGCTTTCCCAGGCGCCGAGCGCCGCTTCCAGGGCTGCCGGCAAGGCGGGCGTAAAATCGAGCTTCGCGGCTGTCGCCGGCGGCACGGCGACCAGAACTTCTCGCGCTTCGATCACGCTATTGCTCGAGACGACACGAACCCCTGGCGGACCGTATTCGATGCGGGTGACAGGTTCACCGAGCCTCACCCGGCCGCCGAGGTCCTCCGCCAGATCATCGGCCAACGACTGCATGGTCTCGCGTAGGGAATATTGCAGCTCCGGCACCTCATTGGTGATACGCCGGTCATTGTCGATCAGATACCAGAGCGGCACCCTCTCCAATGCCAGGCACCACAGGCCCTCGATCATCGACCGGAAGGCCGCCTTGACCTCGCCCACGTCATCCTGCCGCTCCAGCCACTCGGCAACGGTCAATCCCGCAATGGCGGGATCGTTGGGCTCGATGCTGTTCATGCGTTCGCGGATCGCCATCGAGGCGTGATAGGTCCGTTCGGCCCGGCCGACCGACATTGACGGGCAAGTGATGAAATCGCCCTCGATATAAGTCTCGACGAAGGTCTTGCCGCGAGCCTGGGCCAGTTCCATCAGCTGCGGCATGTCCTCGCACAGGAACTGGCCGCCGCTGTCGATGCGCTCGCCAAGCCCGTTCCACATGGCCTCGACCCGCCCACCGACGCGGTCGCGTGCCTCGAGCAGCAGGAAGCCGACGCCGGCCCTCTTCAGCTCGAGCGCCGCCGACAGCCCGGTGAAGCCGGCGCCGACGATGACGACGTCGGTTCTTTCTGTCTTGTCGTTCAATAGCCAGCCTTGATCTTCTCGAACTCGGCGATCATCTTGAGCTTGAGATCTGACGGGAGCGGCTGCTGGAACAGCGTCTTGTCGACGAATTTCTGCACGTCGTCATAGCCCTTTTCCTTCAGGATGGCCTGATCGACGCCGGCCATGCCCTTGGCGTTGGCCTGGCCGTAGCCCCAGTCCTTGACCAGCACCTTGGCGGTCTCCGGATCGTTGACCGCGTTGAGATAGTCATAAGCCTTGTCGGTATTGCCGGGCGCATCCTTGAACAGCACGTAGCCGCACACCCAGGTCGAGATGCCTTCCGCCGTGTCCTTCTTAGACTTGATCGGCACGCCGGCAGCGACCGACTGTACGGTCGCATCGTTCCAGCCCCAGGCGAGATCGACTTCGCCACCGCTCAGAAGCTGGACGACGTCGGTGGTATCGGTCCAGTAGGAGCGCACGTTCTTGTGCACCTGGCGCAGGAAGTCGGAGGCCTGCTTGAACTGGTCGTCGGTCATCTTGGTCCAGTCCTTCAGGCCGATGGCGAGGCTCGCCAGCGCATAGGCATCGTCGACATTGTCGCCGATCGAAACGCGGCCCTTGAACTTCGGATCGGCGAACGCCTTCAGCGACTGCACGTCCTTCTCGTCGATCTTGGAGGAGTTGTAGGTGAGCTGCGTGTTGCCCCAGTCCCAAGGCATGAACCAGGCTTTCCCGTCCTCGGTCGTGGCGAGATTTTTCATCGCCATGATGCCGGGATTGAGGTCTTTCCAGCCCGTGATCTTCGAGGTATCGAGCGGTTGCAGCAGGCCCGCCTCGCGCCACTTCGTCACGCTCTGCGAGCAGGGATGGCCAAGGTCGGCCTTGAAGCCGGAACGGACCTTTTCGAACGCCTCGTCCTCGTCGCCGAAGAAGGCGAAGGTCGGCGAATCGCCGTTCTTCTCGACATATTTCGGGTGGAAGCTCGGATCCTCATAGCCTGACCAGTCGAACACGATCAGATCCTTGTCGGCCGCGATCGCCAGCGCCGCGGCCGAAGCCGCCAGTGTTCCCGCCAGCGCGAGCGTCAGCGTCAGGCGCCTTGTCAGTGTCTTCATTGCTGTTCCATCCTCTGCGGTTTCTTATGGTTTCGTCTCTTCTTATGATCTCGTTGGGCTGGCGGCCTTCAGCGGGTAGTGTTTCGGAAAAGCCGCCGACAGGAATTCATTGGCCGCCTGCAAGGAGGTCTCCCGCGTGGTGTCCTCGGTTCCCATCATCAACCGCAGCCACAAGCCTTCCAGCATGGCGCTGAGCGCCAGCGCCATGACCTGCGGCTCATAGGCGTAGTCGCCGCTCTGTTTCAGAGCCGCGCACAGGTCGATGAATATATTCTGGTAAACGGCATCCCGCGCGCTGCTCAGCGCCTGGTAGGTCGGCCGCGACTTGGCCTCTCCCCAGAAGGCGCACCATGCGGCAAGCTTGCGCTTGTTGCAGATGGAGCGGTCGAAATCGGCCGCGACGAGGACCTGGAGTTGCCGCGCGGGGTCGTCTCCTGCCTTTTGCAAGGCATTGCGCCAGTGCGCGGAATACTCGTCGTACATATATTGCAGCGTCGCGACGAGCAGCTTTTCCTTGCTCTCGAAATGGAAATTGACGATGCCGCGCGACAGGCCGGCGCCGTCGGCGACATCGGCCATCGTCGTTTCCGAATAGCCGCGCTTGGCGAGCGAATCGATCGTCGCCTCGATGAGCTGAAGCTGCCTGACCTCCTTCGAGGCCTTGCGCCCGCGCTTCTCGGATTCGGCTTTCCGCGCCGGTTCAAGAAGCGCGTCCCTGGCGTCTGCCGTTTTCATGCGTGTGATGGTCTCCAGCATCGCCGGCTATCCCTTTGCATCCGGCTTCCACCCGCGAAGATGAGTGGGACGGTGCTCGCACTGTCAAGCACCTTCTGCATGGCCTCCCAGCTCATGATGGCGGCCTCGTCATATTCCGGGGTGGCGTCTGCCATTCAAATCATCAGCCTCGGTTCCCGATGGACGGATTACTGGGTTCGAACGTCGGCAAAGCGTAACTCATGTCCGGAAAAACGCAACATCATTTGTTGAACATTCATTCAGAATGGCTGGACACAATGGCTGGTGCCGTGCCAAATTCCACGCATTAGGGGACAGATCACGCAGAAAATGAAGAGCGGGACGCAGATGAGCACTGGGCCACAATGAAAGCTTGGGATGCGATCATCATCGGCGGCGGACACAATGGCCTGGTCAACGCCTGTTACCTACAGCGCGCGGGTCTCGACGTGCTGGTTGTGGAAAAGAACGACTGGGTCGGGGGTGCGGCCACCAGCCGCGAGCTGACGCCGGGCTTCCTCTACTCCAACTGCTCCTACGTCTGCTCGCTGTTCCGACCCGAGATCATGCGCGATCTGGAGCTCCCCCGCTTCGGCCTGCAAGTCATCTCCTATGAGGGCGGCGCGGTGTTCACCCGGGATGGCGACTATCTCGCCAATTATCGCGACCACGACGCGCACCGACGGGAATTCGCTCGTTTCTCCAAAAGGGATGCCGAGGCCTATGACCGCTACGCCCGCGACGTGACGCGGCAGTGCCGCTTCATCCAGCCGCTGTTGATGCGCACCGCGCCGGACCCAACCAGCCTGCGCCCGCGCGACCTCGGCGAACTGCTCTATCTCGGCAAGAAATTCGCGGGTCTCTCCGCCGAGGAAATGGCACTGACGCTGCGCTTCTGGACCATGTCTATCTCTGAGTTCCTCGACGAATATTTTGAGA
This sequence comes from Mesorhizobium sp. BR-1-1-10, assembly GCF_020165595.1. Lineage (NCBI taxonomy): Bacteria > Pseudomonadati > Pseudomonadota > Alphaproteobacteria > Hyphomicrobiales > Phyllobacteriaceae > Mesorhizobium > Mesorhizobium sp. BR-1-1-10. The sequence goes on along the minus strand of NZ_JAIUIL010000014.1, from coordinate 149,044 downwards.
CCGACGTCATCAAGGCGAACTTCGCCCTGTCTGGCATCATCGGCACGGCACTCGGGCCGATGTCGCCCGGCACCGCTTACGTGCTGCTGCACCACTATATGGGCGAGGTCGACGGATCGGTCGGCGCCTGGGGCTATGCGCGCGGCGGCATGGGCGCCGTGACCAAGGCGCTGGCCGCCTCGTTCAAGGCCTCGGGTGGAACCATACGCACCGGCGCCGAGGTCGACCATGTGCTGGTGAGCCGTGGCAAAGCCAGGGGCGTCGTGCTGGCCGGCGGCGAGGAGGTTTACGGCAAGCTGGTCGTCTCCAATGCCGACGTGAAGCGCACTTTCCTGAAGCTGGTCGAGGAGAAGGAACTGCCCGACATCTTCCTTCGCCGGGTGAAGAACTTCAAGATTCGCGGATCCTCCGGAAAGGTCAACATAGCACTCGATTCGCTGCCGGAATTCCCGGCGCTGCCGAAGGACTCGCCGGTCTATCGCGGCGACATGCATTTCACCGATTCGATGGAGCGCATGGAGCGCGCCTATGACGACTGGAAGGCCGGCCGCTGGTCCGCCGATCCGTTCCTCGACATGGTCATCCCGACGACGCTCGACCCGACCATGGCGCCGCCAGGGAAGCATTTCATGAGCTGCTTCGTTCAGTACGCTCCGCCCAAGATCGCTGGTCGCGAGTGGACGGACGCCGATCGTGACGGTTTTGCTGAAAGCGTGATTGCGCAGATATCGGATTATTCACCCGGGTTCCGCGACCGCATCGTCCATATGGAGGTGCGCACGCCACGCGAGATCGAGGCCGAGGTCGGCCTCACCGAAGGCAACATCTTTCAGGGCGAGCTGACCTTTGACCAGCTGCTGTTCAACCGCCCGGTGCCCGGTTACGCGCAGTATCGGTCGCCGGTCGGCGGCCTCTATATATGCGGCTCCTCGACCCATCCCGGCGGCGGCGTGATGGGTGCGCCCGGCCGCAACGCAGCCGCCGAAATCCTGCGCGATCTCGCAAAATCCACCTCGCATATGAGCCCGGCCCATGACGTCATCTGATGCCATCGTCATCGGCGGCGGCCACAACGGGCTTGTCGCTGCCGCCACGCTGGGGAAGGCCGGCCGCAAGGTGCTGGTGCTGGAAGCAGGAGCCGAACCCGGCGGCGCCGCGCGGACCGAGGAATTTGCGCCCGGTTTTCGCGCTTCGTCCATCGCGCATGTGTTGAACCGGCTGCATCCCGATGTGGTGAAAACGCTGGAGCTGGAAAAGCACGGGCTGCAGATCGCTCGCGCCGACTTCCTGCCGTCGGTCGCACTGTCGAAAGATGGACCGCCGCTTGTCCTGCATGGCGCTTATGGCGAGATGCTGACCGGCGCCAGTCCGTCGGAACAGTCCGCCTGGAAGGAATTGCGCGCACAATTGCTGCGCTATGCCGGCATCCTGAAACCCTTCCTGTCGCACCGACCGCCCGATCTCGGCGGCATGTCGCTGCTGGAGGCCGCTTCGCTCGGCCACACCGCGGTGGCGTTGAAGAAACTTGGCAAGGAAGACATGCGCGACTTTCTGCGCGTGCTTTTGATGAATGTTGCCGACCTGCTTGACGAACAGCTCGCCGATATCAGGCTGAAGGGGCTGCTCGCCTTCGACGCCACGCTCGGCAGCCATCTCGGCCCGCGCTCGCCGACCTCGCTGCTCGGCCTCTATTATCGTCTGAGCGGAGAGAGCGGCGGTGTTGCCGGAGCGCAATGGCTGCCAAAGGGCGGCATGGGCGCGGTGGTCGCCGCCATTCGCACGGCTGCCGAAAAGGCTGGCGTCATGATCCGCGCATCGATGCCCGTCGCCAGGATCATTGTCGAGAAAGGCCGCGCCGTCGGCGTTGCCCTCGACAATGGCGAGGAGCTTCGCGCCCGAACGATCGTCTCGGCCATCAATCCGACGACCACCTTCCTCGATCTCGTCGGACCGCGCGAGATCGACACCGGCTTCGTGCGCAAAGTGAAAAACATCCGCATGAGGGGCGATGCCGCCAAGCTCCATCTGGCGCTCGACCGGCCGCCGCGGTTTGCCGGTGTCGACGCCGCCGGCCATAAGGGCCGACTGGTGATCGCGTCCTCTCCCGACCACGTCGAACGTGCCTTCAATCCATCCAAATATGGCGAGTTCTCGCCCGAGCCGGTGATGGAAATCACGCTGCCCAGTCTCGCCGATCCGTCGCTCGCGCCCGACGGCGCCTGCGTGCTGTCCGCCGTGGTGCAATACGCGCCCTATCGGTTGAAAGAGAGCTGGGATGCCGGCAAGCCGAAATTCCTCGAGGCAATCATGGCCCAGTTGGAAGCCTATGCGCCTGGCATCGGCAAGACGGTGATTCATGCCGAACTGCTCACCCCTGCGGACATCGAGAAGCGCTACCGCATGCCGGGTGGCCACTGGCATCACGGTGAGTTGCAGGCCGATCAGATGCTGATCTCGCGTCCCGTGTCCGGCTGGTCGGGCTACGACACGCCGCTCGACGGGCTGTTCCTGGCCGGCGCGGGTTCGCATCCTGGTGGTGGAGTTTCCGGTGCGCCAGGATTGAATGCCGCGCGGCGCGTCATTGCGATGAAGGGGTGACTTGATGTCTCAACTGGCCGACGCTGCACTCCATGGCGCCATCATGACCCATCAAGCCTCCATTCCGTTGACAGCCCGCATCGCAGCCCAATCCCACTTCCGCACGCTGCGCCTCGGCACGCCGTTCCAGCCGCGCCTCGACGCGCTGGCCAAGACCCAGGACTGGTACAATTGGGCCGGCTACCGCGCGCCGCATTCGCTTTGGGACGAGGAGCTCGAATATTTCGCCATCCGCAGTCAGGCAGCACTCTTCGACATCTCGCCGATGACCAAATACCGGATCGAAGGACCGGATGCCCAGGCCTTCCTCGACCGCGTCACCTTGCGCGATGTCACCAAGCTCAGGACCGGCCGCGTTCATTACACCGCTTGGTGTGACGACGAGGGTTTTGTGCTGGACGACGGGACGCTGTTCCGACTTTCGCCGACCCGCTTCCGGCTGTGTTCGCAGGAGCGGCATCTGCCGTGGCTGCTGGACAGCGCCCTTGGTTTCGACGTCATCGTCGAGGAAGAGACCGAGGCCGTCGCCGGGCTCGCCTTGCAGGGGCCCACATCCTTCGCTGTGCTGCGCGACGCCGGTTTTGCCGGTGTCGAGAGGCTGAAAATATTCGACCTTGCCGAATTCCCGCACGACGGCGGCACGGCCATAATTTCACGCACCGGCTTTACCGGCGATCTCGGTTACGAACTGTTCGTTCCGGCCGAAAAGGCGCTGAGCCTGTGGGATCGGCTGATGACAGCTGGGGAACTGCGCGGCATCAGGGCAATCGGCTACACCGCCCTCAACCGTGCCCGTATCGAGGCTGGGCTGATAGTCGCCAACGCCGATTTCACCACCGCCGAACATGCCATCCGCGCCGACCGTTTGCGCATGCCCGACGAGATCGGGCTCGGCTTCATGGTCGATCTGGACAAGGGCCATTTCAATGGCCGCCGCGCCATCCTCGAGGCCCGCGCCAAACGCAAGCTTCGGCATGTCCTCGTCGGACTGGAGATCGAAGGCAACGTCCCAGCCGAACACGCGATCGTCTATCACAGGAAGAGCCAGGAGGTCGGCCTGGTCAGCGCCGCCATGTGGTCGCCGATGGCCAAGCGCAACATCGCCATCGCCTCGCTGGCGCGGCCCTATGGCGATACTGTCGTGGAAGACCTCTGGGTCGAGATCTACGCCATGCGCGAGCTGCAGTACCAGAAGCTGATGAAACGGGCCAAGGTGGTGGCGCGACCCTTCATCAAGCTCGACCGCCGTACCGCCAATCCGCCGGCGGATTTCTGACCATGACCGAGGAAGCGGGCAAGCAACAGGAAGAAGGTGAAGCCGCCGAACAGTGGGAGCTGGTCAACACGCCGCTCGGCGAGAAATGGTCTGGCCGCACGCGCTATGCCGCCGCCATGTTCTTCTATAAGCGTGGCGAGATGAGCGCCGAGACGCTGGAGGTCTATCGCATTTGCGCTCGGCTCGATGCGGAAAACCCGCTGCCGATCATTCGCGATCGCGGCGTTGGCAAGGACTGGCTGAAGCGCATGGGCTTCGAATAAGGCGTCCTAACCTATCGTTCTTTCCAGCATGCTTAGCCAGTTGCGGTAGGCAATCTTTTCGATCAGCGCGCGGCCAAAACCGCGCGCCGCCAGTGCATCGATGAGTTTCGGCAGGCCGGCAACGTCGCCGATGACCGCCGGGATCATGGCGCCGTCGAAATCCGAACCGAGACCGACGCCATCCTCGCCCAAAGCCTGCAGCAGGGAATCGATATGGCGCACCATGATGTCGAGGCTGGTGTCGGCATTCATGCGGCCGTCCTCGCGCAGGAAGCCGGTGGCGAAGTTCAACCCGACCATGCCGCCGGAGTCGCGGATCGCGCCGAGCTGCCAGTCGGTGAGGTTGCGCGAATGGCCGCAGATCGCATGCACGTTGGAATGGGTGGCGACCAGCGGCGCATCGCTAAGCGCCGCGACGTCGCGAAAACCCTTCTCGTTGAGATGCGAGAGATCGATCATGATCCTCAGTTCATTGCAGGCCTTGACCAGCGCCTTGCCGGCATCGGTCAGGCCCGGACCGGTGTCCGGCGAGGACGGAAAGCGAAACGGCACGCCGTGACCGAACGCATTGGGCCGGCTCCAGACGATGCCGAGCGAGCGCAGGCCCGCGGCATGCAGCACGTCGAGCATGGTGAGTTCGGGATCGATCGCCTCGACGCCTTCGATATGGAACACCGCGGCGATCGTGCCTTGCGCCATGGCATTGCGCACATCGCCGGCGCTGCGGCAGATCGCCAATGCACCGGCGCGCTCCAGCCGGAAGAGGATGGACGCCATCGCGATCGTCGAGTTGAGCGCATCGGCGCGCGGCACCTCGGGCGGCAGCGGTTCGCTGTCGCTCGGCGCCGAAGGCACGGCGCTGCGCCGCGCTTTCTCGACCGGCGGCGGGAAGATGGCGAACATGCCGCCGGCGAATCCGCCGGCCCTGGCGCGCGGCAAGTCGATATGGCCGCCCGATTTCCCTTCGATGAACAGCTTCTCGACGTCCGCGTCTTTCGCCTGGTGCAAACGCAGCAGCGTGTCGTTGTGGCCGTCAAAGACGGGGACGAGGTCTGTTTCGGTCATATGGGGGATCATTCGGTCTGTTTGTCGGCGGGGCGATGTATCATATCTAGGCAAGATGTGCCGCCGGGGCAAATTACAAAGCCAACGGGACGGCTATGGCCGCCCGTTTAGCTCTGTTCCTGCACATCCGCTTTGTGTTTGCGGGGCTACTGCTTCAGCACATCCGCCCATTCCGGGTGACGGCGGAACTGGGCGTTGGCGAACGGGCAGAGCGGAATGATCTTCTTGCCTGCCGCCCGCGCGTCCTCGACGGCACGGGTGACGAGCCGAAGCCCGGCGCCCTGACCGCGAAAGGCGTCCGGCACTTCGGTGTGGTCGATGATCAGCTGGTGCTCGCCGATTTTGGTGAAGGTCATCTCCGCCTCGGCGCCGCCGGCGCCGCGCAGCACGTAGCGACCCTTGGAGCCGCGATCTTCAAGTTCGATCTCTGGCAATTGATCGGGCATCTCTACACTCCTTGGGCGATGGGGGCGAAAAGCCGCCGCGCCGCTTCGATTTCGTTTGGCCGCACCTCGTGCCCGCCTTCGTGCCACTCCACTGTGACATCGGCTCCGTCGGCGCGCAAATAGGCTTCGAGCCGCGCCGTCAGGTTCGGCGGGCAGACCGGATCGCGCCTGCCGGCGGTCACCAGGATGTGACGACCGGCAAGGCTGCCCTTCACCTGCGGCTCGAACGGGATCAGCGGATGCATCAGCACCGTGGCGTCGAACAGGTCAGGGGTTTCGAACACCAGCGAAGCCAGGACGTTGGCGCCATTGGAATAGCCGAGGCCGAGCACGGCCGATGGCTTCGCCGCCTCGACATGGGCCTGGACGAAGCCCGCCATCTTGGCCGTGGCCCGCGCCAGGTCGTCCATGTCATAGACGCCCTCGCCGGTGCGGCGGAAGAAGCGCGCGGCACCTTGCTCCGACACATCGCCGCGCGGCGAGACGATGGTGGCCTGGTGCGCGAGATCGCGCCCCAGCGAGACAAGCTGGCTCTCGTCGCCGCCTGTGCCATGGAAAACGAAAAGCAGCGGACCACCCGGCGAACCAGGCAGCACCTTGTGGGCGTAAGCGTCCTTGCTCATCGTCTCAGCCCTCCAGCTTCTGCAGATGCTGTTCGAGATATTGCCGCAGATGCTGATGCTGCGTCGGCAGCTTCAGCGCCTCGCCGAGATGGGCGGTGTCCTCGTCCTTGTCGAAACCCGGCTCATTGGTGGCGACTTCGAACAGCACGCCGCCCGGCGTGCGGAAATAGATCGCCCAGAAATAATCGCGGTCGATCACCGGCGTCACGCCATAACCCGTGTCCATCAGCGCCTTGCGCACTTCGAGCTGCTTGGCGCGATTCTCGACGGCGAAGGCGACATGATGAACGGAGCCGGCGCCGAGATCGGCGAAGGGTGCGGTCGGCAGCGTTTCGATATCGACAAAATCGGCGCCATTGCCGTTCTTGACGGCGAGCCGCCTGACATTGCCTGACTTGTCGACCTCCTCGTAACCCATGAACTTCAACAGCTCCTCGGTGGCGCCGCCATCCTTCAGTCTCAGCGAAACCGAGTGAAAGCCGCGGATCGCCTCGTCCGCGGCAATACCGCCCTTCACCCAGGGCGCTCTGCCGTCGGTCTTGTCCTCGACCAGTGCAAAGCCATCGCCGTCCGGGCCGGCAAATGCAAGCCGCTTCTCGCCAAAGCTTTCCTCGCGGGCGACATTGGTTACGCCTTCGTCGGTGAAGCGTTTTTCCCAAGAGGCGAGCGTTCCTTCCGGCACGGAATAGACCGTGGTGCCGACTTCGCCGACGCCAGGACGGCCCTTGCCGATGTTGGGAAACGGGAAATAGGTCATCACCGAACCGGGTGTGCCGGCCTCGTCGCCATAATAGAGATGGTAGACGTCGGGCGCGTCGAAATTGACGGTCTTCTTGACCCGGCGCAGGCCGAGCTTGTGGGTGAAGAAATCATTGTTCTGCCGTGCATCCCTGGCCATCGAGGTGACGTGATGCAGGCCCTTGATCTGGTCGAGCATGGTCTCTGCTCCTTCCCTTGGTGTTTGTGCGGCCCTCGCCGCTCTCCTGGCCAATATGAGGATACGAGCGAGTAGGCAAAGGCTGCAAACACAGGATGGACTGTGCCTTAAAAGTGAACAATCCCAAGATCCTTGTTCACCGTTTAGCAAACAGCCCTGGTCTTGCGCGGTGGATGGAATCGGTTCCATGTGCGCATTCGACGTGCTGGAGAGGGGTAAGCGCAAGTGACTGGAAAAGGCAGGCGGCCAAATGTCCTTCTCATCACTTGCGACCAGTGGCGCGGCGATTGCCTGTCGGCTGTCGGCCATCCCCAGGTGAAGACGCCGAATGCCGATGCGCTGGCCGCCGACGGCGTGCTGTTCAAGCGCCATTACGGCGGCGCGGCGCCTTGCTCACCGGCCCGTGCCTGCCTCTACACCGGCCTCTATCAGATGAACAATCGTGTCTGCCGCAACGGCACGCCGCTCGACGCCCGCCATGGCAATATTGCGCTCGCCGCGCGCAGCGTCGGTTACGATCCGACCTTGTTCGGCTATACCGATGTGTCGCTCGATCCGCGCCAGCTTGCACCGGCCGATCCGCGGTTGCACAGCTATGAGGGTGTTCTGCCCGGCTTCACGGCGCGCCAATTGCTGCCCGAACATCAGAAGCAGTGGCTGTCCTGGCTGAGGCAGCAAGGCATCGATGCCGGCGCTGGAAGTCCTGACATTCATCGTCCGGTGGGCGAGGTCGACGGTGCGGTGACCGAAGCGCCACCCGTCTACTCCAGGGACCAGACGCCGACGGCCTTCCTTGCCGGCGAGTTCATCCGCTGGCTGGGCGAGCAGGACGAGGCCACGCCGTGGTTTGCGCATCTTTCCTTTATCAGCCCGCATCCGCCCTTCATCGTACCGGAACCGTACAACACTCAATACGATCCCGCGGACGGCCCCGCTTTTCACCGCGCGGAAAGTTGGCGCGCCGAATCTCAGGGCCACCCCTACGTCGCCTATGATCTCGATCGCCAAAAACGAGCGAAGTTCCGCCCCGGCGCCGCGGGCAAAGTGCACGACTGGAGCGAGGATGATTTCCGCCGCATCAGGGCGATCTATTACGGCATGATCTCGGAAGTGGACGCGCAGCTCGGCCGCCTGTGGCAAGCGCTGAAGACCGAAGCCGCGTGGGACAACACCATCATCGTGCTCACCTCCGACCATGCCGAAATGATGGGCGACCACTTCATGCTGGGTAAGGGCGGCTATTTCGACGGCAGCTACCATATCCCGCTGATCATCCGCGATCCACGCCACCGCAAGGCTGCCGGCAGCGCTGTCGATCGCTTCACCGAAGCGGTGGATATTTTGCCTACGCTCATCGACCTGCTCGGCGTGGCTCCCGAACCGCACCTTGACGGATGCTCGCTGAAACCCTTCCTGAGCGGTGGAACGCCCGCCATTTGGCGCGACGCCGCGCACTGGGAGTTCGACTTTCGCTCGATCGCCGGCGGTGAAGCCGAACGGCACTTCGGCATCACCTCGCGCCAGTGCAACCTCGCTGTCATCCGCACGAAGAAATTCAAATACGTGCATTTTGGCGGCGGCCTGCCGCCGCTGCTTTTCGATGTGGAGGACGACCCTGGCGAATTGAAGAACCTCGCCGGCAGCCCAGCACATCGTTCCACCCGGCTGGAATTCGCCGAAAGGCTGCTCGCCTGGCGGGCCGAACATCTCGACCAGTCGCTTGCCCTCTTGGAACTGACGGAAAACGGAGTGGCTGGATATTCCACGTCGCAAGCAGGGCGGTAGGGTATTACCCTACCGCCCTGTATCCTTCCCTATCGAAGTATCCTTGTCTGTCGAAGTATTCTACCGGACGATCAGACGCTGCTCGTCGCGCTTCTGGGCGTAGGAGTCCTTGTCGTAAGCCGCTTGCTTCTCGAGCTGCTCCTTGGTGAAGGTCGTATAAAGATACTTCTTACCGTTCTTGTCGGTCATGAACTTCAAATTATCCATGCCGACCGCGACCTCCTTCTCGCCAATGCCGAGGAAGCCGCCGACATCGACGATCACGGCGTCGGGTTTCTTGTCGGGGGTCAGCACCACATCGCCGATCTCACCGACCTTGGCGTCGTTGGCGCCATAGACCGTCGTGCCCTTCAGGTCGTCGCCCCTGATCTCTCCAACCGGCATCTCGGTAAGCTTGGACTTGTCGATGGCCGCGGTCTGTGTCTGGTCAGGAGCCGTGGCGTCAGCCGGCGCCGCCGCGGTCTTGTCCGCCGGAGCGGCGGCGGGAGCTGTCGCGGCGGACGGCGCCGCTGCGGGCGCGGTTGGCGCCGGTTCATTGGATGCCGTCGTTGCCGGCGCCGGATCATAGGCCTTGCGGTTGAAATCCGGCTGCGCCTGCAGCTCTTCCTTGGTGGTCTGCGCCACCAGCCAGCGGTCGCCGTTCTTCTGTGCCCACTGCGCCTTGGCGAAATCATAAGCCACGTTCTTTTCGCCCATGCCCAGGAACCCGCCGACGCCGATAATCAGCGACTGCGCCTTGCCTTCCTTGGTCAGCACGATGTCGTTCACATCGCCGATCTTCTGGGCGTCATCGCCGGTGCCGTTGTAGACATTTTCACCGATGATGTTTGTGGCGAGGTTGCCATCAGCCGGTTTGACCGGCTCGGCGTTCGTGGACTGCTGCGCGGTATCGGTCGATGTGGCCGGCGCCTGTGCGGTCGTCGCTGCGGCCGGGGCCGGCGCGTAAGCCTTGCTGTCGAACTCCGGATGCGCCTTCAGTTCGTCCTTGGTGGTCTGCGCCACCAGCCAGCGATCGCCGTTCTTCTCGGCCCATTGCAGCTTGTCGTAGTCGAAGGCGACATTCTTGGTTCCCACGCCAAGGAAACCGCCGACGCCGATGACGACGGATTTCGCCATGCCGTCCTTGTCGAAGACCACGTCAGTGACCTTGCCGATATTCTCGGCATTGTCGCCAGTGCCATTGTAGACGGTTTCGCCGATGATGTTGGTGACGATGCTGCCTTCAGCGCGCGGTACCGGCGCCGTCGCGGCCGGCTCCTGGGCGGCGGGCTGGTTCGCGGGGGCTGGGGTTGCGGCGCTCTGCGCGAAGGCGCCGGTTGCAACCATTGTCGCAAGGGCGGTCGTCGCTAAAAGGGTGCGGATCATGATGGTCTCTCCTCGTGCCTGATTTCGTACATGCCGCGCCCGGTTGAACCCCTCGCTGGGGATCGGACGCGACATCTCTGCAGGTTCACAACGTCGTGACCATGCCGTTGTTCCGACAAAAACCGCGATGGCCGAAGCCAAAACCCAAGAAGCGGATCTGACTGCCCATTGCCGAAAACCTGGGTCTGGCCGGAGTTTCCGCCCTGCCGGAACTATTCCTGGTTTGACGCGTTTCAGCCGCTGGCTGGGATACCCCGGTCGGGTTTGAGGTGATCAGCGGAGCGGGGCATGAAATTCGCGGCGGTGCTGAACCGGGACGGCGGCACCTTGCGCACCACCGATCTTGCCGCCTTTTCGGACCGGATGCGTCAGACGCTGGAATCGGCGGGCCACTCTCTCAGCATCGACATCGTTGCCGGCAAGGACGTCGTGGACACTCTCGACAGCGCTGCGTCGCGCCACACCGTCGACGTCGTGCTCGCCGGAGGCGGTGACGGCACCATCTCGGCCGCGGCCGCCAGGCTGATGGGCAGGAAAAAGGCGCTCGCCATATTGCCGGCCGGCACCATGAACCTGTTCGCGCGCGGCCTTGGTATTCCGCAGTCGCTCGATGCGGCGCTGAAATCCTTTGCCGACGGCGAAATCATCGCGGTCGACATGGCAACGGCCAATGGCCAGCCTTTCGTTCATCAGTTCTCGATCGGCATGCATGCCAAGATGGTGCAACTGCGCCAGGGCATGGAATTCGGCTCACGCCTGGGCAAGATCGGCGCTTCAGCCAAGGCAGCCTGGGCAACGATCAAGAACCCGCCGGCAATGAAGGTCACGCTCGGCATCGGTGAAGCGGAGATGACTGCCCGCATATCCGGCCTCGGCGTGACCAACAATCTCTTCGGCGAAGGTCACCTGCCCTATGCCGACAATCCGGCCGGTGGCGTGCTCGGCATTTACGTCACGGTAGCGCAGCAGCGCGCCGAACTGGCCAAGTTTTTGTTTAACGTGGCGCTCGGCAAGTGGCGTGACAACGAACATGTCGAAATCCACCAGGCCGACAGGGTGACCCTCAAAATTCATTCCGGCGGCAGGAAATTCCGCGCCGTCATGGACGGCGAACTGGTCAGGCTCGATCGTGAGACGACGATCGAAATCAAACCTGGAGCGCTCAATGTGCTGGTGCCGGCCAGCGTCGCCCAGGTGAAGGCCGCCTGATGCTGTGTGAAGCCATCAGGGTGCTGACTTCAGCCGGATGGCGCCGGACCGGTGCTCGGCGGCGTGGGGACATGTTGCTCGTCGCTGTTCGGCGCCTTGATCAACACGCCGTAGATCTCGGCGACGCCCCAGGCGACGAGCACCAGGAGCAGTCCGGCGATCAGGATTCGGAACCCATGCCAGCCCCACCGCCCCTGACGCGCTTTGTTTTCGGGAATGTTCCTGGCCATGGCGGGTCCTCGTCTGGTTTCGCGTCGGCTGACGCGATCGGCAAATCACGCTCGGGTAACGGTCCCTCGCAAGGATGGTTCCGGCTGCAGGGCTGTCCCGGGGCGACGGCAAGGACATCAAGACAAGTCACGGGAACTTGGTTTGAATAGCAGGGTGGAAACAGCAGCCGGTCTGCCGGCCGAGGTTGCGCGCGCTGTGCACGACGAGCACCGGCTGGCCGTGCTGCACTGGCTTGAGATGCTGGATACGGCGGCCGACCCGGATTTCGACCGCATCGGCGGCTTTGCCGCCGCCGTGATGCGCGCGCCAATCGCCCTGGTCACACTTGTCGACCTCGATCGGCAATGGTTCAAATCCTGTTCTGGCATGGAAGAAACACAGATTACGACAGCCATTTCCTTCTGTGCGCACGCCATCGCCGCTGGCGATGAGCCGATGGTGGTGACGGACGCAGCGGCCGACCAGCGTTTCCACGCCAATCCGCTGGTGACCGGCAAGCATCATGTGCGCTTCTATGCCGGCGTCCCGATCATTGTCGCGGGAGCGCGGATCGGAACCCTGTGCGTCATGCACCGCAAGCCGTGTGCCCACCCGTCCCGGTCCAAGCTGGACCAGTTGAAAACGCTCGCCGGCCTCGCCGGCAGCCTGTTCACCCTGAAGCACGCGACCCGCACCGGCGCTGTCGCCGAAGCCGCGCTCGCGCGCGAGGAAAAGCGGCGCGCCGTCGCCCTCGATGCTGCTTCGCTGGCAAGTTGGGCCTGGGACGTCCGCACCGACGTCATCGACTGCGACGTCCGATTGCCGGAATTGTTCAACCTGCCGCGCTCGACACGGTTGCGGGCCCGCGATGTTCTGACAGCCATCGATCCACGCGACGTCCACCAGACCGAAACCAGCTTTCGTGATGCCTTGACCGGCAGTGACGACTATTTTGGCGAATACCGGGTGAATGGCTTCCATCCACCGCGATGGGTGGCCACGCGCGGCCGTGTCATCGAGCGCGATGGCGAAGGCAAGCCGACGCTGATTTTCGGCGTCAACTACGACATTTCGGAACGCAAGCTCGGTGACGAACGGCAACGGCTCCTGCTGCGTGAACTCAACCACCGGGTCAAGAACACGCTGGCGACGGTCCAGGCGCTAGCGACGCAGACCGTGCGCCATGCCCGCCAGCCGAGCGAATTCCTCAAAGCCTTCAGCGCGCGGCTTCAAGCCCTGGGTATCGCCCATGGCCTGCTGTCCGACCGCGAGTGGCGCGGTATCGGCATCCGCGAACTCGTCCAGATCGAGATCAGGCCTTTCGACAACGCCGCCCAGCCGCGGCTGGCAATCTCGGGCGCCGATCTGCTGCTGTCGCCCGATCAGGCCGTCGGCCTCGGGCTGATCTTGCACGAACTGGCCAGCAACGCGCTGCAGTATGGGTCACTGTCGGTTGCGTCAGGCAAGGTTGATCTCGACTGGAAAGCCCAAGGCAAGAATGGTGACAGGCGCCTGGTGTTCACCTGGCGCGAAAGCGGCGGTCCTGAAGTCGCGCGGCCCGAGCGGCAAGGCTTCGGCTCGATCCTCATCCGGCGCAGCCTGGCCAAGGTCATTTCGAGCGAAGTAACCCATGAATTCCGGCGCGATGGGGTCTTCGCCGAAATATCGATGCCGCTGGAAGATCTGTCGAGATGACGTGAGCATGGCCGCCGGCGCGACTACCCCTCGCCGGCATCCGGGTGGTGGTCGGTGTCGGACTTCACATTCTCGCGGTAGATGGCATAGGCCGCGAGTGCCACGGCCGGACCAAGAATAACCCCGAGCCCACCTTTTCCCTTGAGCCCACCTTTGAGCAATGCCGGAAGCACAGCGAGCGCGGCCGTAATGCCGATCGCTTTCATGTCGGTCTTGCGCCGCCTAGCCTCGCGGCGCATCCGCGTGCCCGACATCAGCCGATGGGTCAAAAGAACAAGGCCTGCGATGACCAGAAAGCCGACACCGAAACCAATCGCCGCCGCCAGCGATCCATAGCGGGCCGATGCCCAGATATAGGCCGCGCCGACCAGGAAGCCGATACCGCAAAACACCGCCAGCGCGGCAAGCATATAGACGATGGCCGCCGTCCGTGCTCGACGTATGGCGGCCACGGTTTCGCCCGAGGCGAAACCCGAGAGCAACGATGCCAGCAGTCCCATCTCGGCGGAACTAGCGACGCGTGAGCAGCGCGAACAGGAAGCCGACGCCCGCGGCGATAGCCAGCGACGTCACCGGCTTTTCGCGTACGCTTGCCACCATCTGCGCCTCGATATCCCTGGCATTACCGCGCAAGCTGTCGAAGGCGGCCTCCCCTTGGGCGCGCAACTGTTCGACGCCTTCGGCTGCCGCGCGCCGCGCAGTGCCGTAGCCGTGTTCACCGGTCTTGGCCAATTGCTTGGTGAGCTTGTCGATATCGGCCTTCAGCTGCCTGATGTCGGCTTCCAGATCCGGATTCGTCCGCGCTTCGTTGGCTGTCTTCCCTGCGACGGTGGCCATTGCTTAACTCCTTGTGATTGCTCGATTTCAAACGCGCCTTGCGTCTCAAGGTTCCGATGTCGGGACAAACTACCCGAAAACCCGGTCACGCGCACCCGATCCGCCCCGGCAAGGTGTCGGTCAGATCAGCGGCCGGCGGCCCTCGGACAGCCCCTCCCAGCCGGCGAGCTGTTTCAGACCTTCAATGTCGACGACACCGCAACCGCCGTCGCGCCAGACGATCAGCTGACGGTCCATCAGCTTGCGGATCGTCTTGTTGGTGTGAACCAACGACAAGCCAAGCGTATCGGCGATGTGCTGCTGCGTGATCGGTATCTGGATGGACTGCGTGCCGTTCAGGCCCACGACCTTGGCGCGGCTGGCGATGAAGGCGACAAGATAGGCGGCGCGTTCTATTGCGCTGCGGCGGCCGACACTGAGCAGGTTCTCGTCCAGCATCCGCTCTTCACGCGAAGCGATCCAGGTGATGTCGTAGGCGAGGCCCGGATGGTTGCGGTAGATCTCGAGCAGATTGTCGCGTTCGAACACGCAAAGCAGCATTGGCGACAGCGCCTCGACGGAATGCTGCATTTCCCCCATGACGCTGCCTTGCAGACCGATGAGATCGCCGGGCATGAGGTAATTGAGGATCTGCCGGCGGCCGTCCTGCAGCAGCTTGTAGCGGAACGCCCAGCCGGACAGCACCGTGTAGAGATGCGCGCTGTGGCTTCCTTCCACGAGGACCGTGGCACCCTTGTCGACCGCGAGTTCTCCCTTCTTGAACTTGCTGATGAAGGCAAGCTCCGGCTTCTCGAACTCCCGGAACACCGGCAGGGCCCGCAACGGGCATTGCTCGCAGGGGTATTGACGGCTTGAGGAAGAGCGCCCGGTCTGGCTCGGCATTTCGACCCCTTGCGAATGCCTGCCGTGAGCAGGTCTGTTTTTGCGCGTTGCCGAGATCGGCCTGTCGGCGGATGTCTTTTTTAAATGACAACACACCAAATTACGATCATGACTCCCGGCGTTTCAAGGAGCAATTGCCTGTGCCCCAATTACTTGATGGATTGCGCATTCTTGTCCTGGAGGATGAATTCCTCATCGCCATGGATGTCGAGCAACTCTGCCGTGACCACGGTGCAGGCGAGGTGGTGGTTGCCCGCGATTTGGCCGAGGTCGATGGCCGGAAGGTCGCGAAGGATTTCGACGCGGCCATTGTCGACCTGATGCTGGGTGGCGCCTCGACGCTCGAATTTGCCGCGGGCCTTCGTGAGACCGGCGTCCCGTTCGTGTTTGCGTCCGGTTATTCGGATGCGGATGAGATCAAGGCGTCTTTCCCGGGGGTAAGGCTGGTCACCAAGCCCTATTCGGGCGAAGACCTCGTCGAGGCCGTGGCGCTGGCCTATGGTCGCGGCTCCCCTGGCTGAGACTGACGCGACAACGCCCGAATCGCCGTTATGCGGCCCCGCATTTCAATGCGCGGCCGTTCCCGTGACCTGAGCCGAGATCGCGTCGGGGCCATACTCGTCCTCACCTGAGATTTTCAGGATTTCCTGCAGGCGCGTGCGGGCCCTGCTGACGCGGCTTTTGATCGTTCCGACCGCGCACCCGCAGATTTCGGCGGCCTCCTCGTAAGAAAAACCCGATGCGCCGATCAGGATGATGGCTTCGCGCTGGTCCTCCGGCAATTGCTCGAGTGCCCCGCGAAAATCCTTGAGGTCGAGCTGGCCGTGCTGGGCCGGGTGCACTGCAAGCCGGGCCGTCATGATGCCGTCGCTGTCCTGCACCTCGCGACCGCGCTTGCGCATTTGCGAATAGAATTCATTGCGCAGTATCGTGAAAAGCCATGCCTTGAGGTTGGTGCCGGGCTGGAAGCTTTCATGCTTGTCCCAGGCCTTGACCAACGTTTCCTGAACGAGGTCATCGGCCTTGTCGGCATTCTGCGTCAGCGACACGGCAAAGGCCCGCAAGCTCGGGATCGCCCCAAGCAGATCGGTCTTGAAGCCTTGGGAGACCGCTGCCATGTCCCTAGTCCTTCTTCTGTGCGGGTTCGGCCTGTTCCAGTTGGCTGAGCAACTGGGCGAAGCGATCCGGCACATTGTCGGAGACCAGCTCGTCGTAATATTGTTTGAGTTTGCGTCCGATTTCGGAATTCGGCCCTAACGGATCGCCGTCGCCGTTCCGGCGCCTGCCCGTGACGCCAGCCAGAATATCTTTGGTCATGTCCTTCATTTCGCCCTTTATTTCCCAGAACTCAAGCCGCTCACAACACAACACAAGGCAAGCGGCACCCTCGTCTGGTTGCCCATCCCGGCACTAAAACGCCATTGCCGGTGATTCGTTCCATATCGGCGGAACTTTTTCAGAAAAGCGGCGTTGTTTCCCACGGGGCTTGCAATCGGCATAGCCTGGAATCCGTTCAACGCGTCATCTGAGGGAGACGTCTATTATGAGCTTGTCCGCCACCATCGCTCCGCATCTGCCGTTCCTGCGGCGCTTTTCGCGTGCCGTCTCGGGATCGCAGGAGAGCGGCGACGCGCTGGTCGCCGCGATGCTTGAGGCGATCATTGCCGATGTCGACATCTTCCCCGAGGCGTCGAGTGACCGGATCGCACTATACAAGGTTTTCGCCAAGCTCTTCACATCGGTTGCCATCCGCGTTCCGCAAGAGCAGACACAGGCGGGCTGGGAACAGCGCGCGGCCGCCAATCTCAATGCGATCGCGCCGCTTCCCCGCCAGGCCTTCCTGCTGGTTGCCGTCGAAGGTTTCAGCGAGGACGAGGCGGCCGAGATCCTCGATGTCGGCGACCAGCAGTTCTCCGAGCTGCTTGCCCAGGCAAGCAACGAGATTTCCCGTCAGGTGGCGACCGACGTGCTGATCATCGAGGATGAGCCGCTCATTGCCATGGATATAGAGGAGATGGTCGAGAGCCTCGGCCATCGGGTGGTGGGCACGGCGCGCACCCATGCCGAAGCGGTGACGATGTTCGGCAAGACCCGACCGAAGATGGTGCTCGCCGACATCCAGCTCGCCGACGGCAGCTCGGGCATCGAGGCGGTGAACGAAATCCTCTCGTCGACATCGGTGCCGGTAATCTTCATCACCGCTTTTCCCGAGCGTCTGCTGACCGGAGAGCGTCCGGAGCCTGCTTTCCTCGTGACCAAGCCGTTCAATCCCGACATGGTGAAGGCGCTGATCAGCCAGGCGCTCTTCTTCGACCGGCAGGCCAAGGCCGCTGCATAAATCGCGGCCTCCGCGAGCCGGACAAGGACATAAAGGCCACTGGGTGCGATGCATTCGGTGGCCTTCTTGACAAGCCGGATCGGCCGCCAGCGAATTTCCAGCCCGCGCTGCCTGGAACGGTTTGCAAGCATCGGCTTTTTCGGCGAATGGTGGAACAAACCGCATTTACCCACGTTTTCACCGTATCATTGGAAGGAGATGAACCATGCTTTACTGGGCGCTCGTATTTCTCGTCGTGGCGATTATTGCCGGCGCGCTTGGTTTCGGCGGCATCGCCGGCACATCCGCCGGTATCGCGCAGATATTGTTCTTCATCTTCCTCGCATTCCTGGTCATTTCGCTTTTGGCCGGCCTTTTCAGACGGGCGTGAGCCTGGCGACTGAATAGAGGAACACTGGAAGCCGCACCCCTCAAACGGTTTCCAGCCACCGCCGGGCGGTGTCCTTTACTGGACGCCGTCCGGCGGACCGCTTTGGGAAGGGTGGTTATGCCGATTCATTTGGAACCGATGTGGCAGGTGAGCGGTTCAGTCTGAGTTGGGGTGGACAGGTTGACCGATGCGCTCGAGGACTTCAGATAGAGAGGAAGGCGCACGGGGCGATGAAGTGATCGCCATGCATCCCGCCGAGAGCGGCATGCAGCTTGGCCGGGCTCTTCTCCACGCGCTCCACAATGCCGGCATTTCCGTCCTCTATCAGGATCGTGAGATGAAGACCGTATGGGCCCGCAACATGCGCGCCCCGTGGGCCTCCGACGATGTCGATGGCAACGGCATTTTGCCGACGGCGCAGACCGACCGCATCGGCGCCGCCAAGCGCGATGTGATCGCGACCGGCAATCCCCAGCGCCTTGAAATCAGTGTCCCGGTCGAGAATGGCGTTCGCTGGTTTCAGATTTGGGTCGATGCCGACCGAGGCGACGATGGCGATGTACAGGGCGTCGTCACCACCATGGTCGAGACGACCGAGCAAAAGCGGCGTGAACAGACGTTGACGACGCTGCTGCGGGAAGTCAGCCATCGCTCGAAGAACCTCCTGGCGATCATCCAGAGCATCGCGACCCAGACCGGTCGCTATTCCGACGGCATCGGCGATTTCCTGACGCGCTTCCGCGGCCGGCTGCAGTCGCTGGCCTCCTCCCAGGATCTGGTGACATCCTCCAATTGGCGAGGGGCAGCCCTTCATGAACTGGTGGCGGGCCAGGTCGGCCGCTATGGCGCGAACCCGTCGCACAGCCTCCGTTTTCGTGGCGCCAATCCTTACCTCAATCCCAACGCCGCGCTGCATATCGGGCTGGCGATGCATGAACTTGCCGTCAACTCGTTGAGCTACGGCGCCCTGTCCCGGCCGGATGGCTTCGTCGAGGTTACCGCCCAACTCGACGCTGCCGCCACGGGGGAGGTTGCGCTGTCGCTGACATGGGCCGAAACGATAGAAGCCAATCGCGGTGGCGGCGGTCAACGGCGCTTCGGAAGCGTTGCGTTGGAGCGGGTGGTGCCGGCATCCCTGAACGGAACCGCGAACCTGGATATCGGCGAGGGCCACCTCGAATATCGCCTTGTCGTGCCGCACAGCAATTTCGAGACGCAGTGAGAGCCTGGCAAACAACAATCCTTAACCGGCTGTTCACCATAAGCGCGGATGCTGTTTTTCCCAGATACCGTCGGAACCTGCCCCGCCTTCGGAGATTGTTGGCAGGCTCGAAGCACGGTACGGGAGGAATGTCTTGACGATTGCCGACATGAACAGATTGGAACAAGCCGCCCGTATTTCGATGGGCGAATTTCTGGAATCCGAACCCTCCATGGAGGCACTCCCTGAAGCAGGTAGGGGGTTGATGAAGGGGATCGTTCTTGCCGCGGCCGCGATCATGGTGCTGGCCATTTTCTGGCAGTTGACCTGACTAAATCTGCTCTCCTCTCCGTCGCGCCAATTGAAGTCGCCGGGCAGGCTAACGCCGCAGCGTGAGGAGCCGCGGTTTTCTCCGAACTATTCGCGTAACGCTGTTGGAATGACAGGAACTTTTTGACGATGCCGGCCGTTAATGCGGCCAGAGGAACATCTGTCATGGAACACATAGCCGCGTTGCTGCTGGTGATCGGTTGCTCGAACACGATGGCCGAATGTCGGGAATTGCAGGTCCCTGTCAGTGTTTTTGCGACTGCTGACGAATGCACCGCTGAGCGCCCCTTCGCGATGGGCGACGTGCAGGGGCAGGCGCAGCATGTCGTCGCCAAATGCCTCGCGGTCGATCCCGCCTTGGAGGACGACTACGATCAGATTGTCTGGAAGGTGCGGCCAGATGGTAGTCTTGACGCTTCGTTGGCCGTATCCAACGTCGTCATGGCATCGAACACGAACCGCCCAGAAAAAGACGACCTTAGCCAACAATAAATTGCAGCAGCAAAGGCCGTCGTTTCGTGCTAAATGGCGGTTGGAGCTTACCAAAGTGTGGACACAAGTGAGGAGTGACTCTATGCGGAAAATACTTATTGCCATGGTTGCGGTGGTTGCCGTCAGCGGCTGTACCTCGACCGAGCAGGACGTCGTCGGCGGCGGCTTGATCGGCGCGGGCGTGGGTGGGTTGGTCGGCGGCGGCAAGGGTGCCCTGATCGGCGCGGCCGTCGGTGCCGGTTCCGGCCTGCTGGTTCGCAACCTGCGCAACGGCTACTGCCAGTATCGCGACCATCGCGGTCGGATCTACACGGCCCGCTGCAACTGATTCAGCGATAACAAGTCAAAATCCGGAGGCCCAGGGGCCTCCGGATTTTCGTGGCTGGGGGTCGGCCGCTAGGGCCGCTGACGGGTGGGTTTCAGCCGGCCAGTGGAATTTTGATTTCCACCTTGAGGCCATCGGCCTGAAAATCGCGTCTGATCGTGCCGCGCAGCTCGCGCGTGACATTGAGATCGATCAGCTTGGTGCCGAATCCCGTCCGCGATGGCGCCTCTACCCTCTTCTTCCCCGCCTCCCGCCAGTTCAGCGCCAGCGTCCGCTCGCGCCCCCGCCCTTCCAGCGACCAGTTCACCTTGAGAGCGCCAACGAAATTGCCGGCTTCGCCGTATTTCAGCGCGTTGGTGGCGAGTTCATGAAAGGTCAGCCCAAGCGCCTGCGTCGTTGTTTCATCGAGCAGCACCTCCGGGCCTGACAGGAGCCCGTCCGGCAGTTCCTTGCCGAACACTTGGCCAAGCTCGATGCGCAGCAGATCGGCAAGGTCGGCTTTCTGCCAGCGCGAGCGCGTCAACATGTCCTGCGAGGCGGCCATCGCCTGCAGCCTGGCCGAGAAGGAAGCGGAAAACTCATTGACGTCGGTTGCCCGCGAAGCCGTCTGCCGCGCGATCGCCAGCACCCTGGTGATGGAGTTCTTGATGCGATGCTTCATCTCCTGCAGCATCAGGTCCTTTTCGAGAAGGCTTTTTTCCGTCGTCTCGTGCAAGGCCGACACCGCGTCATAGGCTCGCTCCTGATAGCGCGCCACCAGCGCGATGGCGCCTGCCAGGAGCAGGCCGAACAGCCCCAGCATCACGGGGATGGCGCGCGAAGAGGGTTGCGAGAAGGCGCTGGTTGGCCTGAACAATACGGTCCACGGGCGTCCCGCCACGGTCATCTTGCGGGTGACCAGCAGCCGGTCTCCCAGGGATGAGGCCGGTGGCGTCTCCGAGCGGAACAACAGATTGTCGCCGTTCACCGCTCCATCATAGATCTCGGTGTTGACCGGCAGCAGCGGCGCACGGCTGAGCGCGATCTGGAACAGGTCCCGGGCCCGAAAGGCCGCATAGAGAAAGCCGGCGGTCGAGGACCGCGATGCGTTGATGACCTCCGGTGCGGTTTCCACATTGAGCCGCACATAGACCAGGAAGCCCGTGAAAGTCTGCGCCACGCCCATGCCCTGGCCGAGTTGCACCAGCCCGCTCGCATGCTGCTGGTCGTCGGCCATGGCTTTTTCGATCGCCGCACGCCGCACCGGCTCGCTGAACATGTCGTAGCCGATGATGGTCTGGTTGGACGGATCGAGCGGCTCGAAAAGCGCGATCGGCGTGCGCCAGGCCTGCGTCGTATCCGGATAGACCGGATGACTGGCGCCGAAATCGTGGAGGGTGTCGCGTTCCACCGCTGCCTCGTCGCCCGTCCTGACCAGCCGCAGGAAGCCGATGCCTCGCAGGCCGGCGAAATTGTTGTCGACATCCAGCGCCTTGAAGAATGCCTTGAACTCGTTCTGGGAAATATCGCCGTTGCGTGCGTCGAACAGGGCCTGTGTCGAGCGCAGCAGCGACAGGTGCAGGTCGATGCGGCTCTCGATCCGGTTGAGGGCGTCATCGGCCGCCCCTTCGAACTTGATACGGGCGGCTTCCTGCGTCGCGAAATAAGCGAACCCCGCCATGGTCATGCTGATCAGTGCAACGGCAATGAACGCGACGATTGGAAAAAGCTTCTTCAACGGATGATGCGGTCCATGAGCAAAACAGGACCTTTTATGGGCAAGTCGCCGGGCCAACACAATGGTCAGGCCACACCATCGTGATCACTGGCATATCACGTGACCGGCAACGGGGCGTGCCCGAAGCGGCCTGACCGGCCTCAGGCGGCGATCTTCAGCGCGCCCGGCCCCGGTATGGCACCTGGAGGACATTTGCCCAGGATGATCATCCCAAGCACCTCGTCCTGCGTGACGTCAGTCGTGCGGGCGGTACCGACCACCTGGCCATTCTTCATCACGCAGACACGGTCGGCCAGCTCGAAGACGTCGTGGATGTCGTGGCTGATCAGGAAGATGCCGATGCCATCGGATTTGAGCTGCCTGACCAACTCGCCGACCTGGGCGGTTTCCTGGGGCCCAAGTGCCGCCGTCGGCTCGTCCATGATCAGGATGCGGGCATTGAACAGGATCGCGCGGGCGATCGCCACCGATTGCCGCTGACCGCCTGACAGCTTGATCACCGGCTCCTTGAAGCGCTGGAAGCGGGGATTGAGCCGCCCCATCACCTTGCGCGCCTCGGCCTCCATGGCGACGTCGTCGAGCGTGCCCCAGGCGGTCATCAGTTCGCGGCCGAGGAACAGGTTGGCGGCGGCATCGACATTGTCGGCCAGCGCCAGCGTCTGGTAGATCGTCTCGATACCGTATTTCTTGGCGTCGCGCGGGTTGGAAATCGCTGCCTCCTCGCCATTGACGAAGATCTGGCCCGCATCGCGTTTGTAGGCGCCGGACAGGATCTTGATCAGCGTCGACTTGCCGGCGCCGTTGTGGCCGAGCAGTGCCACGACCTCGCCGGGGAAAAGATCGATCGAGGCGTCGTCGACGGCGCGGATGCCGCCGAAGGCGATCGAGATGTTGCGCATGTCGACCAGCGGCGTGCCAGTGGGCGCAGTTGCGAGGGCCCTTACGGGAGCGGTTTTGTCAGCCATGGTCGTATCCCTAAACCCGCTTGCGATAGACGGTGTCGAGCCAGACGGCGATGACCAGCACGGCGCCGACGACGATGCTCTGCAACGGCGAATCGACACCGAGCAGCACCATGCCCGACTGCAGCGACTGCATCAGCAATGCACCGAGCATGGCGCCGATGATGGTTCCCGAGCCGCCGGCAAGCGAGGTGCCGCCGATGACGGCCGCGGCAATGACCAGCAGCTCATCCAATGTTCCCAGCACATTGGTGGACGAGTTCTGCCGGGCCGACGAAATGGCGGCGGCGATCGTGGCCAGCACGCCCATGATCATGAACACCTTCATGGTGATCCAGCGCGTGTTGATGCCGGCGAGATTGGCCGCTTCCGGATTGCCGCCGATAGCAAAGACATAACGGCCGAAACGGGTGCGGTTGGTGATGAAGGTCATGACCAGACCGACGGCGACCGCCATCAGCACCGGTATGGCGATGCCGTGGGCGATGAACAGCCCGCCCTCCGGCACGGTGATGTTGTTGGCGGCCGCGTACCGGTTCACGATCCCGATCGGCCATGGATAGGAGTTGGCCAGCCAGACCGCGCCCATGATGACGGCGCAGGTGACGACGCCGAGCAGCGTCTCGGCCCAGATCGGCCGCAGGGGGAAGCGGAAGCGCTTGCGCTGGACCCGCCCGTTGAACAGCGCGAACACGACGGCCAGGCAGGCGACGATGCCGACGACCCAGCTCCAGGTGGCGCCGATCGATCCGGCCGGTCCGCCGCCCATAAGCTGGAACGTGGCGTCGAGCGGTGCCACCGTCTGGCCTGACGTGACCCACCAGGCGGCGCCGCGCCAGACCAGCAGGCCACCCAGCGTGACGATGAAGGCCGGCACTTCGAGATAGGCGATGACGAAGCCCTGGAAGGCGCCGATCAAAAGCCCGAGCGCCAGACCGATGACTAGTGCCAGGACCCAGATCCATGGGTTGCCGAGTTCAAGTCCTACGAACCGAACCAGGAAATGTACCTGCGCAAAGCCCATGACCATGCCGATCAAGCCCTCGGCGGAACCGACGGACAGGTCGATGTTGCGCATGACGATGACCAGCACCATGCCGCAGGCCATGATGGCGACCGCGGACGTCTGCACCGACAGGTTCCACAGATTGCGTGGCGTGAGGAACGTGCGGCTGTCGAAATCGAGCGGATTGACACCAAGACGCAGGCTCGAAATCACATGCAGCGCGACCCAGATCAGCAGCAGCGCGCCGATCATGCCGAGCATGCGGGTATCGATCTCGGTCGCCTTCAGGAAACGCGCGACCGCGCCGAGTTCCGACGCACGCGCCGTATCGGCCTGCGAGGTTGAGGTCGTGTCGGTCATGATGTCCTCCCAGCGGCTTGCCGTCTGACGCGGAGCCGGACCAGAGCCCAGAAGTTAGCCGCCAGCGGCGGAAACACAAATCTTGTCGGGAAAACGCCGCGGCTTGGAAGCAATTCCAGGAAAAGTGCGTAAGGGTTTTTCGTCCGGAATTGCGAAGACAAGGAAATTGGAACGGCCAGTGTTCAGAACACTGACCGTTCCACGCCGCGGCGTTTCCGACTTTTCAGGCGATCAAGCTCAGTTGCAGGCCGCGACGCTGCCCGCGGCAACGCCCGTGCAGACTTCGTCCTTCTTGATCCAGCCGGCGTCGATGACGAGGTTGAGATTGTCCTTGGTGATGGCCACCGGGGTCAGGAACAGCGACTTGACGGTGTTGCCGCCAGGCGTCGTGAAGTCCTTCACGCCGGCGATGTCGGTCATCTTCTTGCCGTCGGCGAGTTGCGAGGCGATCTCGGCGGCGTTCTTGCCGAGTTCGCGCGCGTCCTTCCACACCGACACGGTCTGGGTGCCGAGCGCGATGCGGTTGAGCGCGGCGTGGTCGCCGTCCTGGCCGGAGACCGGCACGGTGCCGGCGAGCCCCTGCGCCGTCAGCGCCGCGACGACGCCGCCGGCGGTGCCGTCATTGGCGGCGACCACGGCGTCGACCTTGTTGTCGTTGGCGGTGAGGAACTGTTCCATGTTCTTCTGGGCGTTGGCGGGCAGCCAGCCGTCCGTATAGGCTTCGCCGACATTCTTGATCTTGCCGCTGTCTATGGCCGCCTTCAGCACTTCCATCGAGCCCGAGAACAGGAAGTCGGCATTCGGATCGGCGCCGGAGCCCTTGATGAAGACGTAATTGCCCTCAGGCTTCACCTTGAACACTTCGCGGGCCTGCATGCGGCCAACTTCCTTGTTGTCGAAGGTCAGGTAGAAGACGTCCTTGTTCTCGATCAGGCGGTCATAGCCGACGACCGGAATGCCCTCGTCGAGCGCCTTCTGTACCGCCGGGCCGATGGCCGACGCGTCCTGCGCCAGGATGATCAGCGAATTGGCACCCTGCGAAATCAGGCTCTCGACATCGGTCAGCTGCTTGCCGGGATTGGACTGCGCATCGGCGGAAATGTACTTGTCGCCCGCGGCCTCGATCGCCTTCTTCATGGCCGCCTCGTCGGTCTTCCAGCGCTCCTCCTGGAAGTTGGACCACGACACGCCGATGACCTTGTCCTTTGCCTGCGCGACCGACGCCAGCGTCAGCGACATGGCGACACCCGCCAGAATGGCGACTGTGAATCTCTTCATGATATCCTCCCTGCGCCCGCGTGTGGCGCGACCAAACTGGCCCTAAGGCCGGCACAAAGGCCCTATTTTTTCGAGCCTCGAAAAAACACTGGTCCATCGCCTGAGCACTGTCAACATTGATTCTGACGCATTTTGAGGTGCCAGAAGCCTTTTTTCGAGCCCCGCAATAAATAAATGACAGCCCCAGCCGCTTCTGCCAGTATTCGACCCGTTGCCGGAGGTGTTCGAGGGGGCGTCAAGAACCACGGCGACGGGGAGGGAATGATGTCGGTCGGAATCCGCCACGACGATCTGCGCCGGCGCAACCGCGCAATGGTGATTGGAGCCGTGCGCCGGGGTGGCCAGCCCTCGCGCACCGAGATCGCCGCTACTACCGCCCTCAGCCACTCGACCATATCGGCGATATCAGCCGACCTGATCGGCGAAGGTATCCTGAGCGAAGGCAAGCCGAACGAGGCCGGCTCACTGAAACGCGGCCGGCCGCAGGTGGGCCTTTGTCTCAACCCCGAGGCCGCGGCGGTCATGACCGTGGTGCTGTCGCTGAATTTCCTCTCCGTCGCCCTCATCGACTACGCCGGCCAGGTGATATCGGAGGAGCAGCGCCGGCTGGACACGCTGACCATGTCGCGCGAGGCGCTGATCGGCGAATGCGTGGCCATCGTCCGGCGCCGCCTCGAGGATCCCGACCTCGATGTCGCCAGCATTGCCCGCATCGCGCTGGCGATCCAGGGCATCACAGACACCGAGGCGCGCGCCATGCTGTGGTCGCCGATCACGCCGCAGACGGACATTGCCTTCGCCGATATACTCGAAGCCGAATTCGGCATCCCCGCCACCATGGAGAACGACTGCAACATGATGGCTGTGGCGCTGCGCTGGCGCGACCCCGAGCGCTACCGCGACGACTTCATCGCCATCCTGCTCTCGCACGGCATCGGCATGGGCCTGGTGCTGAAGGGCGAGCTGTTCACCGGCACCCATTCCTCCGGCGGCGAGTTCGGCCACATGATCCATCGCCCGGGCGGCGCGCTCTGCCGCTGCGGGCGGCGCGGCTGCGTCGAGGCCTATGCCGGCAACTATGCCATCTGGCGTAATGCAGGAAAGATGGGTGAGGACGCCAAACCGGTCGACGTCAGCGACGCCGACATGCGCGCATTGGCGGCTACGGCGCGCGAAAGAGACGGACCGGAGCGCGAGGCCTATCGCAAGGCCGGCGAGGCGCTGGGCTATGGCCTTGGCAGCCTGTTCGCGCTGATCGATCCGGCGCCGGTTGCGATGGTCGGCGTCAGCGCCGCCGCCTTCGATCTGATCGAGCCGGCCTTGCGTGAGGCCATCGCCCAGACCGCCGGCGGCCAGCATTCGACGTCGATTTCCTTCGATACAGAGCCGAACGAATTGCCGCTGATCCGCGAGGGCTGCGCCATGCGCGCGCTCACCTTCGTCGACCAGGAGATCTTCGCGCCGGGCGTGCAGGTGAGATCCGGCAAGAACGTGGCCTGATCTCAATCCTCGCGGATTGCGTAGCCCGCGCCACGGATGGTGCGTATCACATCGGGCATGCGGCCATTGTTGACCGCCTTGCGCAGGCGGCCGACATGCACATCCACGGTGCGCTCGTCGATGTAGATCGTCTCGCCCCAGACATTGTCGAGCAACTGGCTGCGCGAGAACACGCGGCCGGGATGGCGCATCATGAATTCGAGCAGCCGGAACTCGGTCGGTCCGAGCCGGATCTCGCTCTTCTTGCGATAGACCCGGTGCGATTCGCGGTCGAGCACGATGTCACCGACCTTGAGCACGCTGGACAGCACTTCCGGCTTGGCGCGGCGCAGCAGCGCCTTGACCCGGGCCATGAATTCCGGCGTCGAGAACGGCTTGACCAGATAGTCGTCGGCGCCGGTCGAGAGGCCGCGCACGCGGTCGCTCTCCTCGCCGCGCGCCGTCAGCATGATGATCGGCAATCGCTCCGTCTCGGGCCGCATGCGCAGGCGCCGACAGAGTTCGATGCCGGAAACCGCCGGCACCATCCAGTCGAGCACCAGGAGGTCGGGCACGTTTTCCTGGAGGCGTATCTCGGCTTCGTCGCCGCGTGTCACCACCTCGACCTGGTAACCCTCGGACTCCAGGTTGTAGCGGAGGAGCACGCCCAGCGGCTCCTCGTCCTCCACCACCATGATGCGTGGCGCGATCATCGATCGATCATCCCTGCCGTCAAGCCGCCGGCACCGACATCGCCGTCTCGTCCTGCTTCGGACGGTTGGCGGGCAGTTGCGTGCCGGTCAGCACATAATACGCATTCTCGGCGATGTTGGTCACATGGTCGCCGATGCGTTCGAGATTCTTGGCGCAGAACAAAAGATGCGTGCAAGCCGTGATGTTGCGGGGATCCTCCATCATGTAGGTCAGGAGTTCGCGGAAGACCGAAGTGTATTTGACGTCGATGCGTTCGTCGTCATTCCTGAGCTTGGCGAGGGCGGCGGCATCGCCCGCCGCATATTCCTCGACGACGCCCTGCACCTGGATCAGTACCAGCTGCGCCATGGAGTCGATGGAATGCGACAGGTCGCGCGGCGTGGCGGTGAGGCCGACCGAGCCGACGCGCTTGGCGATGTTCTTGGCAAGGTCGCCGATGCGTTCGAGATCGCCCGCCATGCGGATCGAGCCGACGACATGACGCAGATCGTCGGCCATCGGCTGGCGCTTGGCGATCAGGGTGATGGCGCGATCATCGAGTTCGCGCTGGCGCGCGTCCATGATGGCGTCGTCGGAGACGACGCGCTGTGCCAGCGCGTTGTCGGAATTCAGCAGCGCCTTGGTGGCGCCGCCGACCATCGTGCCGGCGAGATCCCCCATGTCGCTGATCAGCCTG
This sequence comes from Mesorhizobium sp. BR-1-1-10, assembly GCF_020165595.1. Taxonomy (NCBI): domain Bacteria; kingdom Pseudomonadati; phylum Pseudomonadota; class Alphaproteobacteria; order Hyphomicrobiales; family Phyllobacteriaceae; genus Mesorhizobium; species Mesorhizobium sp. BR-1-1-10. Next base: position 120,605 of record NZ_JAIUIL010000014.1, on the reverse strand, counting down.
CTGATCTGTCCGAGATCCTCGTCGAAGGCTGCGACTGTGTGTTCGGCCATGATCCTGGTCCTCGTATGCGTGAGATCAGCCGAAGCGGCCGGTGATATAGTCCTGCGTGCGCTTCTCGCGAGGCGACGTGAAGATTTTCTCGGTTTTGTCGAATTCGACCAGCTCGCCCAGATACATGAAAGCCGTCTGCTTCGACACGCGCGCGGCCTGCTGCATGTTGTGGGTGACGATGACGATCGTGTAGTCGGCCTGCAACTCGTCGATCAATTCCTCGATCTTGGCGGTCGACAATGGGTCGAGCGCCGAGGCCGGCTCGTCGAGCAGGATGACCTCCGGCTTGACCGCCACGGTGCGGGCGATGCAAAGCCGCTGCTGCTGGCCGCCCGACAGGCTGAGGCCGCTGGCGTTGAGCTTGTCCTTGACTTCGTTCCACAGCGCGGCGCGTTTCAACGCCTGCTCGACACGGCCGTCCATCTCGGCCTTGCCGATCTTCTCGTAGAGGCGGACGCCGAAGGCGATGTTCTCATAGATCGACATCGGGAACGGCGTCGGCTTCTGGAACACCATGCCGATCTTGGTGCGCAACAGGTTGAGGTCCTGCGAGCGGTCGAGAACGTTCTGGCCGTCGAGCAGCACCTGACCCTCGGCGGTCTGCTTGGGGTAGAGCTCGTAGATGCGGTTGAAGACGCGCAGCAGCGTCGACTTTCCGCAACCCGATGGTCCGATGAAGGCCGTCACGCTGCGCTCGGGCAGCGACAAGGTGATGTCCTTCAGCGCCTTCGACTGGCCGTAGTAGAAATTGAGGTTCTTGACCTCGATCTTCGCCTTGGCGGCTGCGTCTGTCGCAATCGTCATGTCTGGAGACAACATCTGGCTCATTTGTCCTCTCTGCGTCCGGTCAGGCTGCGCGCAAAGATGCTGAGCGCGAGAACCGTCAATGTGATTATGAGTGCGCCGGTCCACGCCAGTTGCTGCCATTCCTCGTAAGGGCTGAGAGCGAACTGGAAGATGGTCACCGGCAGGCTGGCCATCGGCGCATTGAGATTGCTCGACCAGAACTGGTTGTTGAGCGCCGTGAAAAGAAGTGGCGCCGTCTCGCCGGAAATGCGGGCAATGGCCAGCAATATGCCGGTGACGATGCCGGACATCGCCGCGCGGTAGGCCACCGAACGAATCACCACCCAGCGCGGCGCGCCAATCGCCGTGCCGGCCTCGCGCAAAGCGTTCGGCACAAGGTTGAGCATGTCCTCGGTGGTACGCACCACGACGGGAATGACCAGGATGGCCAGTGCCACGGCACCGGCGATGGCCGAGAAATGTCCCATCGGCCGCACCATCAATTCGTAGACGAACAGGCCGATGATGATTGAGGGCGCCGACAGCAGGATGTCGTTGATAAAGCGCACCACGGTGGTGAGCTTCGAAAAGCGGCCATATTCGGCCATGTAGGTGCCGGCCAGCACGCCGATCGGCGTGCCGACGACGATGCCGATAATAGTCATCACGATGCTGCCGTAGATGGCGTTGAGCAGGCCACCGGCATCACCGGGCGGCGGGGTCATTTCCGTGAACACTGAGAGCGAAACGCCCGACAGGCCCTTATAGAGCAGCGCGCCGAGGATCAGCGCCAGCCAGGCAAGGCCGATGCCGGCGGCGACGACGCAGAGCGTCATCATCACGCCGTTCTTGCGCTTGCGGCTCTGGTGAAGCGATGCGGCTGTCGACATCGGTCAGACTCCGGTACGGGCATCGATGCGCATCAGCATGTAGCGGGCGATGGCAAGGATGAGGAAGGTGATGACGAACAGGATCAGGCCGAGCGCCACCAACGAGGAAGTGTAGAGATCGCCGACGGCTTCGGTGAATTCGTTGGCGATGGTTGCCGAGATCGTCGTTGCCGGCGCGAACAGCGAGGCGCTGATCCGGTGGGCGTTGCCGATGACGAAGGTGACCGCCATGGTTTCACCGAGTGCACGGCCGAGCGCAAGCATGACGCCGCCCATGATGCCGATGCGGGTGTAGGGGACGACGACCCGGCGTGTTACCTCCCAGGTCGTGCAGCCAATGCCGTAGGCGGACTCCTTCAGCACCGGCGGCACCGTATCGAACACATCCTTGGTGATCGAGGTGATGAAAGGCAGGATCATGATGGCCAGGATCATCGCCGAGGTCAGCAGGCCGATGCCATAAGGAGGCCCGGCAAACAGGCTGTTAAGGCCGGGAATGCCGTGGAACACGTTGATGATGAAAGGTTGCACTGTCGTCTGCAGGAACGGTGCCAGCACGAACAGGCCCCAGATGCCGTAGATGATCGAAGGAATGCCGGCCAGCAGTTCCACCGCCATGCCGATCGGGCGCCGAAGCGGACGCGGGCAAAGCTCGGTAAGAAAAATGGCGATGCCGATGCCGAGCGGCACAGCGATCAGGATGGCGATGGCCGAAGTGATGATGGTGCCATAGATCGGCGCCAGGGCGCCGAATTTCTCGGTGACGGGATTCCAGCTCTCGGTGGTCAGAAAGGAGAAGCCGAAGGTCGACAGTGCCTGCCAGGAACCGGCGAACAGCGAGATGGCGACGCCGCCGAGCAGCACCAGCACGAGAATGGCGGCGGCGCGGGTCAGCCCATGGAAGATCGAATCGGTCAACGCGAACCGTCTGACGGTGGCGTCGCGTGAACCTCGAATGGCTGGCAAGGCTTCGTGGGCAGCGCTCATGTCAAGCTCGGCTCTTTGTGTTGATTGAAAAGGAGCGCCGCGGGGCGGCGCTCCTCCAGAAAGATATTACTCGCCGGCGTAGACGGGCTTGCCGTCGGCCTTGATGTCGGCCTTCCACGAAGCCTTGATCAGGTCGACGACGCTATCGGGGATCGACACATAGTCGAGCGCCTTGGCGGTTTCCTTGCCGTCCTTGTAGGCCCAGGCAAAGAACTTGAGCGCTTCGCCGGTGGCTGCGGCATCGTCCGGGGTCTTGTGGATCAGCACCCAGGTCGAGGCAGCGATCGGCCAGGTGGCGTCGCCCGGCTCGTTGGTGATGATGACGTTGAAGTTCTTGGCGCCCTTGAAGTCGGCGTTCGAAGCAGCCGCGCCGAAGGATTCGAGCGACGGCTCGACGACCTTGCCGGCGGCGTTCAGCATCTTGGAGTAGGAGAGATTGTTCTGCTTGGCATAGGCATATTCGACATAGCCGATGCCGCCGTCGGTCTGCTTGACGGTGTTGGCAACGCCTTCGCTGCCCTTGGCGCCGACGCCGGTCGGCCATTCGACGGCCGTATCCGAGCCGACCTTGTCCTTCCAGTCGGGCGAGAGCTTCACGAGGTAGTCAGTGAAGTTGAAGGTCGTGCCCGAGCCGTCCGAACGATGAACGACGGCGATAGCGGTCGACGGCAGCTTAAGGTCCGGGTTCAGGGCCTTGATCGCGGCATCGTCCCAGGTGGTGATCGCGCCGAGATAGATCTGGGCCAGCGTCTTGCCGTCGAGGACGAGTTCGCCCGGCTTGATGCCCGTGAGGTTGACGATCGGCACGATGCCGCCCATCACCATCGGGAACTGCACGAGGCCGTTCTTTTCCAGATCGGCGTCGGACATCGGCTTGTCGGTGGCGCCGAAGGTCACGGTCTTGGCGATGACCTGCTTGATACCGCCGCCCGAACCGATCGACTGATAGTTGAGGCCGATGCCGGTGTCCTTCTTGTAGGTGTCGGCCCATTTGGCGAACACCGGATAGATGAAGGTCGAGCCGGCGCCGGAAAGGTCAGCCGCCATTGCTGCGGAAAGGGTGAGGGTGGACGCCGCAGCCATTGCAATCGCAACGGCCGCCGAGCGGATGAAATGTCTCATGTGGCCTGCTCCTGTTCGGAAGATGGTCTCTCGGCGCCACTTCTTGCCGGCGCCCGCTGAGGCCAATAGCCTTCGATTATAACAGTCGCATGACAGTTTCATGTCAGCCCGGTAACGCGTTGCCGGTAACGCGAAAGACGCCGATCTCGGGCGCTCGCGGCGCGGTCCGAGTTTACCCCCGGAATCAGGGGCTTGAGCCGTCCGACCGGCTGAAATCACCCCGGACTCGACCAGGCTTTTCCCAAATGAAGAAAATCCGGACGGGAGCGCGTTGCTCGCAGCCAGAGCGTGTCATGGCCGGGCCATCGCCAAAAACAGGTCCGTTGGGGTAGAGTGACACTGTTTCTTGCAGGCGGTCGCTGCTCCCGCCCGTAACTGAGAAGAGCGGAATTCGATTTCGCTATTGTTCCGGCTGGACACGGCCTTTGATATGGCGCGATCGCACCATAGTCATTGCACGCAGCGGTAGCAGCGAATCTCCGCTGATTCCTTGTTGCCTCCCCGGATCCTGCAATTCAGGCGACGCGGGCTCTATCCCGCGTTGCGGTGGACCTGACGGCCGGCGCCGACCCAGCGCTCGACCTTCTCGAGCAGGGCCCTGGGGCTGATCGGCTTGGGCAGATAGTCGTCCATGCCTGCCTCCAGGCAGCGCTCGCGGTCGCCCTTGAGCGCATGCGCGGTGACGCCGACGATCGGCACATGCGTGCCGGTCTCCTGCTCCAGCAGGCGGATCGCGGCCGTCGCTTCGAGACCACTCATCTCCGGCATCGAGACATCCATCAGGATCATGCACGGATTGAGCGTACCGAAGGCGTCGAGCGCCTTGCGGCCATTGCCGACGATCTCGAAACCATAGCCGGTCTCGCCGAGGATTTGCGTGAACACCATCTGGTTCACCTCATTGTCCTCGGCCACCAGTATATCCAGCCTGTGCCCGCCGGCCGTCGCGGGCAACCTGGGGCGAACCTGTGGCGGCTGCAATTGCGCGCGCTGCTCGGATGGTGCCAGGGGCGGCGGCCGGGACGCCTCGGGCGCCTCGCCCGTGAGCGGTTGAACGGCGTGGCCGCTGGTGGCGTGGCGATGGCGCTGGATGGTCGCGACCAGCGTTTCCAGGAGCACCGAGGAGCGCGCCGGCTTGATCAGCTGGGCGTCGATGCCAAGATCGCGGTAGCTGGTGTTGGCAAGCGACTGGTCGACCGATGTCAGCATGATGATCGGCGTGTCCGCGAGGCCCTCGGTGTTGCGCACGATACGCGCCATTTCGGCGCCGCTCATTTCAGGCATCTGGTAGTCGAGCACGACGCAGTCGACCGCCACGCCATAAGCTGCCGCGGCGATCAGCACCTTGAGACCTTCGGCGCCGCTTTCGGCCGCGCAGGAATCGAACGTCCACGAGGTCATCTGCTCGGTCAGGATGGCGCGGTTGACGGCGTTGTCATCGACGATCAGCACGCGTGCGCCCGTCACGTCCACCGGCGTGATGCGCTGCCCGCTCTGCTGCCCGGCCCCTGGCAACGTTACGGTGAACCAGAAGGTTGACCCCTTGCCTTCGGCGCTCTCGACGCCAATGTCGCCGCCCATCAGATCGACCAGCCGCGAGGTGATGGCAAGGCCAAGCCCGGTGCCCTCGTGGCGCCTTGTCGAGGACGTATCGACCTGGCTGAATTTCTCGAACACCAGTTTCAGTTTTTCCTCGGGGATGCCTATGCCGGTATCGGTGACCGAGATCGTCAGCCTGGTTCCCGTTGGAACCCGTTCGCCGGTCACGTCGACCAGCACGTGGCCTTCATCGGTGAACTTCACCGCATTGCCGAGCAGGTTGGTGACGATTTGCCGGATGCGGCCGACATCGCCGATGAACAGGCTTTCGAGCCGTGGCTCGATGCGCACGATGAGCTCCAGATCCTTTTCCTTGGCCCGTGTCGACACCAGCGTCGCCACGTCCTCGATCGCCTCGGCGAGATTGAATGGCGCCGGGTCGAGCACCAGCTGGCCGGCATCGATCTTGGAGAAATCCAGGATGTCGTTGATGATGGTCAAGAGCGCGTTGCCCGATTTGACGATGATGTCGGTGAATGTCTTCTGCTTCGGATCGAGATTGGATTTGGCCAGGAGTTCAGCCATGCCCAGCACGCCGTTCATCGGCGTGCGGATCTCGTGGCTCATATTGGCTAGGAACTCCGACTTGGCGCGGTCGGCGAGCACGGCGCGCCGGCGCGCCTCGCTGAGCTCCGCCTCGCGCTGCTTGAGTTCCGTAATATCTGTGGTCGAACCGATCAGGTAGAGCGAACCGTCAGAGGCGATCATTGCGCCCTTGCGGGCGAACTGATGCCTGACGCTGCCGTCTGAAAGGCGCACCGTCTCCTCGATCTCCTGGGTCTCGCCGGTACGCAGCACGGCGAGATCGCTGGCCACGAAGGCCTCGCCATCCGGCCCGAAGATCTCGACGTCGGTCTTGCCGATCGCCTCCTGCTTGCTGAAGCCGGTGAGATCGCACCAGCCCTTGTTGACATAGAACTGCCTGAGATCGGAGCGCTTGGCGTAGATCGACACCGGCACGTTGTCGATCAGGCTGCGGAACACCTCGTTCTCGCGCATGCTCTCTTCCAGAGCTTGCTCGCGCGCCTTGACGTCGGTGATGTCGGTGCTGGATCCGACCAGATGCACCGATCCGTCCGTGGCCACCAGGCGGCTCTTGCGCGTCATCAACTGCCGCACCGTTCCGTCACGATGGGTGACGGGCTCCTCGACCTCGCGCACATTGCCGTTCGTCACGACATCGGTATCGTCCTGGCTGAAGCCCTCCGCTTCCTCGCCGTTGAACAGCTGACGGTCGGTCCGGCCGATGACGTCGTCCTTGGCGAGACCCGTCAGCGCGCACCAGGCCTTGTTGACGAATTCGATGCTCAGGTCCTGCGCCTTGATGAAGGCGGCTACCGGCAACTCGTCCATGACATGGCGGAAGAGATCGATCTGGCGCATCGAATCATGAAGCGCCGCCTCGCGGCTCTTGAGGTCGGTGATGTCGACGCGCACCCCGATGAACGTGCCGTCGCCTGTGCGCATATCGTAGACCTGGTACCAGCGGCCATCCGCATTGAGGCGCTCATAGGAGGAATTCGGCAGACGGTAACGCGCCAGGATGCCGTCAAGCCAGCGTTCGGAATCGCCTTCGTACAGGCTGTCGATCCCAGGATCGCCACTCGAACGGAAATAACCCACCGAATGGCCGAACTCCAGCGCTTCGCGGAAGGTGCGGCCGGGCTGCCACAAAGGCTTCAGCGCCGGCAACGTATCCTGCAGCCTGTGGTTGGCGAAGACGAACTTGTCGTCGCGGTCGTAGATGATGACCCCCGCCGGCAGCGATTCCAGCACGCTGGCGAGATGCTTGCGCGCATCTTCGGCTTCGGTCTCGCGCCGCTTCATGTCGGAGATGTCGAACAGAAAGCCGGCGACATAGTCGCGGCCGCTTGCCATGCGGACGCGGTTCTTCCTGACGATACGCGAACGGGTGCCGCCGCCGGCCTTGAAGCTTTCTTCCACTTCGTATTGCTGTCCGCCGGCCAGCACCTCGCGTTCGCTGCTTTCGAACAGCGCGACCTCGTCCGGCCCGAGGAAATCGCTTCCCGGCCTGCCAAGCATGGCCTGCGGCGCCTGCTTGAACAGCGCCGCGAAGGCCTCGTTGACGAAGACGAAGCGCAGATTGTCGTCCTTGACGAAGATCGGATCCTTGACCCCGTTGATTACTGCTTCCGCCAGCCGCGCCTTTTCCAGCGCTTCGGCAAGTTCGGCCTCGCGATCCTTCATGTCGGTGACATCGACATAGGAAATGAACCGCTTGCCGCCGGCCAGCGGCGCCATCGACGAGATCAGCGTCCTGCCGTCATTGCGCGGGAACTGCCTCGCTCCAGCTGTGCCGGCTCTGATTTCAGCCTCGCGTTCGGCGACATGCCGGTGCCATGTCGCGTCGTCCGAACCATACGGGTCGATGTCGCGGCTGGCTTCCATCAGATCGAGGAAGCTGCAGCCGGTCTCGGCGCGCCGGGCGTCGATCTGCCAGAAATCGTAAAAGGCGCGGTTGATGACCTCGGCACGCATGTCGGCATCGAGGACAAGAACACCGATCGGCATCTGATCGACCATGGTGCGGAGATTGGCGAAAGTCTCGGCTATCTTGGCGTTGGCATTCTCGATCTCGGCGTCCCGCCGCTTGACCTCGGTGACCTCATAGTAGGTCAGCAGGCGTTTGCCTCCCGACAGAGCCGTGACGGAGAACATCATGGTGCGCCCGTCGGTGTGGGCAAACTCCCGAGGTGCCACGGTGCCGGCCTTGATCTCTTCGATGCGCGTGGCGAGGTAGCGCTGCCATTGCTCTTCGTCGATGTCGCCATAGATGCCGTTGCGGCGATTGAGTTCCATCAGCAGGCTGAACGGCGCGCCTACCGTCACGGCCCCGTCCGGAATCCTGGAGAGATCGCGGTAGGCCTTGTTGACGATGAGCGTATCGAGCCTGGCGTCCAGAAGCACGACGCCCATATGCATGGCATCCATCGTCCGCTCGAGATCGGCGAGATGCTGGACGGCATCGCCGCCAGCCGCCGGCTGCATGGCCTCGAAGGCGCTGGCCAGCGCGGTGACGTTGCGGCCCAGGCCGCGATAGCCGACGAATTTTCCTTCGCTGTCGAAACGCGGGAAGCCTGACGTCAGCACCCAGCGGCAGTCGGGGCGGCCTCCCTTCAGTTCGTAGACGAAGTCGCGGAACGGCCGGTGCGCCTGCAAATCCTCCAGATGCGCCGCCGCACCGCGGTTGCCCTTCAGGACCTGGTTGAGAAAATCGAAGCGGAACCGGCCAAGCACCATTGCCGGATCGATACCGGTTGCCGCCTGGTAATCTTGGGAAAGCCAGGAAAAGCGCAATTCCGCGTCGGTTTCCCAAATCCAGTCCGAGCCCGCTTCGACGAGTTGGCGCAGCGCGTCGGCGCAATCCATGTCGACGCCGGATGGCCCATCGCCGCCAGGCGCGGCTGCCTTGCCGGGCTTGCGCTTGCCGCGCACGCCGATTGCTTCGTCCGATTCCGCCATGCTGTCCCCACCCCGAAAATCAAGGCCGAACCCTCCCTCCGCGGTCCGTCGGCGGAATGTGCCGCAGAAGCATTAACGATCCGCTAACCTTAACGGCGCAACCGGCCTGTTCCTGCTGCGTTATTCCGTCCGGTTGTGGCGCGGAGCAAGGCCGCGCTATAAGCATGCACAGGGGTGTTGCTAATGTACGGACGGATAGGGCCTTTCTTGCTGGGCGTGGCGCTGCTTTTCGGCGGCGGCTGCTCTCGCAGCTATGACGGCACGGTGGTTATTCCGCGGCCGCTCGACGCCAGGCGAATCTGGGACCGGCCGCCGCCCAATGTCGACTACCAGCCGCAGGTCGACAACAGCGCCTTTCCGGGTCCACCCCAGCCTCCTGGGCGGTTTTACGAGCGCAGGGTCGTTAAGCCTGCGCCTCACAGACGGTCTCAGACCAGGGCGACAACGCCCTCTCCTCCGTCATCGGGCCCCGAAAAACAATTGGCATGCAGGAACGTAAGCGCTCCCGGCCAAAGAGTTCGCATGGTTTGCGACTAATGCATAAAAACAAAGACCTAAAGCGCGGCGCCTGAATCCGCTTCGACGCGGCGTGCTTTGGAACGGTTCGGCTCTATAGCGTTGCCGCGCCCTTCCTCGGTTCCTTGGCGCCGAGCTTGTCGAGAGCAAGCCGAACCTGGCGCAGATCGTCCTGCCAGCCGTCATCGTCGCCCATCGGGCTCTCCGACGCCGCCCGTTGCAGCCCGCGCGCCTCGGATTCGATCTTGCGCAATTCAGCGATCTTCTGGTCGGTAGTCAGGGAGCCGTCTTCGACGATCTCCAGTACCCGCATTTCCCTGAACGTGGCCATGGCGCTTCTCCCTGCCTGATATCGACCACAACGCCGGGAAGCGGGCCCCTGTTCCGAAGACGGCCGTTCCCGCGAGAACACTCGTGGGTCATTCAGCCGGGAAAAAGGCGGGGCCGACCACACGCACTGTCCGCTGGCCGGCCTCGATCGACTGGAGCTGGGTGGCCGTCGGCGGGCCGATGCGTCGAGCCTGCGATCAATCAGGCGTTACCGGTGTCCGGCACTGAAACCTTTGCCCGTACTGCCGCGTTGAGGCGCAAAGGAGAACGCGCGATGTCGATGCATTTCACCGTATCGGAGCTGACAAGAAACCTTTTTCACTCCCTCGGGCTGGATCACGGGCGTGCCCCACGGCCGCTCAACCCCGAGCAAAACCTGTTACTGGAGTGCTATCTGGCCGGGCAGATTCCGGAATCGGCCTGGAGCGACTACGTCTTCGAGACCCCGGATCTGGCACGGCATGCCGAAGCACGGCGCCTGAGCCATTGATCTGCGGCGATCGGGGGAAACGACACCCGACCCGGTTCTCCGGTTCGACGAACACCCGTGCCGATGCCCGCTCCATGGCAGGCGTTCTTTGGGCGCTACCGCTATTGCTTGGGCGAAACGAATTGCTGCGTGAACACGTTGCCGGCAATCCCTTGCGACAGCTCCGGCGATAAACTCAGCGGCGTGCAATTCTTCACCGCCGCTATTGCCGCATCGATGAATGCCTTACGTGCCTTGTCGTCGCCCGCCACCTTGGCGGCGGTTGGTCGCGGCGGCCCTATCAGAGTGCCGTCGCGCTTGAAACTGAAACTCAGGGTTACAGTCGAATCTCCGGCACCGGCAGGCGGTGTCCAGCAGGACTGGATCGCGGTCCCGACATCGTCCATAGTGTTGAGCGTTGCGGCCGATGCATATACGACACCTGCCGACATCACACCCGCAATCACCAGTTTTGCAACACGTTTCATCGCAAGCCCTCATCGTCACGACAGTCCGGCAACCCGCCGGACTGCTGGGATCGATGGTAGAGCCGACATGGGCAATGACAATATCCCTTGCCAAAAAGTTGTTCGAAGAAAGCCGACTGCGAAGCCGCCCTGGCGCCTGGCCGATGCGAGCCATGTAGCCCGAAAAAGCAAAAAGGCCGGCACGGAGCCGACCTTTCCTTTCCGCCTCGACAACTGCGCCAGTACATCCGTGGTCGCAGGCCGAAAGCGAATTGTCCCCAGTAGACAGGCTATTGGTAAACCAAACCTTAACCTGCCTGCCGTCCCCACCCGCAAGGCTAGGAATAGATGGCCGCGATGTCCATGATTGTCGCGATAGGACGGCCTACGCGACGGCCCTGAACTCGGTTTCTGGTATCGTTCCAAGTCCGGCACACTGCGCGCATATCATGGTCTTTCCCGGGCAACCGCTTTGATGTGTCCCGTGCGGGCAGCAATACCCTTTTGAGGCACGCCATCTCGAGCAGTCGAAAACCTTTCCACCGCCATGGCAGTGCGTGCATGTCGTCCCAACAGAGGCCATTCCAAACTCTACCCGACCCAAAACCCGCGTTGCCGCGAAAGCTATCCCCGCACCGCAAGTATCAGAGATCGCAGTGCTTTCAAGCGTCGCGGCTTGACTTAAATTGGGTGGATTCGGGGTATGGGAAGCCCCGGGCTCTCGCAGGCTTTGCGCGCTCTTTCGAGGCATGCGGAGCCCATGGGGGACGGGTCCGAAACTGCAGGATTGTCTGGAGGTCAACGACAGGAACGTTGCCTGGTACGCCCAAGGGGAATCGAACCCCTGTTCCCGCCGTGAGAGGGCGGTGTCCTGACCGCTAGACGATGGGCGCGCTCAAGAAGGGGCGATATAGGCTGACGGCCGGGAAAAAGCAACTGGGGTTCGGCGGCTTTGCCGCATCGAATGAAAAGCCGCCCCCATGTTACCGTTTCGGCTGGATCAGGTCCCACAGATTGCCATGCAGATCGGCGAAAACCGCCACCATGCCATAGGCTTCGTGACGCGGCGCCTCGCGGAATTCGACGCCCTTGTCCAGCATCGCTGCATGGTCGCCGGCAAAATCGTCGGTTTCGAGGAAGAGAAAAACCCGGCCGCCGGTCTGGTTGCCGATGCTTTTCCTCTGCGTCTCGTCGGACGCCTCGGCCAGCAGCAGCCTGGCGCCCTGCCCGTCGGACGGCGCGACCGTGACCCACCGCTTGCCGCCGCCGAGATCGATATCCTCCGTCAGCGTAAAACCCAGCCGCTCGACATACCAGGCGATCGCCTCGTCATAGCTGGCGACGGCCAGCGCCACTGTCGCGACACGACGGTGTTCGGCGAAGCCGGTCATGTCCGTGGCAAATGTGTTTGCCGCATTGGCGCCTGCCTATTTGTTGCGGATCGCGAAACGGCCAATCAGGCGGCGCTCGGCGATATCATAGACGAAGATCGCACGGCTGCCGTCGGCAAGCTCGGCGTCGATCGAAAGGCGGCTGCCCGACAGTGACTGACCGACCACCCTGGCGCCAACCGGCAGCACGATGTCCCCGCTGAGCGGTTCGCCGGCGGGCACCTGGACGTCGCCGGCCAGCGGCGGGCTCACCGGCGTTGCCTTGCGTGATTTGTAGACAATCGCCGCGATCACCACCATAAGAGCCAGAAAGAGCAGGCCGAGATTGATGGCCATGAAGCGGATGAGCTTGCCGCGCAGCTTGTCGACTTCGGGGGCGAGCGGCTTTTCCTGCTCTTCATCGGCATCGGGCCGGGCCATGGCAAACATTCCGGAATGGTTTTTCGATGAGCGCTCATAGCGAAGAGGCCCCCGAATTGATAGAGGACCTGTTGATAGAGGCCGCGCCCACCTTACTGGTCGCCGGCGCGGACGCGGCCGGCCAACGCCTCGATCAGTGGCTGGCGACAGCCCTTGGCCCGGACATGTCACGCAGTCGCGTGCAGATGCTGATCAGGCAAGGCGCCGTCGTCATCGACGGCAAGCCGGTCGACGAAACCAAGCGCAAGATGCGCGCGGGCGAAAATGTGTCGGTCGCCATGCCGGAACCGGAGCCGGCGCAGCCGCAGGGCGAGAACATTGCGCTCGACGTGCTCTACGAAGACGACGAGTTGATCGTCATCAACAAGCCGGCGGGGCTCGTCGTGCACCCCGGCGCCGGCAACTGGACCGGCACGCTGGTCAATGCGCTGATTCATCATTGCGGCGACAGCCTGTCAGGCATTGGCGGGGTGCGCCGCCCGGGCATCGTCCATCGCCTCGACAAGGAGACCAGCGGCGTCATGGTGGTCGCCAAGACCGACCGTGCCCACAAGGCTCTGTCGGAGGCGTTCGCCGACCACGGCCTGACCGGCGATCTCGAGCGCGCCTACCTGGCGCTGGTCTGGGGCATACCGCAGAGGCCGACCGGCACGATCGATGCACCGCTTGGCCGCGCCTCCGACCGGGTTCGCCGCGCCGTGGTGCCGGAAGGCCGCGACGACGCACGCCACGCCGTCACCCGTTTTGCCGTGCAGGAGCGTTTCGGCGAGGGCCAGCGGGAATTCGCTGCCGCTAGCCTCGTCGAATGCCGGCTGGAAACCGGTCGCACCCACCAGATCCGCGTCCACATGGCCCATATCGGCCATCCCGTGATTGGCGACCCGGACTACGGGCTAGCCTTCCGCACCAAGGCCAATCGGCTGCCCGAACCGCTGAAACGCCAGGTCGAGGCATTTTCCCGGCAAGCTTTGCATGCATGGCTCCTTGCATTTCGGCACCCGACTACCCATCTAACGATGAGGTTCGAGGCGCCGTTACCGGGGGACATGGAGGAACTCGTCGGCGGGTTTCGCAAGCTCTGAACCTGCCATCAAAAAACCTGAGTGGCATTGTTCACTTCAGCGTGACACACTGTTTCGTGTTGAACAAAAGCCTGTCTTTTCTGGTTTTGTTCCTGTATAAGATCCGTTGTCGCGAGCGAGCCTTTTGGTGTTCGCGTCACATGCCTGCCGCGTTTCGGGGGCATCACTCCAATAGAGAGGGGGCGCTATCATGGCCCAGTCATTACCCAGTATCGTTTCCGGTGAAGGCGGCCTCAGCCGCTATCTGGAAGAAATCCGCCGCTTTCCCATGCTTCAGCCGCAGGAAGAATACATGCTCGCCAAGCGTTACGCCGAGCATGAAGACACCACGGCCGCGCACAAGCTCGTCACCAGCCACTTGAGGCTCGTCGCCAAGATCGCCATGGGCTATCGCGGCTATGGCCTGCCGATCGGCGAAGTGATCTCGGAAGGCAATGTCGGCCTCATGCAGGCCGTCAAGAAATTCGAACCCGAGCGCGGTTTCCGCCTCGCCACCTACGCCATGTGGTGGATCAAGGCCTCGATCCAGGAATACATCCTGCGCTCGTGGAGCCTGGTCAAGATGGGCACGACCGCCAACCAGAAGCGTCTGTTCTTCAATCTCCGCAAGGTGAAGGGCAAGATCCAGGCGCTGGACGATGGCGACCTCAAGCCCGACCAGATCGCCGAGATCGCCACGCGGCTGAACGTCTCCGAGGCCGAAGTGGTGTCGATGAACCGCCGCCTGTCCGGCGACGCGTCACTCAACGCGCCGATCCGGGCGACGGAAGGCGAGTCCGGCGAATGGCAGGACTGGCTAGTCGACGACCACGAAAGCCAGGAAGAGATGCTGATCGAGCAGGACGAGCTGGAAAACCGGCGCGGCATGCTGTCGGGCGCTCTGGCCGTGCTCAACGATCGCGAGCGGCGCATCTTCGAGGCGCGCCGCCTCGCCGAGGAGCCGCTGACGCTCGAGGAACTGTCGGCCGAGTTCGACATCAGCCGCGAGCGCGTGCGGCAGATCGAGGTGCGCGCCTTCGAGAAGGTGCAGGATGCGGTCAAGGCCGCCGCCAAGCGCCAGATGCAGGCGCTGCGCACGATCGAGGCACAGCCGGCGGCTTAAAGCCGGCTTCGCGCAGGAAGTAGCAGGGCGGCGTCAGGAAACTGGCGCCGCCTTTTTTTGTACGCCGCAGCCGGGACGACCGTTGCCTCAAAGCGAATCCAGCGGAAATTTGAGGTAGCGCCGGCCATTGGCTTCCGGCTCCGGCAGCCGCCCCCCATTGATGTTGACCTGCAGCGCATGCAGGATCAGCCGCGGCATCGGCAATGTGCGATCGCGCGCCTCGCGTAGCGCGACGAACTCGGCCTCTGTACGCGCGGCGACAAGATGGATGTTGGTCGCCTTCTGCGCCGCGACCGTGCTTTCCCACATCGGTTCGCGCCCGCCGGCCTGGTAATCATGGCCGACGAACAGCCGGGTTTCCTCCGGCAAGGCCAGGATGCCTTGGATCGAGCGCCACAACCGCGCGGCGCTTCCACCGGGAAAATCCGTTCTTGCCGTGCCGCTGTCGGGCATGAACAGGGTGTCGTGGATGAAGCCGGCGTCACCGATCACATAGGTGATCGATGCCAATGTATGTCCAGGCGAGAACAGCACCCTGACCGGAAGAGTTCCGATCCGGAAGGTCTCGCCCTCGGCGAACAGCCTGTCCCATTGTGAGCCGTCAGCCCGAAAGTCCGGCCAGTTATAGGTCACCTTCCACAGTGCCTGGACGTCGACGACCCTGTCGCCGATGGCCATCGGCGCGCCGGTCCTCTGTTTCAGGTAATGCGCCGCCGAGAAATGGTCGGCGTGGGGATGGGTATCGAGGATCCACTCGAGCTCCAGCCCGTTTTCCCCAATGAAATCGAGCAAGCTATCCGCGCTCATCGTACTCGTCGCGCCGGATTTTTCATCAAAGTCGAGGATCGGATCGATAATGGCGCATCGCTTCGTCGCCGGGTCAGCGACGACATACTGGATGGCCCCGGTCGGCTTGTCATAAAAGCCGCTGACCTGCGGCTTCGCCAAAGTTATCTGCACGCCCGGCTTCCCCAGACCTAGCCGGCAGGAACGATTTTCTCCGCCGGAACCCACCGTGAGCATGGTTGTCCGCCCCGACGAACCAGTCAAGCATGACTTGGTTCACAGGAGCGGAAAACGCCGGAAACCATTCCGGCGTGCTGGCTCAGGCGGAGGGCTGCTTGGTCTTCCTGAGATAGGGCAGGATGGTCTCGTAGGCGCCGAAGCGCTTGATCGCATCCTCGTTGGAAACGGCGGCGGTGATGATGACGTCCTCACCCTGTTTCCAGTTCGCTGGCGTCGCCACTTGATGCTTGGCGGTGAGCTGCATGGAATCGACCGCCCGCAGGATCTCGTCGAAGTTGCGCCCCGTGGTCATCGGGTAGGTAAGCACCAGCTTGATCTTCTTGTCCGGCCCGATGACGTAGACCGAGCGCACGGTGG
The DNA here is from genome assembly GCF_020165595.1 of Mesorhizobium sp. BR-1-1-10. Classification (NCBI taxonomy): domain Bacteria; kingdom Pseudomonadati; phylum Pseudomonadota; class Alphaproteobacteria; order Hyphomicrobiales; family Phyllobacteriaceae; genus Mesorhizobium; species Mesorhizobium sp. BR-1-1-10. The sequence continues at coordinate 104,527 of NZ_JAIUIL010000014.1, read as the reverse complement.
CGTTGTCGGCGGGTGTGCGGCCTTCCGAAGTTTCGCCGGCACCGCCTGGCAGCATGTCATAAAGCTTGGCGACCTTGAGATCCTTGTCGCCGATCAGCGGGTAATGCACCGAATGGCCGGTCGCCGTCTTGATGTCGTCCTGCCATTTGCCATGGCTTTCGACCGGGTCGACCGAAATGCCGATGATCTTGACGTTGCGCTTCTTGAACTCGCCCTCGAGCCCGGCCATCGTGCCAAGCTCGGTCGTGCAGACCGGCGTGAAATTCTTCGGATGGCTGAACAGGATCGCCCAGCCGTCGCCGATCCAGTCATGGAATTTGATGGCTCCCTGCGTGGTCTCGGCGGTGAAGTCCGGCGCGATATCGTTGATACGAAGACTCATGACCTATCCCTACCCCTTGTGAATGTGGCCGGATCTTCGCCGCCCGGCGCCCGGCACCTGATCGTAGCACCGCAGCGCGACTGATTAAACGCTGGAGATGACGGCCATTCACTCGATGGGCAAAAATTTTTCCCCACACGCGGGATCAGGCCAAAAATACGTCGTGGTATCGGGCATGAGACAAGCGGCAGGGATCAGCGAAGACGCCTCAGGCCTTGTTGATTGCCAGCGTCGCCGACAAATCTTCCATACGCTGCGCCAGGGCGCCGAGCGCGCTGGTCAGCACGCTGTCGCTCTTGTCGGCCTTGGTCAGCGCCTCGTCGCGCGTCTTGCGCAAGGTCAGCACTTCGCTTTCCATGCCCTTGACGCGCTTCTGCAGCTCGGAAAGCTCGTCCATCACCATGATGCCGGCCATGACGGTCAGCCGCTGGTCGCCGATCTCGCCGAAGGAATCCTTCAGGTGCGAGACATAGCGGTCGAAACGCTCGGCGAGATCAATCAGATGCTCTTCCTGGCCCTCGTCGCAGGCCATGCGGTACTGCTTGCCGTCGATTGAAACCGTGACCTGTGCCATCGGGCCAGCTCCTATCTGTCCAACACGGCGCGGATGGTTTCCATCGCGGTCACCAGCCGTCGCGACACTTCCTTGTTGGCGTCTTCCAGCCGTTCGGCGCGCGCTTCGGAATTGTCGAGTTCCTGCGCCAACCGCGAGCGGTCGGCATTCATCCGCTGTACTTCGGCCTCGGCTTCCGAATAGTCGCGTTCATGCTCGAGCTTGGCCGCGACGGCGTTTTCCAGCCCTTCGATGGCCTTGCTCAGCCTGGCGATCACTTCCTTGAGCGTGGTTTCCCCGGTCATGGCTTCGTCCTGTGCCCTGCCCATCACCGAATCGTTCGCGTTCAGAACGCGTTATCCCGGAAACATTAGGCACCGGGTGAAGGCAACGTCAATAAAGCTCTCGCGACTGTCCCCCGCTAACGCTAAAGTAGGTCCACCGCCGACATCACAAGACCGGCAAATCTGCACCCGATTTGTTGACTAAAAGCCCGCGCCTGCTATGTGTCGCGCACCCTTTTCAAGGGCTCTCCCAAGCCCCCAAACCCCCACCCTGGAGGTACCATGACGTCGCGTGAACAACATGACCGGATGGCCAATGCGATCCGTTTTCTCTCCATGGATGCCGTCGAGAAGGCGAATTCCGGCCATCCCGGCCTGCCCATGGGCTGCGCCGACATTGCCACGGTGCTGTTCACCCGCTTCCTGAAATACGATCCCAAGGCCCCGCATTGGGCCGACCGTGACCGCTTCATCCTGTCGGCGGGCCATGGTTCGATGCTGCTCTATTCGTTGCTGCACCTGACCGGCTACGAAGACATGACCATCGACCAGATCAAGCACTTCCGCCAGTTGGGCTCGAAAACCGCCGGCCACCCCGAATATGGCCACGCCACCGGCATCGAGACCACGACCGGCCCGCTGGGCCAGGGCCTCGCCAATTCGGTCGGCTTCGCGCTCGGCGAGCGCATCATGAACGCCGCCTTCGGCAACGACCTTGTCGACCACTACACCTATGTGCTGGCCGGCGACGGCTGCCTGATGGAAGGTGTTTCCCAGGAAGCCATCGCCCTTGCCGGTCACCTCAAGCTCAACAAGCTGATTGTCTTCTGGGACAACAACAACATCTCGATCGACGGTCCGGTGTCGCTCGCCGACAACACCGACCAGGTCGCGCGCTTCCAGGCCTCCGGCTGGAACGCCAGCCACATCGACGGCACCGATCCGGAAGCGATCGCCTATGCCATCGAGGCCGCCCGCCATTCCGACAAGCCGACGATGATCGCCTGCAAGACGACCATCGGCTTCGGTGCCCCGACCAAGGCCGGCACCAACAAGGCGCACGGCTCGCCGCTCGGCCCAGATGAGATCGCTGGCGCGCGCAAGTTCTTCAACTGGGACTCGCCGCCCTTCGAGATCCCGGCTGACATTCTCGACGCCTGGCGCACCGCCGGCAAGGCCGGCGTCAAGGCGCGCACGGACTGGGAAGGCCGCCTGGCCAAGGCCGATCCAAAGCTGAAGGCCGAGTTCGAGCGCCGCACCAGTGGCAAGCTGCCGGCGAATTTCGACGCCGTCATCGCCGACTACAAGAAGAAGCTTTCAGCCGACAAGCCGAAGATCGCGACCCGCAAATCGTCGGAAATGGCGCTGGAAGTCATCAATGGCGCGGTGCCGGAAACCATCGGCGGCTCGGCCGACCTGACCGGCTCCAACAACACCAAGACCAGCCAGACCAAGAACATCACGCCGGACGATTACGGCCAGCGCTATGTCCATTACGGCATCCGCGAACACGGCATGGCTGCCGCGATCAATGGCCTGACGCTGCATGGCGGCCTCATTGCCTATGGCGGCACCTTCCTGTGCTTCTCCGACTATGCCCGCCCCTCGATGCGGCTTGCCTCGCTGATGGGTATCCGCTCGATCTTCGTCATGACCCATGATTCCATCGGTCTGGGCGAAGACGGGCCGACCCACCAGCCGGTCGAGCACATGGCGGCCCTGCGCGCCATTCCCAACCACAATGTGTTCCGTCCGGCCGACGCGGTGGAAACCGCCGAATGCTGGCAGATCGCGCTCGAATCCGAAAAGACGCCGTCGACCCTGGCGCTGACCCGCCAGAACCTGCCGACGGTGCGCACCGAGTTCACCGAAAAGAACCTGAGCAGCCAGGGGGCCTATGAACTCGCCGCCGCCAGCGGCGAGGCCGCCGTGACGATCTTCGCCACCGGTTCCGAGGTCGAGATCGCGCTTGGCGCACGCGACCTTCTGGAAAAACATGGCCACCCGACCCGTGTCGTCTCGGTGCCTTGCTTCGAACTGTTCGACAAGCAGACCGACACCTATCGCAAGAAGACGATCGGCGACGCACCGATCAAGATGGCGATCGAGGCCGGCATCCGCCAGGGCTGGGATCATCTCATCGGCTCGGACGGCATCTTCATCGGCATGACCGGCTTCGGTGCGAGCGGTACGATCGAACAGCTTTATCCGCATTTCGGCATCACCGCCGAGGCGGCCGCCAAGGCGGCGGAAGCCCGCCTGCACGGCAGATGAGGCCCGGGCATGTCGCCCAAAAGTGTGTCGCGGTCTTGAGATAACGACATGCACGAAACAAAATACCCGGCGAGATCGCGTGAAAAGCGGTTTTGCCAGGCTGGCCCAACCTAATCGATTTAAATCCAGCCCGCTGCGGCTGGATTCTTTGCCCGTCCGCCGCTATGAAGCTGCGGATCAATCGTCTGCCCTCCAGCTCCCCGGGAGAGAAAAATGACTGTCAGAGTTGCCATCAACGGATTTGGCCGCATCGGCCGCAACATCCTGCGCGCCATCCATGAGTCCGGCCGCAAGGATATCGATGTCGTCGCCGTCAACGATCTCGGTCCGGTCGAGACCAACGCCCACCTGCTGCGCTTTGACAGCGTGCACGGCCGCTTTCCGCATGAAGTGTCGGTCGACGGCGACCAGATCAGCGTCGGCAAGGAGAAGTTCAAGGTCACCGCGATCAAGGATCCGACGCAGCTGCCGTGGAAGGAACTCGGCATCGACATCGCGCTCGAATGCACCGGCATCTTCACCGCCCGCGACAAGGCCGCCGCGCACCTGACCGCCGGCGCCAAGCGCGTGCTGGTCTCGGCGCCCGCCGACGGCGCTGACTTGACCGTCGTCTACGGCATCAACCACGACAAGCTGACCAAGGACCACATCGTCATCTCGAATGCGTCCTGCACCACCAACTGCCTGGCGCCGCTGGCGGCCGTCCTGCATGAGACGGTCGGCATCGAAAAGGGCATGATGACGACGATCCATTCCTACACGGGCGACCAGCCGACGCTGGACACCATGCACAAGGATCTCTACCGCGCCCGCGCCGCCGCACTGTCGCAGATCCCGACCTCGACCGGTGCCGCCAAGGCGATCGGCCTCGTCCTGCCCGACCTCAAGGGCAAGCTCGACGGCATCTCGATCCGCGTGCCGACGCCGAACGTCTCGGTCGTCGACTTCAAGTTCATCGCCAAGCGCTCGACCACGGTCCAGGAAATCAACGAGGCGGTCATCGCCGCCTCCAACGGCAGGCTGAAGGGCATTCTCGGCGTCACCCATCACCCGAACGTGTCGATCGACTTCAACCACGATCCGCGCTCCTCGATCATGGCGCTCGACCAGACCAAGGTGATGGACGGCAACTTCGTTTCGGTGCTGTCCTGGTACGACAATGAATGGGGCTTTTCCAACCGCATGGGCGACACCGCGGTCGCTTTCGGCAAGACCATCGCCTGATCGAAGATCGATCTTCCCGACACTCGAAACGCCCGGCCTCGTCCGGGCGTTTTCATTTGCCGGAGCAGCAACGCGAAAATCGGCGGCGCCGGGCAAAAAACCACCCTCCCGCCTTGCACTGGTCACGCCTTCGCCCCACTCTGCCGTGAAGCCAGGAGGCAGAGGAATTCGAGGGGCAAATCACGGATGGAGCATGCGATCTATCTCGTTACGCTGGTCGGCACGGCGCTTGTTGTCGCCGCGGCGTTTTCGAGCCTGATCGCCTTTCGCTTCGGCGCCCCGCTCCTGCTCCTGTTTCTGTGCATCGGGCTCGCCACCGGAACCGACGGGCTCGGCATCCAGTTCGACAATGCCCGCATCGCTTATTTTGCCGGCTCACTGGCGCTCGCCGTCATCCTGTTCGATTCCGGTTTCGGCACGCCGCTCAACGCCCTGCGGCAGGCGGCAGGACCAGCCCTGTCGCTGGCGACCTTCGGCGTCCTTCTCACCACCGGCCTGTTCGGCGCCGCCGCCTACTACCTGCTCGACCTCAGCTGGCTGGAATCCTTCCTGCTTGGCGCAGCCGTCGCCTCGACCGACGCGGCGGCGGTGTTCTTCCTGCTGCGCGCCGGCGAGATCAATCTGCGCGAGCGCGTGCGCTCCACGCTTGAGGTGGAATCGGGCACCAATGATCCGATCGCCATCTTCCTGACCATCACGCTGGTCGAGATCATCGCCGCCCACGCCAACCCCGAAGCCAATGTCCTGGTCACCAATCTCATCCTCGGCTTCCTCATCAACATGGGGCTTGGCGCGATCGTCGGCGTGCTCGGCGGCCTCGCCATCGTGCGCCTTGTCGACCGGCTCAACCTCGACCATGGCCTGCTGCCGATCTTCGTGCTGACCCTGTCCTTGATGGTCTTTGCCGCCGCCGGTGCCATCGGCGGCTCCGGCTTCCTGGCGGTCTATATCGCCGGGCTCATCGCCGGCAATTCCGACATCCGCGCTGTCACCATCCTCAAGCGCTTCCAGGACGGCATGTCGTGGCTGGCGCAGATCATCATGTTCCTCATCCTCGGCCTGTTCGCGACGCCCTCGCAGTTCCCGGCGATCATGGTGCCTGCGATAGCGCTTGGCCTGTTCCTGATGTTCGTCGCCCGTCCTGTCGCGGTTTGGCTCTGCCTGGTCCCGTTCCGCCTGCCGCGTCCCGAAGTCGCCTTCGTCTCCTGGGTCGGCCTGCGCGGCGCCGTGTCCATCCTGCTCGCCATCACACCGCTGCTCGGCGGGCTGGAAAACGGCCGCACCATCTTCAACGCCGCCTTCATCATCGTTCTGGTGTCCCTGGTCATCCAGGGCTGGACCGTCGGCCCGCTGGCGCGGCGCCTCGGCCTAATCGTGCCGGCCCGGCTCGGACCGCTGGACAAGGTCGAACTGGAACTGCCCGGCTCCGCGCATCACGAACTCCTTGCCTATCGTGTGGCGCCGGGCAGTCCGGTGGCGCGCGGCGAACGCATCCCGCGATGGGCGCGGCCCTCGCTGGTGCTGCGTGACGGCCGCTCGATGCGTTTCCAGGACATGGGCCGGCTCGCCGCCGGCGATCAAGTCTACATCTTCGTGCCCGATCGCTATCCCCGCCTGCTCGACAAGCTGTTCGCCAGCCGCGCCGTCGTCGACCCGGAGGATGCCGATTTCTTCGGCGCCTTCGCCGTCGATCCGGCACGGTCCGCCGCCGAACTGGAAGCAGCCTATGCGCCCGGTCTCAGCGAGGCCGAGCAGAAACAGACCGTCGGTGCGCTGGTCACGGCGCGGCTCGGCGGCCATGCCGAATATGCGGACCGCGTGCTGCTTGGTCCGATCGAGCTGATTGTGCGCGACGTCGACGACAAGGGCAAAATCACCGGGCTCGGCCTGTCCTTCGAGCCGACCGCGCCGGTGGCGCGCGTGCCTGTCTTCCTGAGCGCCGGCGAGATCGGCGACCGTCTCGCCGCCTTTATCCGCAGCTGGCGCAAGCCGGCTGAGGCGCGGGGGGCAACACAGGCGGATGACGCCCCTGAGCCCCCGGTCGAGAAAGCGTCGGCCGAAAGCTGAGGCGGGCGACCGTTTGCCCGCTGACATAGGCCGGGCGGTCTTCACGGACTATGTCCCCGTCCGCCTCAAAATTTCGCACCCGGCCCCAGCCAAAGCCTTGCATCGTCATTGATGCGAGGTATGGTCCCGGCGATTTCAGACGAAAGGGAACCGGCATGGCTGTCTTCAAGACACTGGACGATATCGGCAACATCAGCGGCAAGCGCGTGCTGGTGCGCGTCGACCTCAACGTTCCCGTCGCTGAGGGCAAGGTCACCGACGCCACCCGCATTGAACGCATCGCGCCGACCATCGCCGAATTGTCCGGCAAGGGCGCCAAGGTCATCCTGCTCGCCCATTTCGGTCGGCCCAAGGATGGTCCCTCGCCTGAATTCTCGCTGGAGCCGATCGCCAGGGCGACGGCTGAGGTGCTCGGCCGTCCCGTTGGATTCGCCTCCGACTGCATCGGCGACACGGCAGGCAGCGCTGTCGCCGCAATGGACAAGGGCGACGTGCTGCTCCTGGAAAACACCCGCTTCTACAAGGCCGAAGAGAAGAACGATCCCGCTTTTACCGAACGGCTCGCCGCCAATGGCGACATCTTCGTCAACGATGCCTTTTCCGCCGCCCACCGCGCCCATTCGTCGACTGAAGGGCTGGCGCACCTCTTGCCCTCCTTCGCCGGCCGCACCATGCAGGCCGAACTCGAGGCGCTGGAGAAGGGCCTGGGCAACCCGGTCCGTCCGGTCGTTGCCATCGTCGGCGGCGCCAAGGTCTCGACGAAGATCGACCTGTTGATGAACCTGGTGAAGAAGGTTGATGCGCTGGTCATCGGCGGCGGCATGGCCAACACCTTCCTCGCCGCGCGCGGCACCGATGTCGGCAAGTCGCTGTGCGAGCACGACCTGGCTCCGACCGCCAAGCAGATCATGATCGAAGCGGCGGAGGCCGGCTGCGCCATCATCCTGCCGGTCGACGGCGTCGTCGCCAAGGAATTCAAGGCGGGTGCGGCCTGCGAGACCATCGCCATCTCCGACGTGCCGGCCGATGGCATGATCCTCGATGTCGGCGCCAAGACCGTGACGATGATCGGCGAGTGGATCGACCGCGCCGCGACGCTTGTCTGGAACGGACCGCTCGGCGCCTTCGAGATCGAGCCGTTCGATCACGCCACGGTGGCGGCGGCCAAGCATGCGGCGGCGCGCACAAAGGCGGGCAAGCTGGTTTCGGTCGCCGGCGGCGGCGATACCGTGGCTGCATTGAACCACGCCGGTGTCGCCGACGACTTCACCTATGTCTCGACCGCCGGCGGCGCCTTCCTGGAATGGATGGAAGGCAAGCCATTGCCCGGCGTGGACGTGCTGAAGCGCTGAGGGCACCACGGCTCACCGGCAATTCGATCAACTCGAAGGGAGCTGGCGGCAGCGCCGGCCATTTTCGCTCGATTCGAGCTTTCCGGCGTCATTCCTTTGGCGGTAGTGTCCTGCTGGCCGATACCAACCGGTTAGGAGAAGCATGATGAGCGAACGTCTCGAAGACATTGCCGCCGCGATTGTGGCCAACGGCAAGGGCCTGCTGGCCGCCGATGAAAGCTCCGGCACGATCAAGAAGCGCTTCGACGTCATCGGCGTCGAATCTACCCCCGACAGCCGCCGCGACTACCGCGAGATGATGTTCCGCGCCAAGGACGCGATGGCCAAATACATTTCCGGCGTCATCCTCTATGACGAGACCATTCGCCAGAAGGCCGCCGACGGCACGCCGCTGGTCGACATCATCAAGGCGGCGGGCGCAATTCCAGGCATCAAGGTCGATGCCGGCGCCAAGCCGCTGGCCGGCTTTCCCGGCGACACCATTACCGAAGGCCTCGACGGCTTGCGCGAGCGGCTTGCCGACTATTACAAGCTCGGCGCCCGCTTCGCCAAATGGCGCGCGGTGATCGACATCGACACCGGCAAGGGCGTGCCTTCGGTCAATTCGATCAACTCGAACACCCATGCGCTTGCCCGCTATGCCGCACTTTGCCAGGAGGCCGGCATCGTGCCGATCGTCGAGCCCGAAGTGCTGATGGACGGCGCTCACGACATCGACACTTGTTTTGAGGTCTCCAAGGCGACGCTGATAAAACTCTATGACGAGCTCCACGCTGCCGGTGTCGTCCTCGAAGGCACGATCCTGAAGCCCAACATGGTGCTTTCTGGCAAGAAGTCGGGCACGGTGGACAGTCCTGAGCAAGTCGCGGAGAAGACGATAAAGCTGTTCCGCGAGACGGTGCCGGCCGCGGTGCCGGGCATTGCCTTCCTCTCCGGCGGCCAGGATGACGAGGAAGCGACCGCCAACCTCAATGCCATCAACGCCATCGGCCCGCATCCGTGGAAGCTGACCTTCTCCTATGGCCGCGCGCTGCAGGCCGCCCCGCAGAAGGCATGGAGCGGCAAGGCCTCGAACATCGCCGCCGGCCAGGCCGCCTTCACCCACCGCGCCCACATGAACCACCTGGCGGCACTTGGGAAATGGAAGGCGAGCCTGGAACAGGCTGCCTGAAGCCCCTGCTATCCGTCCCTTCGAACCCGGGCAGACGTGCCCGGGTTTTGTTTGGCGCACCGGCCTTGGGTCAAGGCATTCGAATTCTTATTTTCTCTGAGCATTCCTGACAGCGGCGATGTCGGGGCGAGCCCATCCCGTACGTCCTTGGGGTGCAGACAGGGAGAAGTTCATGCATCGCAACAAGGTCGTTTCGCGCGAAGAATGGTTCGAGGCTCATAAGGCACATCTGGCCCGCGAGAAGGAACTGACGCGGCTTCGCGAGCGCGTCGCGGCCGAGCGGCGCGAACTCCCCTGGTTGAAAATTCGCAAGGACTACGTCTTCGAGACCGAAAGGGGGCCGAAGAAACTTGCCGATCTGTTTGGCGCCAACAGCCAGCTGATCGTCTACCATTTCATGTTCGGGCCGGGCTGCGTCAATCATTGCGAAGGCTGCTCCTTTCTTGCCGATCATATCGACGGTGCCAACCAGCACCTCATGCACCACGACGTATCGCTGGTAGTGATCTCGCGCGCGCCGCTGGACGAGCTTGTAGCCTACAGGCAGCGCATGGGCTGGAAGTTCGACTGGGTGTCGTCCTATGCGTCGGATTTCAACTTCGACATGCAGGTCTCCTTCACCGACAGGCAGATCGCGGCTGGCGACACCACCTACAACTTCGAGACCCGACCCCGGACATCGAAGGAGCTTCCGGGCGCCAGCGTTTTCTACAGGGACGAGAACGGCGATATCTTCCTGACCTTCGTTTCGCGTGCCCGTGGCGGCGAACAACTGATCGGCGCCTACCACTATCTGGACCTGACGCCGAAGGGCCGGGGTGAGACCGGCCTCTACCGCAACCTGATGGATTGGGTGCGGCTGCATGACGAATATGCAGGCGAGCCGCAAGCGGAGCACGATTGCCACGATGGCTGACCAGCAAAAGTGCGGAGCGCCTTCGGAATTGCGTAAAACAAAGGGGTAGAGCGTTCGAGGCGATCCTGTTTTCGCCGGAGATGCTCGTTCACCTCTCTCGCGACATGCGTTAGATGCTGGTCGCAAACCAGTTCAATGGACCAGCGATGCGACGCTTTCCGACCTTCCTCACCTGGCTCGCCTTCCCGATCTATGTCTGGCAGGGCTTGGGTGTCCGCCGCCGCACCTCGCGCATGCTGCCGGCGCGGGGACCGGTCATGCACGAGATCTCGGGCCAGGCTCCGGCGATCTCGCTGTTGGTGCTGGGCGATTCCTCCGCCGCCTCGGTCGGCATCGGCAATTCCGAAAACGGGCTTGCCGCGCAGCTTGCCGTCATGATTGCACAGCGCACCGGCGGCGCTGTGCGCTGGCGTGCCGCCGGCTTCAATTCGGCGACATCTGGTCAGATCCGCGACCATGTCCTGCCCAATCTGTCGGCTGATCCGTGGACGCATATCGTGCTCGCCATCGGCACCAACGACACCAAGAATTTTCATTCCGTGCCGCGCTTCAAGAAGGAGTTCGGCGGCCTCCTCTACGCGCTGCGCGCCAAATGGCCGGAGGCGCGCGTGGTATGGTCGCCGGTGCTGGAGTTCACGCGTGCACCAGCCATGCCATCGCTGCTCGGCAAGATCCTCGAGATCCGCGCCACCGCGATGAACCGGATGGGCGAGCGCCTCTGCCTGGAGCGCGGCGCGGTGCCGGCGCCGCGCCTGCCGATCACCAACCCCGAGGCCGGTTTTGCTTCCGACGGGTTTCATGCCTCGGAGGCCGGCTACCGGGCCTGGGCGGAACATCTCGTCGGCCCAGTGCTTGCCGGCTGAAGAGCGACCGCAGCTGTCGCCAGGCCCTATGTCAAGTGCCCGAGCACGGCCGCCAGTGAGATCGCCGCCATGGCGAGCAATGCCAATTTCCAGAAATCGCCGCGGCGCCTGAGCCCCGGCCAGCCGAGCGGCTTGATGAGCTGGATGACCATGAACCCGACGATGACAAGGGCGAGGAGTTTCGTCATGCTGCCTTTGACCAGCAACGCTTGCGCCTGTCAAAGCGGTTCGTTCGGTCTCCGGGAAAGAAAAGGCGCCGCGAACCCGAAGCGGAACGCGACGCACGCCTTGACCGCGCAGCAATCTACTTCAGCGGCTTGAGGCCAGCCTCGATCGATGCGCGTTTTGCCTCCAGGAACGGCGGCAGGGCAAGGCTTTCGCCCAGCGTCTCCAGCGGCTCGTCGGCGGTGAACCCTGGCCCGTCGGTGGCAATCTCGAATAGGATGCCGTTCGGCTCACGGAAATAGAGCGAGCGGAAGTAGTAGCGCTCGACCTCGCCGCTTGACGGCAGCCGGAATTCCGCCAGGCGCGCCGTCCACTGATGCAGCGTCTCCTCGTCTGGCGCCCTGAAGGCGACATGGTGAACCGCACCGGCGCCTTGCCTTGCGGGTGCCAGCCCGGGCTGCACGGCCACATGAAGCTCCGCCGCCGGCCCGCCCGCGCCCATTTCGAAGACGTGGACCTGGCCCTCGCCATCAGGCGAGGCATAGTCGCGGACCTTGCGCATGTTCATCACCCCGGCCAGCACCGCCTCGGTGTTGGTGATGTCGGGAACACTGATAACGATCGGCCCCAGTCCGCGGATCTGATGCTCGGCCGGCACCGGGCTTTGCGCCCAGGGATGGCTGCCGCCCTTGCCGCCATCGCTGACGAGCCGCAGGCGCTGGCCTTCGGGGTCCTCGAAATCCAGTGACTTGTAGCCGCCGATATCGGCAATCTCTCCTGTCACGATGCCCTCGCTGGCAAGGTGCTGCTTCCACCAGCCAAGGCTCTCCTGGCTGCCGACCCTGAGGCTGGTCCGCGCGATGCTGTGTGTGCCGCGTCGTTCGCGGCCGATCGGCCAGTCGAAGAAGGTGAGGTCGGTACCCGGCGTTGCCTCGCCGTCGGCGTAAAAGAGGTGGTAGGCCGAGGTATCGTCCTGGTTCACTGTCTTCTTGACCAGCCGCAGCCCCAGCACCTTCGTGTAGAAGTGAAGATTGCCGGGCGCATTGGCGGTGATGGCGGTCAGGTGGTGAATTCCTGTCAGTTGCAAGCTCATGGTGGTCTCCCTGTTTTTGGGGAAGAATTTTCTCCTTTCATATCAGAACTCCGGTCACTTCGCTGAAGGCCGCCTATCCCGACAGTTCGTCGCCAAGCTATGAACAATACTGCCTCGATTAACCCTTCCTTAGTGAACAATCCGCGCTCGCGCGACCCGTCACGACAAGAACGGAACAGTCGCCACACGACCTGCCATCCTCCTGACAGACTGCTGTCAGGAGGGGTGTGCGATAGTGTCTCCGGTTAGAGAGAGGAGATTGGTCATGAACGGTTTTACCATTCTGCGCGGCATGCAGCATTATGTCGGCAAGATCCGCACGATGCGCAACGAGATCCGGACCCAGCGGTTCATGAACGCGCTGCCCGCAGACATTCGCAAGGATATCGGCTGGCCGGACATGTATGCCGAGCGTCGACATCACGGCAATTGAGACGAAAATTTTCAACGCAGCGGTTGGATGCTCACGCGTCAGCACCCAGATATCAAGTCCGGCGCGCGAGGGATGGAGCGAGCTCATGTCCGATCAGAAGACAATCGGCTTTCTGTTCATCGAAGGTTTTGCCGACTGGGAATATGGGCTGCTGGCGGCCTCGGCGGTCGAATGGTTCGGCGCTCGCGCCGTGTCGCTGACGCCCGACGGCAAGCCGGTGACCGGAATCAGCGGTTTTAAGCTGACGCCAGACCGCTCGGCCAGCATCAATGAGAATACCGATCTCGATGCCGTGGCCGTCATCGGTTCCGACCACTGGGCGGGCAAGACGCCGCCGGATGCTGCCGAACTGCTGATGGCTGTCGCATCGCGCGGCGGTGTCGCTGGTGGCATCTGTGCGGGAACGCTGGCGCTGGCCCGAGCCGGCATGTTCGAGAACGCCAGACATACCAGCAATGGCCGTGACTGGATCAGCCGTCACGAGTCCGGCTATGCAGGCGACGGCAATTATCAGGATGTGCCACATGCCGTGGCCGACGGCAAAATCGTGTCCGCGCCAGGTTCGGCGCCCGGCACTTTCGCCCTTGCCTTCCTGCAGACGCTCTACCCGGAAAAAGGCAGCGAACTCGCGCGGATGCGGACGCTGTTCGCCAAGGAGTATGCTGAAGCCTCCTGACAGTATGCTGTCAAGAGGTGCGTGCGATGGTGGGACAATGCGCATGGCCGGCCAAGGACGATCGATGAAACACTGGAACGACAGGCTGAACGCGCCTGGCATCAACGGCGTGAAGCCAACGCCGCGCACGGTAGGGGACGTTATCGAAGGCCAGCCCATGCTGGTGCCGACCGCGCGCCAGGTCGACGATTTCATCCGCTCCATCCCCGAAGGCGTCGATATGGACGTTCTCGCGCTGCGCACGGCCCTTGCCATCGAGCATGGCGCCGAAGTGACATGCCCGGTCACCATGGGCTATCATCCGCGCACGGTCGCCGAGGCTGCCAAGGAGGATCTCGAGCGCGGCATGACGCTCAGCGACGTCGCTCCCTTCTGGCGCGTTCTCGATGCGAAGACGCCGACAACGAGGAAACTGTCCTTCGGCGCGGAATTCGTCGCCGCGCAGCGCAAGCGCGAAGGGCTGAAGCCGTAATGCATGTCATGTGGAAGTGGATCCGGTCAGGGAGCCACGGCATGCATGGGAAAAACACTGGGGAAGCAAACGATGCGCCGCGCCGACAGGCTCTTTCAAATCGTGCAGCATCTGCGTGGTGGCCGCCTTGTCACCGCCCAGAAGCTCGGCACATGGCTCGAGGTTTCCGAGCGAACCATTTACCGCGACATAGCCGACCTGCAGTCGACCGGAGTGCCGATCGACGGCGAGGCTGGCGTTGGCTATATGATGAGGGAGGGTTTCGACCTTCCGCCGCTGATGTTCACGCGTGACGAGATCGTGGCGCTGGTAGCCGGCGCCCGCATGGTGCGCGCCTTTGGCGGCGCCGCCATGGCGCGGGCCGCCGACGAAGCACTGGTCAAGATCGGTGCCGTGCTGCCCGATGCCGAGAAAGACCGCATCGCCCGCACCGAGATCCACACGCCGATGTGGGTGGTCAGCGATGCCGCCCGCGAGGCGATCGACCTGATCGAGCGCGCGGTCGAAAAGCGCCAGGTGCTGACCATCGACTACTCGGACGAAGCCGGCCGCGGTACCGCGCGCGATATCAGGCCGCTCGGCCTGTGGTTCTGGGGCAAGGTGTGGACGCTGGTCGCCTGGTGCGAGATGCGCGATGATTTCCGCGCCTTCCGCATCGACCGCATTGCCTCCGTGGTCATCGCCGGCCGGATCTTCAAGCCGGAGCGCGGCAAGCAGCTTGCCGATTTTTACCGGGCGGTGGAGCGCAGCGAGGACTACGGCATGGCGCCCGACCGCGCGGCGCGAAGCTGAGACTTGCCGGGCCGCACAAAATAGCCCGCTCGAAGCGGGCTATTTTGTTGCGTTGGCGAAAAGTCTATTCCTCGTCGTCCGTATCGGTGTCCTTCGACTTCAGCGCCGACAGCTTGGCGAAGACGGCGTTTGCATCGAGCTCCGCGTCCTCGTCCTTCGGCTTCTCCGGTGCAGGCACCAACCGCTCGGTCAATGCCGCCGGCAGCAGCGTGTCGCCGACCGGCTGCGCCTGCTCGCGGCCGCGCGAGGCGCGGTTGACTTCCATGTCGAGGTCGATCTGCGAGGCGAGACCCAGCGTCACCGGGTCCATCGGCTGCAGATTGGCCGAATTCCAGTGCTTGCGTTCGCGGATCTGCTCGATCGTCGACTTGGTGGTGCCGACGAGGCGCGAAATCTGCGCGTCCTTCAGTTCGGGATGATTGCGCACCAGCCACAGGATGGCGTTCGGCCGGTCCTGACGTTTCGACAGCGGCGTATAGCGCGGACCCTTGCGCTTGGATTCGGGTACCCGCACCTTGGGGTCGGAAAGCTTCAGGCGCTGGTTCGGATCCTTCTCGGCGCGCGCGATCTCGTCGCGGGTCAGCTGGCCGGTCATGATCGGATCCATGCCCTTGATGCCTTGCGCTGATTCTCCGTCGGCGATCGCCTTGACCTCGAGCGGATGCAGCCCGCAGAACTGCGCGATCTGCTCAAAGGAAAGCGCGGTGTTGTCGACCAGCCAGACGGCGGTCGCCTTGGGCATAAGCAGCGTATTGGCCATGTGCAAATCCTTCTCGTTCGCCCGCGTTCCCGCGCGGGCGGTGGTTTAGAGCCACCAAAATGGGAAATTCGCGGCCTGTATAACTGCTCTCAGGTCGTTTCGCAACGTTTTTGGAAGAGCTGGGAACGACGTGGCCAACCAAGGCACGCGGTGAGGCTAACGTTTGCCACGGCGGTCCAAACCCTGCCGCCGCATTTGCCGCGGATCGCCATGGCATATCACGCCGAAGCCGAGATGAATCCAATCCCCCCCAAAAGACAAAACCCGCCGGACAGGGTCCAGCGGGTTTGGAACCGGCGACGACAAGCGTCTGCGGCGGCTCTGCATTGCGACCGTGCCTTGCGGCGGGTCGCGCTTGCAATCAGATCGCCTGACGGGCGATCCGCTCGATGTCGCCGCGGTTGATGCCGAGGTCGCTGAGCTGACGGGCGTTGAGGCGGTTCAGTTCGCGAACGGTCTCGTTGTACATGCGCCAGTTACGGAAAGCACGGATCGGGTTCATGGTAGTCCTCCTGAATTGGGTTCGTTTCGATGATGCTCAAATAGTGATCATCGGGCGGGACTTGAACAGCCGATTTTGCATAGCAATGATGCAAATGCTGCATTGCACCATTAAGCTTCTGTTCATCTTGTAGGCAGGAGACAAGGGCGCTGGTCAGACCGTGT
Source organism: Mesorhizobium sp. BR-1-1-10 (assembly GCF_020165595.1). Classification (NCBI taxonomy): domain Bacteria; kingdom Pseudomonadati; phylum Pseudomonadota; class Alphaproteobacteria; order Hyphomicrobiales; family Phyllobacteriaceae; genus Mesorhizobium; species Mesorhizobium sp. BR-1-1-10. The sequence continues at coordinate 88,384 of NZ_JAIUIL010000014.1, read as the reverse complement.
CGAGCCGGTCAGCCCGAGCCGAAAATGCCGACGTCCTAGCCGACGTCGAGCACGATCTTGCCTATATGCTCGCCCTCCTCCATCCGCTCATGCGCACGCCAGGCGTCGGTGAGCGGGTAGATCATGTCCATCACCGGTGCCACCTTGCGCGTGCCCAGCAGAGGCCACACCTGTGCCTCCAGCGCCGCCGCGATCGCCGCCTTGAATTCGACTGTGCGCGGCCTGAGCGTCGAGCCCGTATGGGTCAGCCGCTTGACCATGACCTTGGAAAAATCGGCACTGGCGACAGCGCCTGCCTGAACCGCGATCTGCACGATCCGGCCCTCGACAGCGGCGGCCTCGTAGTTTCGCTGGACATAGTCGCCGCCGACCATGTCGAGGATGACGTTGGCGCCTCGGCCTTCGGTCACCTCCTTGACCGCGGTGACGAAATCCTGCTCGCGGTAATTGATCGCACGGTCGGCACCGATCTTCAGGCAGGCGTCGCATTTCTCCTGGGATCCGGCGGTGGTGATCACATAAGCGCCGAAGGCCGAGGCGAGCTGGATCGCCGTGGTGCCGATGCCGGACGAGCCGCCATGGACGAGCAGCGTCTCACCCTTCTTCAGGCCGCCGCGTTCGAACACATTGTGCCAGACGGTGAAATAGTTTTCCGGCACCGCCGCCGCTTCCGTGTGGGTGAAGCCCGCCGGCAGTGGCAGAACGCTGCCTGCATGAACCCTGACATATTCGGCATAGCCGCCGCCGGGCGTGAGCGCGCAGACCCTGTCCCCGATGCGCCAGCGCGATATCTGGTCGCCAAGAGCGGCCACTTCTCCCGACACCTCGAGGCCCGGCAGGTCCGATGCACCGGGCGGAGGCGGGTAGGCCCCCTTGCGCTGCTGCACGTCCGGCCGGTTGACGCCGGCGGCATGCACCTTGATCAGGATTTCGCCGGGGCCGGGCTGCGGTACGTCGCGCGTTTCCGGTTTCAGCACCCTTGGGCCACCCGGCTCCGAGATAGCGATCGCCGTCATTCGTGCCGGAATTTTCTGTCCGCTCGCCATGAAGTTTTCCGTCTTTCCTCGCCGCACTCTTACCGGCTGTTTGCATCGACGCCCTTGCCCTATGTATGCTCATTGCCAAATCAGGCAAATGGCCAATCTGGTCTGGCGGAGGAGGAGCAGCCATGGCGATCTTCGACGACGAACCCAAGAAGAAGGCACGTCCGCACGAGATCGGGCAAGACCTGTCGCTGCTTTCCGTCGGTGAACTGTCAGAGCGCATCGGTATCCTGCGCGACGAGATCGCCCGGCTGGAGGCCGAACTCAAGACCAAGGACACCACCAAATCGGCTGCCGAGGCGCTGTTCCGCCGCGGATAAATCGCTGGGGCAATCGCCCGCCGCCGAAAAGCCCGAATGCGACTGTCTTCAAAGCCGCGTCCCCGCCCAGTCCCCCAGTCGGATCAAAAAATGCTCGCAGCCTACAGACCGATCCTTTCCCTGCTTCGCGGCACCGCCTTTCTTCTGGCGGCATCGGGATTGCACGGGCTGCTGCTGCCCTTGCGCGGCCAGGTGGAAGGGTTCTCGACCGCTTCGCTCGGCCTGATGGGGACGGCTTGGGCCGGCGGCTTCGTCACCGGCTGTTTCTTTGCGCCGCGCATCGTGCGCCGCGCCGGACATGTGCGCGCCTTCGGCGCCTTTGCCGCGTCCGGCGCCATCGTGGCACTGCTGACGGGCCTGGTCATCGACGAGTATGTCTGGATCCTGCTGCGTGCCTTCACCGGTTTTACCATGGCCGGCGCCTTCATGGTCATCGAGAGCTGGCTCAACGAAAAGGCCACCAACGAGAACCGCGGCACCGTCTTCGGCCTTTACATGATGGTCACCTATGCCTCGATCATGGGCGGCCAGATGATCGTCGCCGGCGGCGACGTGAAATCGGCGTCGTTGTTCATGATCACCGGCATCCTGTTTTGCCTGTCACTGATCCCGACGGCCGTGTCGACCGCCTCGCATCCCAAGCCGCTGCAGGACGTCAAGCTCGACGTCAAAGGACTCTACGCCAACTCGCCGGTGTCGGCGATCGCTTGCCTTTTGATCGGCATCGCCAATGGCGCCTGGGGCACGCTCGGCGCCGTCTACGGCGCCCGCATCGGAATCTCCACCGCCGAGATCGCCTTGATGATGAGCCTGGTGGTCGTCGCCGGCGCCGCCATGCAACTTCCGGCCGGGCGCCTCTCCGACAAGACCGACCGGCGTTTCGTGCTGGCCGGTGCCGCCTTCGGCGCGGCGCTGTTTGCGCTGCTCATCTTCCTGTTCGAGCCGCGCTCGGCGGTCTTCGTCCTCGTCTTCACCGCCGCCTACGGCGCTTTCGCCTACACGCTCTATTCGATCGCCGTAGCGCATGCCAACGACCACGCCCGGTCGGAAGATTTCGTCAAGGTGTCGGGCGGGCTGCTGCTGCTTTACGGCTTCGGCACCATGATCGGGCCGTTGCTGGCCGCCGCCCTGATGGGCTGGATGCGCCCGGAGGGCCTGTTCCTGGCGACAGCCTTCGCGCATCTGTCGCTGGCCGGCTACACGCTGCTGCGCATCAGCCGCCGCGCGCCGGTGCCGATCGGAGATCGCGATGCCTTCAAGACGCAGCCGGCCGACCGTTCGGTGACCCCCGAAGCATTGCGGCTCGATCCGAGAAGAAAAGCAGAAGCAAACAGTTGAGATTTGAAAAACTTTGCCTCACAAATGAGGCATGATGTTTTCCGACGCCTTCATGGCGATCGCCGATCCCAATCGGCGCCATCTTCTGGAAGAACTTCGACGCGGTCCGAAGACCGTCAACGAATTGGCGGCCGGGCTGCCAGTCTCCCGCCCGGCGGTATCACAGCATCTGAAAGTGTTGCTCGACGCCGGGCTGGTCAATGCCAAGGCTGAAGGCACGCGGCGTGTCTATACGGTGAGCAATGCCGGCTTCCTCAGACTCAACATCTGGCTCGACCAATTCTGGGAAGCCTGATCTTCTTCGATCAGCAGCCACAACGATCAGGTTTCCATCCGCAAAAACTTGCCGAGCAGATCGAGCAACACCCCGGTCCCATGCTCGCGTGTGCCGGACGTGTCATGGCCATCGAGGAAAGCGCCCTGCTCGGTCAGCACCAGGCGCGTGCCCTTGTCTTCGGCAAAAAATTCGATCGTGGCCAGCGACACCGAGATTCTGATATCGCCGAACAGCATGTCGTAGCTGTAGACGATGCGCTGGTCGGGCACGATATCCCAGTAAGTGGCAGTGTAGACATGGATCGGCCCATCCTTTGGCCCACCAGCGTTGATCTCCTTGCCGCCGACGCGAAAGTCCATCTCGAAGCGGCCAGGCAGGGGATTGTCTGGATCGGTGAACCATTGTCGCTTGGCGTCAGGGTTGCTAAGCGCGAAGAAGACTTTCGCCGGCGCGGCCGGATAGAAGCGCTCGATGACAAAAGTGGAATGAACGACGGAACGTTCGGCCACGGTTGGGTCCTCGTTGATCAGCTTGATGGATTCTGCGGAATGAAGGCGCCACCGCGATAGCTGGCGCCGAAATAGACCTCGACGCTGCGCAACTGGTCGCCGCGAAACGAATGCAGCTCGGTGTTGCGAAAGGTCTTTCCTTCAAGCGTCTCGCAGCTGTATCGGACGAACATGTCATTGCCGTCTTCGCAGATCCGCTCGATCGTCATCGACCGGAAAAGCTTGCCGTTCGGCCAGCAGCGCTCGAAATAGGCCTTGCGATCGATGGCGTCGTCATAGGGGCTGGTGAAGGTGAAATCGTCGGCAAGGGTCGCCTCCATGACGGCGCGGTCGCCGGCCTGAAAGGCCGCGAAATAGCCGCGGACCAGATCGGATTTTCTCTTTGACATGGCATGCTCCTCTTCAGTTCTCCGCAAGAAAATCGCCGAGCCGATCCAGCCGGCGTTCCCATGAGAGGCGCCGCTCATTGATCCAGTGTTCGGCCGCGCGCAGCGCCTTCGGCTCGATCTGGCAGGTGCGCACCCGTCCGACCTTTTGCGTGCGCACGAGGCCGCTCGCCTCCAGGAGATTGAGGTGCTGGACGACCGCCGACAGCGACATCGCCAGCGGCTCGGCCAACTGGCTCACCGACGCCGGGCCGCGTGATAGCCGGTCGACCATCTGCCGCCGCGCCGGATCGGCGAGCGCCTGGAACATCAGGTCGAGTTGGGCGGGATCGTGCAGCATCGCGATCAGCCGTTGTTGTAGGGAAAGAACTTGAAGTAAGGCTGCGCCTCCTCGATCACCCTGGTGAAGGCGGCACGCTGCAGCAGGCGGTCGTGATAGCGCTTCACGGCGGGATGCCTATCGCCGAACGGTTCGACCTTGTTGGCATAGAAAAGCGCCGGAGACGCCGCGCAATCGGCCATGGTGAAGACATCGCCCACAGCCCATTCCCTCGACTGCATCTCCCGTTCGATGATGGCGTAAGAATTGCGCAGCTGGCTCCGCGCCTGCTCGACACCGAATGGATCGGTCTTGTCCTGCGGCCGCAACCTGTCGCCGACGATCTTCTGCATCGGCTCCTGCACATAGAAATCATAGAAGCGGTCGGCCTGGCGGACAGCCAGCGCCAAATCGATGTCGGCTGGAATGAGTTCGGCCGGTCCCGGATAGTGCGTGGCCAGATATTCCACGACGATGGTCGATTCCAGCACCGTCCGGTCACGCGCGTCGTCGCGCAGCGCCGGCATCTTGCCGGTCGGCGATATCTTCAGAAAGGCCGCGCGCGATTGCTCGTCGCCCAGATCGACGATGACAGGCGCAAAAGGCGTGGCGTTCTCGTAGAGCGCGATCAGCGGCTTCCAGCAAAAGGAGGCCAGCGGATGGAAATGCAGCGTCAGGGACATTCTTGTGCTCATCTGTTCTGTGGAAACACTGAAGCATTTACTTAACTATTGCGGCAGGCCTCGCTCGTCAAGGCTCGCCCACGAAGTCTCAGCTGGATCGGACATGCTCGACAATGGCGGCTTCTATATCAGGCCAGTCATCCGGATGCAGTTCGTGACCGCCGCCTTCGACACGAAGGAGTTTCGCGCCGGCAACTGCTTGGGCCAAGGCCTCGCCATGCTCGACCGGAAAGATGGGATCCGACGTGCCGTGGATGACCAGAAGCGGCACCGCCAGTTCGTGCAGGCGACCCTTCCATTGGTCATTGCCCTTGAGCATGAAATGATTGGTGGCGCTGAGCAAGCCGCCGGACCTGGTATAATCCCGCTCGATGAACGCCCTCATCCCGGCCTCGTCGAACCGATGCGCGGTGCTGGCGATCGCGCGTGCATCGCTGACCATGAAGTCGATGACCTGGCGGCGGTCCGCCCAGTCGACTTTGGCCCCATCGGCCGAATGCTCGATATAGGCATCGGTCGTTTGCGGCAGATGCGACGTGTCGGTCCCCACGGGCGAACTGCTGATCACGGTCAGCGAAGCGACGCGCAAAGGGTGCCGGAGCGCGACGAACTGCGCGATCATGCCGCCCATCGACATGCCCGCGACATGCGCCTTGCCGATGCCGTAACTGTCGAGAACGGCTATCGCGTCGTCAGCCATGTCGTCGAAAGTGTAGGGCGGCTGCCCCACCTGATATTTGGTCGACCGACCGGTGTCGCGATTGTCGTAGCGGATCACGTAAAGGCCGGCATTCGCGAGCTTCCGGCAAAACGCCTCCGGCCACCACAGCATCGAGGCCATCGCGCCCATGATCAGCAGCAGCGCCGGATCCGCCGGATCGCCAAAGGCTTCCGATACGATCTCGGGACGGTCTTTGCTCGTCGTTTCATGGCCTCCTCATCTGCTTGCATTTTGCAATCGGTTGCACGATAATAAAACCGATACAATAATGCAACCGGTTTTTGTGGAGAAAATGGAATGACCCTCGATCGCCGGTCCGGCTGCCCGATCAACCTTTCGCTCGAGGTGTTCGGCGATCGCTGGAGCCTGATCATCCTGCGCGATATGATTTTCGGCGGCAGGCGCCATTTTCGCGAGCTGCTCAACGGCTCGATGGAGGGTATCGCCTCCAACATCCTCGCAGACCGTTTGAAGCGGCTGATGGAGCTCGGCATGCTGACCAAGGCGGACGACCCCAGTCATAAGCAGAAGGCGATCTACAGCCTGACCGAGATGGCCATCACGCTGGTGCCCATCCTGGCCCATCTCGGCGCCTGGGGCCGCGTCTGGCTGCCGACAAGCGAGGAACTCTCGATCCGCGCCGAACTCCTGGAAAAGGGCGGACCTCCAATGTGGGAGAAATTCATGGACGAATTGCGCCATGAGCATCTCGGCACCCCCCTCGACACAGCGCCCGGCTCCTCTGTCCGCGCGACGCTGCAGGCCGCCTATGAAGCGGTGGTTGCCGAAAAGGCCCGCAACGCCAGCCCGGCCGTCTGACCAACTATTTTCCCCGTTGAAAGGCCGGCTCTGCTACAAAGGACGGAAATCACACTTCACGGGATTGGATACGCTCTTGGTTGAGAACTCTAGGGACACTGCCCGCGCGCGTGCCGATCTGCGCTTCAAGAAGCAGGAAGAGGCGGCGACGGTCCGGCAGAAAGCCATGGCCGAATACGTCGCCGAGAGCGATGCCCGCAAGGCCAAGACCGACAAGCTGCGGGCGCTGCGGCTGGCCAAGGAAGCCGAAGATCTAGCCAACGCGCCTGCCGCACCTGCCAAGAAGCCGGCCCGCGCCAAGAAAAAATAGCCCCGTCTCTCCGCCAATGCCTCGTCCTGGATCGAGCGGTCGTAACGCATCCGACAGGCACGCCTTCGTCCCGCTGCTGCGCGGGAAGCAATTTCAACCGAAAGCGGGATTGCCTGGTCCGGCTGGCCGGCGATGATTGGGCTGTTCAACAGGAGATTGCCATGACCGCTCTGTCGCTCGAAAAAGCCGTCGAGATCATCAATGCCGCCTTCGCCAGGGGCGCCGACCTCAAGCTCAAGCCGCTCGGCGTCTCGGTGCTCGACGCCGGCGGGCACCTGGTCGCCTTCCAGCGCCAGGACGGCGCCTCGTTCCTGCGCCCGCAAATGTCGGCCGGCAAGGCTTATGGCGCGCTGGCGATCGGCATGGGCTCGCGCAGGGTCGAGGCCTTCGCCAAGGAGCGCCCGCATCTGGTTGCCGGCATTTCCGACGTGTCGGGTGGACGCGTGCTGCCGGTCGTCGGCGGCGTGCTGATCCGCGACAAGGCAGGCAGTGTCATCGGCGCTGTCGGCATTTCCGGCGACACGTCTGACAATGACGAGGCGGCCGCGATTGCCGGCATCGAAGCCGCCGGCTTCGCCGCCGATCCGGGCTGAGGTTCCGGTCTAACTCAAATTGATGTCGCGGCTGGCCGACCGCATCGACACCGCGAACCCGGCCAGCACGTCGAACAGCGCGATGATCAGCAGCGTGAAGAAGATGGAGTGCGCGGCACCCTTCACCAGCAGAAACTCGACCAGGAAAGCAACGAAGACAAGCGTCGACAACAGATGGTCCATGATCGAGGCGGTGGTCGTGCGCGCCGACTTCACCATTTCAAGGAACAGAAAAATCAGCCCGATCAGCACGATCAGGTCGCCGAGCGTCATCGAGAACACCCCGCCCGACATCATGCGGAACGAGAACATCTCGCTCGCCCACGGATCGTCGCCGCCGCCGAATATACCGAGCAGGCCGAGATTGTAGAGCACGAAAGGCACGATCAAAAGCGGGACGGCACCGAACATCTGGCGTCTCCATATGGGGGCACCTTCTGTAGAATGCCCCACAGGCACGGCGTCAAGATTTTTCGTGCGCGGCCGCAAACACGGTCGAATACCGGATGCAACAACCATGTCAGCCGGTTGCCCGGCCGACATGAAAGACGAGACAAAAAAGCTCAGCGCTTGAAGTAGCCGGCGCGCAGGGCAAGGCCAAAACGCAAAAAGACCGGCCAGAAGCCGGTCTTTTGTAACTCGGTTGCTTGGGAAAAGCTGGTCTCAGCTTTCCTTGGGCGTCAGCACCTGGCGACCGCGATACATGCCGGTCTTCAGGTCGATGTGGTGCGGGCGGCGCATTTCGCCGGAGTTCTTGTCCTCGACATAGGTCGGGGCCTTGAGGGCGTCGGCCGAGCGGCGCATGCCGCGCTTGGACGGAGAGGTTTTGCGTTTCGGAACGGCCATGGATATGCTCCACTACATGGTCAAAAGCCCCGCCCGCCCTCGTGAAAGGGCCATGTCGGGGCCTAAATCTGAGAAAGTCGGGTGCCTATACACGCCTGACACCGTTTTGGCCAGCACTGTGGTGAATCTTTTTTATACCGGCTAGTCCAGGCAACCGACATAGGCGCCGGAGCGGCCGGCGCGCCGCTCGATCAGATTGGCGAGCCTTCTCAAGCCCGGCCCTGGTTTTGCCGGATTGCGGGCGATCGGATTGGGCAGCGTGACGGCGAGAAGGGCCGCCTGCCGTCTGGACAGCTGCTTTGCCGAAATGCCGAAATGGTGCCGCGCCGCCGCCTCGATGCCGTAGATGCCGGGCCCCCACTCGGCGATGTTGAGATAGATCTCCATAATGCGCCGCTTCGACATCACCGCGTCGAAATAGACGGCCAGCGGCAGTTCGACGACCTTGCGCACCGAGCCCAGCGGCCGCGACCACAGGAAGAGGTTCTTCACCGTCTGCATGGTGATGGTCGAGGCACCACGCGTCGCCTCGCCGGCCAGCGCATCATCGACGACCCCCCTGAGCTCGCCAAGATCGACGCCGCGATGAAAGCAGAACTGCCCGTCCTCCGACATGATGACGGAATGGGCGAGCACAGGCGCGACATCATCGATCGACACCCAGCGCCGGTCGTAGCCGGAGAATGTCGCGAGATCCTTCAGCATCAGCGTCGACACTGGATGCACGAAGGACGGCAGGTAGAGAAAGGTCAGCACCACCGGGATGAGCGCCAGCACGGCGGCCACGACGATGCCGCGCCGGACCCAGCGCCTGAGACTGCGGCGGCTCACGCCTCGCGATCTCGTCGCCATGTCCAGCTTTTCGGTCTCATGATCGACGATCGGTTCCGCCAAGCCGCCCAACCCATGCCAGAGAACTCGCTTTGAAACTGGCTCCCGTGAGTCATGTGAGGGTGTTTTCGAGAACCGGAGCGGAGCGTACATTCGAGTACGTGAACACCGGAAGCGCGGAAAACGCCTTCAGATGACCGCAGGAGATGAGTTTCCAAACGGGCTCTTACCGCCCCGGCATAATGGCGCTTGCCTTCTTGCGCAACGTCTGAGTGTCGGCTACCGGTCCCGGCCATGACGAATGACGACGAAATGGCGTTCGAAATGGCGCTCATCAGGCGCGCGGCCGCCGTCGAGGTGATGCTGCGTCGCTTGCTCGACGACCGACCGCTTTCGGGTGAGATCGCTCGGCCCGATCGTCTGATGGCGGCGATGCGCCATGGCGTGTTGAACGGCGGCAAGCGCCTGCGCCCCTTCCTGGTCATGGAAAGTGCCGCCCTGTTTTCCGCCGATGGCGAAGCGGCGTTGCGCGTCGCGGCGGCGCTCGAATGCGTGCATTGCTATTCGCTGATCCACGATGACCTGCCGGCGATGGACGACGATGACCTGCGCCGCGGCCAGCCGACCGTGCACAAGGCCTTTGACGAAGCCACCGCCATCCTCGCGGGCGACGCCTTGCTGACGCTTGCCTTCGACATCATCGCCGGCGAAGCGACGGCGCTGCCGGCCAAACGGCGCGCAGCCCTGGTGCTGGCGCTCGCCCGCGCCGCAGGAGCCGGTGGCATGGTCGGCGGCCAGAAACTAGACCTCGAAGCCGAGCAGGTGCGACCGGACGAGGCCGGCATCATAACACTGCAGGCGATGAAGACTGGCGCGCTGATCCGCTTCGCCTGCGAGGCGGGTGCGATCCTGGCCGGCGCACAGTCGGATGACCTGGAAAGGCTTGCCGAGTTCGGTTCGGCGATCGGCCTGGCCTTCCAGCTCGCCGACGACCTGCTGGATCTGACGGCCGACGCCGAGCAGATGGGCAAGGCGACCGGCAAGGATGCCGCCGCGGGCAAGGGTACGCTGGTGGCCTTGCACGGTGCGGATTGGGCACGCAAGCAGCTCGACGGCCTCGTCGGCCAGGCGCACGCGCTGCTCGAACCCTATGGCGAAAAGGCTGCCCTGCTGAAGGCCGCGGCGATCTTCGTCGCAACCCGTAACAGCTGACGGCAGGCTCATGTCGGTTGCGCGGTGCACCTGCGGTCCACCAACGAAATCTTAATGTAAATGAAGCGTAATCCCAATCCTTAGAATGATGCGTATGTGTTGGGGTTGCGCATGCCGGAATATTCTTCCTTTATCCGGTCCGTCCGGATACGTTATCTTTCAGGATTGTTGGTTTTCGCGCTGGCTTCAGCCGCCATCATGGTTGCGCTCAATCGCGTCAATTCCTTGCGCCATGAAATCGATGCGCTGAGCAGCAATCTCGTCATTTTCACCCGCGATCTGCGCAACGCCACCAGCTTCGCCGAGACAACCAGTTCCGCCTGGCGGATCGAGACGCGCGATGCGCTGACGGCTTCGGCGCGCGACCATTCCGAGCGGCTGACCGGCGAGATCGAGACCCTGACCGCCCAGCTCGCCGCGATCCGCCCGCGCCTGTCGGCCAAGACCGTCAGCGAGCTCGCGGCCGCTTCGGTCAATGGCGACCTGTTCTGGTCGCCGCGTGACATGGTTCGCAACTTCAACCTGATGTCGGTGGCGCAAAAGACCGATGAATGGAGCACTCGCGAGATCCGCAACCAGAACGACCTGTTCGTTCAGCCCATGCTGGTGCGTGTCCGCACCGCGATGGACGACGAACGCCATCAGGCGGACGCGTCCAGCGACCGGCTGCTTTTGTGGGCAAGCGGCTTGTTGTTTGCCGTCCTGGGCATCGTCGCTTTCTGGATCTTCCGCCCGATGGAACAGGCGATCCGTCGCGCCTTTGCCCAGTCGGCCGAATCCTTGTTCAAGGCAGAGGCCGCCGACCGCGCCAAGTCGGAATTCCTGGCCAATATGAGCCACGAGATCCGCACACCGATGAACGGCGTGCTCGGTATGGCCGAATTGCTGGCCAAGACCGAGCTCAACCCGCGCCAGAAGACGTTCACCGACGTTATCGTCAAATCGGGCAACGCGCTGCTCACCATTATCAACGACATCCTCGACTTCTCGAAGATCAATGCCGGGCAGTTGACGCTCGACCCCGCCCCCTTCCGCCTCTCGGAAGCGGTGGAGGACGTGGCGACGCTTGTCTCGGCGCGCGTCGCCGAGAAGAACCTGGAACTCATCGTGCGCGTCGATCCCAGGCTGCCGGCCTATGTCGTCGGCGACGCCGGCCGCTTCCGGCAGATCGTCACCAACCTGGTCGGCAATGCGGTGAAATTCACCGAGAAGGGCCATGTGCTGATCGATGTCGGCGGCGAAACCGTCAACGACGTCGTCCAGCTCAAGCTGCGCGTCGAGGACACCGGCATCGGCATCCCGGCCGAGAAATTGCAGAACGTGTTCGAGAAGTTCGCTCAGGTCGATGGCTCCTCGACCCGCCGTCACGAAGGTACCGGCCTTGGGCTCGCCATCGCCGCCCGCCTCGTCGACCTGATGGCCGGCAAGATCGGCGTCGAGAGCGAGATCGGCCGCGGCTCCGTCTTCTGGTTCGCCGTGCCGCTGCCGGTCCACCGTGCCGAGGCGCGCGACGCCATCGTGCCGGTCGACGTCACCGGCGCGCGTGTGCTGGTCATCGACGACAATCCGGTCAACCGCGAGATCCTGCTAGAACAGCTCAGAAGCTGGAGCTTCGACTGCGCCGCCGCCGAAAGCGGCGCGGTTGGCCTCGCCTTCCTCGATCGCGCCTGCCAGCTCGGCGCCAGCGTCGACTGCATCATCCTCGATTATCAGATGCCCGGCATGAACGGCGCCGATGTCGCCCGGGCCATCGCCGCCGACAGCCGGCTGTCCACCATCCCAGTCGTTATCCTGACCTCGGTCGACCAGGTCGATTTCGGCAAGATGATCATCGACTTCGGTATATCGGCGCATCTGACCAAGCCGGCGCGCTCGGCGGTCCTGCTCGGCACCGTCATCTCGGTCATCCAGAAGGCGCGCTCGCAGGTCGGCAAGGCGCACTTCATTCGCGAACCGATCCAACCGATGCCTCAGCCGGCTCCGCCGGCCTTCACGGTTATCCGCGGCCCCGCCATGCCGATCGCGGCAGTGCCGGAATCGAATGCCGCGCCGAACAGCCCGATCGACATCCTCATCGCCGAGGACAATGACGTGAACCAGATGGTGTTCGGCCAAATCCTCAATGGGCTGGGCTTGAGCTACCGCATCGCAGGCAATGGCCGCACCGCGGTCGAGATGTACCGGTCGCTGCATCCGAGGCTGGTTCTGATGGACGTCTCGATGCCGGAAATGAACGGCTACGAGGCGACACGCGCCATTCGGGCGATCGAGGCGTCGTCGGGCGGCCACATTCCGATCATCGGCGTCACCGCGCATGCGCTGAAGGGCGACCGCGACAAGTGCATCGAGGCCGGCATGGACGACTATCTGCCCAAGCCCGTTTCGCCCGATCGCCTCGGCGCCAAGATAGGCACCTGGCTCAGCGAAACGGTGGTGGCCAAGACGGCCTGAACTCCGTCCGGCGTCAGACGGTTGCGTCCAGATGGTAGCGGCGCATCCAGTCGAGGCTTGTCGCGTCGGCGAGCTTCGCGACACCCGGTTTCACATCCCCGGCGTTCGGCGACTGTACGCCCAAGGCCTGACAGATGGAAATCAGTGTCGCCGCCGGGCTGCTTGAAAGCCGCTCGTAGCCAATCCGCAGTGGCGTTATGTCTTGCTCGGCGAACCATGTGTTCCACGCTGCGTCATAGGCCTCAAGCTCGGCGACTTCGTCCCTGATACGCTGGAAATCGTACCGCGGTTCTCCTGGCGATCCGACCCTTTCGATCTCCGTTCCATCGGGAGCGACGTGCCAAAGGCCGGTCTGCTCCGCCTTGACCAGGGAGACAGCCTGCGCAAGCTTGTTCTCACGCGACAGATGCACGTAGAGAACGCGACCGAAAGCCCTTTCGAAACGCGCTTTGTCCGACACAAGCCCCGGAAAAATCCGGTCGAGGATCGCTGAAAGCTCGTCCAGGTTTTCTCGCATCAGGCGCAGACCGAAGATTTCCGTACCACCCTTGCCGGCATCGATCGCCGCATTGAGATAGGCAAGCTGGAATTCAAGCTCGCCCATCGTGTCGCGAGGCGGCAGGTTCCATTCTTCGGCCCACTCCGACACATCCTGCCGCCGATAGAATGAGTGTGGATCGCCGGTCGTTCTGGTGGCCGCCAGCAGTTTGCACAGCAAGGTGCTGCCGGTTCTGGGCGTGCCGCAGATAATGTACGCGTCGAACATCGCTGTCCCTGTAGCTGCCGAAGGCGGACCAGCCCACCGGTCCGGCGCCGCTATAGCTGAAATCGTTGCTGGATACGATGGGCACATTCCAACGGCGTGTGCCCCGTGCAGCCCAACCCTCCTCGGCTACCGGTTGCGCACCACCACGCAGGCGCCACCGATGCTTTGCAGTTTCTGGCAGATGACATTGGCGGCGGCGCGGTCGTCGACGCCGATCCGGACCGCGTAGATGCCGCGCCGGCCGATCGGCGTACGCACTCGGCTGACCACCGGATCATGCCCGGCAAGCAGGGCCGGAAAACGGCCCCGTACCCTGAGCCATTGGCTGATCGCGGCGCTGCGGCGGAAATTGCCCGCCACCTGAATGCCCCATGGCTTGATGTTGATTGAGGCCATCGCCACGGTTCTGGACATGATCACCGGCAGCTTGCGGCAGGCGACCGCGAAATCCAGCTTGGCGTCGAGTGGCTCGACTTTGCCGGCATAGGCCCGGTCGGTGAACTTGTCGACCGGCTCGCCCATCACGTCGAAGACATAGCTTTCCGTCTCCATCGGCAGGAAGCCACCGGAATTCAGCCAGCGCGACACCCGGCTCTCGCCGGCATTGTAGGCAGCGGCCGCCAAACCGAGATTGCCATAGCCGGCCTTCATTTCGGCGAGATATCTGGCCGACGCCGGAATCGCCTGGTTGATGTCGAAGGAATTTTCAAGCCCCCGCATCTTGGCGGTGCCCGGCATGAACTGGGCAATGCCTTCGGCGCCGACAGGGCTCACGGCGTTGGGATCGAACCGGCTTTCCTTCCAGATCAGGCGGGCGAAGAAATCCCGAGGCAGGCCGTTCTGATCGGCATGCGCCTGGATCAGGTTACAGACCTTGTCGATCAGCCGCTGCTTGGCCGATTGCGGTGGATCCGCCTGGGCAAGCGTCGACCAGCCCATGCCACACAGGAAAATCAGCGCCACCCACGGGAAACGCCGCATCTGGCTTACTCTGCCGCGGCCTTGCCGCCCCGACCGAAGCGCTGGTCAATATAGTCGGCGACCATTTTCTCGAAATCCGCCGCGATCGACGGCCCGCGCAGCGTCGCCGCCTTCTTGCCGTCGACGAAGACCGGCGCGGTCGGCGTTTCTCCGGTGCCGGGCAGCGAAATGCCGATATCGGCATGCTTGGATTCACCGGGACCGTTGACGATGCAGCCCATCACCGCGACCTTGAGGTTCTCGACGCCCGGGTATTTCTCCCGCCACACCGGCATGTTCTTGCGCAGGTCCGCCTGGATGTTCTGCGCCAGTTCCTGGAACACGGTGGAGGTGGTGCGGCCGCAGCCCGGGCAAGCCGCGACGATCGGCACGAACTGCCGGAAACCCATGGTCTGCAGCAGTTCCTGCGACACCTGCACCTCGCGGGTGCGATCGCCATTGGGCTCCGGCGTCAGCGAGATGCGGATGGTATCGCCAATGCCTTGCTGCAAGAGGATGCCCATGGCCGCGGAAGACGCGACGATGCCTTTGGAGCCCATGCCGGCCTCGGTGAGGCCGAGATGCAGCGCATGGTTGGAACGGGTCGCAAGCTCGGTGTAGACGGCGATCAGGTCCTGCACGCCGCTGACCTTGGCCGACAGGATGATTTTTTCGCGGCCAAGACCAATTTCCTCGGCCATCTCGGCCGACAGGATCGCCGACTGCACGATTGCCTCGCGCGTCACTTCCTGCGCCGTCAGCGGGAAACCCTTGTCCTGGTTGTCGTCCATCAGCCGCGTCAGAAGCTCCTGGTCAAGCGAGCCCCAGTTGACGCCGATGCGCACCGGTTTGTCATGTTTGATCGCCATCTCGACGATCGCCGCGAACTGCCGGTCCTTCTTATCCTTGAAGCCGACATTGCCGGGATTGATGCGGTACTTGGCCAGCGCCTCGGCGCAAGCCGGATGATCGGCCAGGAGCTTATGTCCGATATAGTGGAAATCGCCGACCAGCGGCACGTTGATGCCAAGCCGCTGCAGCCGCTCATGAATGCGCGGCACGGCGGCGGCACTTTCGTCGCGGTCGACGGTGATGCGCACGATCTCGGAGCCGGCGCGGTGCAGCGCCGCGACCTGCGCGACTGTCTGGTCGATATCGGCCGTGTCGGTGTTGGTCATCGACTGAACGACCACCGGCGCGCCGCCGCCGACGACCACGCCGCCGACATCGACGCCGACCGAGGTGCGGCGGGGGAAGGGAGAAGAAAAATATCCGGTCATGCCGGCAGCCTTTTGTCTCTGGAGCGCTATGCGTCTCTCTGAAGCGCGTGCGTCCACCCGGACGCACAAGCCGGGGCCGATGCGTTGAAGTCCGGCATGAGGTGGAGGAGCAAAGATGGCTTGTCAATGGCGACAGGTCGCCACTGGCAGCAATTGGTCCCGGCCGGGACCTGAAACAGCCCACGAGCTGGCAGCGGCCAAGCGGGCAAGATGGGTCCGAAGGATATTAGTTTCCGCTTATGGTGCAGCGCTGAAAATCGCAATCACTGCACCGGCGGCTGGCGCCGCCGGCAAGGAAGACCGCCAGTGGTGAGCGGCTATGTCAGGTGAGGATCAATGCGTGGTTGGTTGCGCCCTCAGTTTCTCAATCGCATCCTTGAGTGCCAGCTTGCGTCGCTTGAGATTCCCGATTTCGAGGTCATCAACCGACGGGTGATTCATCGCGTCATCGATTTCGCGTTCGATGTCGCCGTGTTTCCGCTGCAACTCATCAAGATGGGATGCAAGAGACATGATTGGTTCTCCCTTTCATGGTTTCCTCGATTGCAGCCGCCAAGGCACGTCCACCGCAGGTCGTATCTGTGACGGCACAATGACAGTGTGCCACCATCGAGCAGCGATGTCGAATGCTGCGTGGTAGCATTCCACGACAACGTGAAATGTGATATGGGCTGCGCGCCGGTGGCAGAAATTGCCGCCCCCGCCCAACCAGGCCCAGTTTTGGGCGCCGCAGACGTGCAGACGGTAGAGAATGTCCGATCAGGAACAGGCCGATACTCGCCTCGAATTTTCCCGGCTGAAGCAGGAACACGCCGATTTCGATGCCGCGATCAACGCGATGATCGCCATGAATTGCGACCCGCTGCAGATCCAGCGCATGAAAAAGAAGAAGCTGTTCCTCAAGGACCGGCTGATGAAGCTGGAAGACAGGATCATTCCAGACATCATCGCCTGAGACGGAATCGCGCCGCCGGCACTTTCCGCCTATGCGCCGATCGAGAGCCCGGCGGCGCGGCCGCGCAGCAGGCCGATGAGATCGGCGGTCCGCTCCTCCGACGTATCGATCGGAACCACCAGGCACATCGTCGCCTCGACCTTGCCTGGCGCTGAAAAGACCGGCACGGCAAGGCATTTCGTGTAAGCGTCGACCAGGCCCGAGGTGACGCAGTAGCCGGTCACCCCTGCCTTTGCGATGTCCGCGATGAAATCGTCGAGCCGCAGCTTGCGCCCGTCAGGCAGCACGAGATCGTCATCAGACACCATGGCTTCGATCGCGGCTCTATCCAGCCCCGCAAGCAATAGCCGTCCAGACGCGGTCCAGGGCAGCGGTATCTGCAGGCCGGTGGCCGAACTGATGCGGAACGGCCTGCTACCAGGGCTGGAATGGACGATCGTGTAGCGGCCGCTCTGCAGCATGCACAATTCCGAGGTCTCGCCCGTCTCGCGCGACAGATGGTCGACCTCCTGTCGCCCGCGCCGCAACAGGTCGTTGCCGCGCACATAGTCCATCCCGTAGAGGTAGAGCTTCTTGCCGAAATAGACGCGATTGCCGTCGCCGGCCATTTCCAGAAGGCCGGCGTCGACCAGCGACCGCACCAGCGTGTAGGTGGTCGAACGCGGCGCATTGACGCCCTTGGCGAGATCGCCAATCCCGATCGCACGCTGCGTCATGTGAAGGAACTCCAGGATCTCCAGGACCCGGTTGAGGCCCTTTTCACGGGACCCCGGCGCCTTCTCGTCGGCCGAAGCAGCCAAAACACTACCATCTTGCATTGTCGATTCCCGGTGCTAGTATCTGTCTTGTACAGGATACATGCGTCTCTTGTAAGAGACAATCTTTGATAATCACTGCCGCGTGTATGGGCTGTGCATAGGGGAACACAACACGAAAGGAGGTCGCCGTGAACGACACATCCGGAAGACGTGATTTTCTGAAATTGGGAATGGCGGGACTTGCCACGGCCGGCGTGCTGGCAGCCGTCGATGCGCAGAAGGCCGCCGCACAGGCCGCATCCGACAGCCTGCTGCGCACCGTGCTCGACAGAGGCAAGCTGATTGTCGGGACCGGCAGCACCAACGCGCCCTGGCATTTCGAGAACGATGCCGGCGAACTGGTCGGCATGGATATCACCATGGGCCGCATTCTCGCCAAGGGCCTTTTCGACGACCCGACCAAGGTCGAGTTCGTCATGCAGGATCCGGCCCAGCGCATTCCCAACGTGACCACCAACAAGGTCGACATCACCATTCAGTTCATGACCATGACGGCGCAGCGCTCGCAACTGATCAATTTCTCCCGGCCCTACTATGTCGAAGGCGTTGCCTTGCTGACCCTGCCGACCGCCGAGAACAAGACCTTCGACAAGCTGCTGGCCGGTGGTTCGGCGACACGCATTTCCATCCTGCAGAATGTCGACGCCGAAAGTTCCGTCCACTACGCTCTGCCGCAGGCCCAGGTGTTGCAGATCGACACCCAGGCGAACGTGCTGCAGGCGTTGGAGTCCAAGCGCGCCGACGCCGCCGCGGTCGACCTGTCCACCGTGCGCTGGCTCGCCTCGCGCAATCCCGACAAGTATTTCGATGCCGGCAAGAGCTGGTATTCGATGCTTTACGGCGCCGCACTGCGGCAAGGCGATTTGGACTGGCTGACCTTCGTCAACCAGACTTTCACCATCGCCATGTTCGGCCATGAATCGGCGCTCTACGACGCCGCCTTCAAGGACTATTTCGGCCAGGAGCCGCCGGCGCGTCACCCCGGCTTCCCGGTCATCTGATCCCGGATTGCGGAAGGGTGGCGTTGTCGCCCTTCCGTTATCGACTCGACGTCCTTCACACCGAGGCGGATGCATGGGCTATGCCCTCAATTTCAACCTGATCTGGCGGCATTTCGACAAGCTCTGGGGCGGCCTGCTGCTCAGCCTCGAGCTTGCCGTGATCTCGATCGCCATCGGCGTTGTCATCGGGCTGGTGCTCGCTGTCTGGTACGTCTCGGCCGGACGCGTGGTGCGGGCGGTGATCGCCGCCTATGTCGAATTCATCCGCAATGTGCCGCTGATCCTGCTGGTTTATCTCGTCTTCTACGGCCTGCCGACCGTGGTCGACCTGGCCTACAGCGCACCAACCTCGTTTGTATTGACCCTGTCGGTCTATAGCGGCGCCTATCTGGTCGAGGTGTTTCGCTCCGGGCTCGAGGCTGTCCCGCGCGGCCAGCTCGACGCCGGCAAGGCGATCGGCCTGACCCCGTGGCAGAGGCTGTTGCACGTGCGCCTGCCGACCATGCTGCGCATCACGCTGCCGGCGCTCTCCAACACCTTCATCTCGCTGTTCAAGGACACCTCGATCGCCTCGGTCATCTCGGTGCCCGAACTCACCTTCGGCGCCCAGTGGATCAACTTCAACACCTTCCGCATCGTCGAGGTCTACCTGGTCACCACGGCGATGTATCTGGTAACAGGCTATGCGCTGCTTTTCGGGCTGCGGCTCGTCGAGCGCCGGTTCAGGGCGGCGCGCTGACATGCTTGGCCAGATCCTCTACGCACTGCCCTTCCTTGCCCAGGGCTTCGCCGTGACCTTGTGGGTCTCGCTGTTGGTGGTGGTGCTGTCGCTCATCGCCGGCGTCCTGCTGGGCGTCGGCCTGGTCTATGGTCCCGCCCCTTTGCGCTGGGCGGTGCGCATCTTCTCGGACACCATTCGCGGCATTCCGATCCTGGTGCTGATGTTCTTCGTCTATTACGGCCTGCCGGCGATCGGGCTGCATCTGCCATCGTTCTGGGCCGCGGTGTCCGCGCTCACCCTGTTCAAGACGGCGCAGGTCATCGAGTATCTCAGGGGCGCGGTCGGCTCGATCCCGAAGGGACAGTCCGAAGCCGCGATGGCGATCGGGCTGACCTTTCGCCAGAGGCTCACCTACGTCATCTTTCCGCAGGCCTTCAGGCGCTTCCTGCCGCCCTGGATCAATGGCGTCACCGACGCGGTCAAGGGCAGCGCGCTGGTGTCGCTGCTCGGCATCACCGATTTGATGCAGGCTATCAACCAGGTCATCGGCCGCACCTATGAAGCGATGCCGCTCTATATACTGGGCGCGCTCCTCTATTTCGCGGTCAACTACGCACTCTCGCTCGCCAGCCGGCGGCTCGAGCGGCGTTTCTCCTTCATCCGGGAATAGCAACGATGTCCGAAGCCCCAAACGCCAGTCCCGCGCTGCTCGACGTGCGCGATGTCTCCAAGGCCTTCGGCGCCGTCGACGTGTTGCGCTCCGTCAGCCTTCAGGTGAAGCGCGGCGAAGTGGTGACCGTCATCGGCCCTTCCGGCAGCGGCAAGACCACGCTGCTGCGCTGCGTCAACTTCCTGGAGAGCTACGACAGCGGCTCGATCCGCATCGACGGCAAGGAGGTCGGTTTTCGCGAAGCCGGAACGCGTCAGCGCCGTAGCGAACGCGATCTTGCCGCCATGCGCGCCGAGACCGGCATGGTGTTCCAGAGCTTCAACCTCTTCCCTCACCTGACGGCGGCCGGCAACATCATGCTGGGTCTGACCAAGGTGAGGGGAAAGAACGAAGCCGAGGCGCGATCGATTGCCGAACACTGGCTCGGGCGCGTCGGCCTTGGCCACAAGGCCGACAGCCTGCCGGCCGAACTCTCCGGCGGCCAGCAGCAGCGCGTCGGCATAGCCCGCGCCGTGGCCATGGAACCGAAGATCCTGCTGCTCGACGAGATCACCTCCGCGCTCGATCCCGAACTCGTCGGCGAGGTGCTGGCCGTGGTGCGCAGCCTCGCCGAGGATGGCATGACCATGCTGATGGTAACCCACGAAATGGCCTTTGCCCGCGACGCTTCGAGCCGCATCGTCTTCATGGCCGATGGCGGCGTCAGCGCCGTCGGGCCGCCGAAGGAGATCCTCGCGGCGGAGACCAGCAACGAACGCCTCCGCACTTTCCTGGCGCGCTTCCGAGCCTCGCATTTCTAAACTCAGGCGGCCAAAGCCGCCCAAGGAGCCTTCATCCATGACGCCTTATATCAGGCTCGCCGAACTCGGCCTGACGCTGCCCGAGCCGCCGACGCCGATCGCCAACTTCGTCACCCATGCCGAGAGCGGGCGGCTGATCTTCCTCTCCGGCCAAGGGCCCCTGCGCGCCGACGGCACGCTCTGCACCGGCAAGGTGGGCGAGGACGTGACGGTCGAGCAGGCCTATCAGCATGCCCGGCTGACCGGGCTCAATCTGCTTGCCGTCATGCATGCAGCCGCCGGCGATCTCGGCCGTATCGTGCGCGTCGTCAAGCTGCTCGGCTTCGTCAACGCGACGCCGACCTTCAGCGATCACCCGAAAGTGGTCAATGGCTGCTCGGACCTGTTCGCCGATGTCTTCGACAAGATCGGCGGCCATGCCCGCTCGGCGATCGGCGTCGGCTCGCTGCCTGGAAACATCACCGTCGAAATCGAAGCGGTCGTCGAGATCGCCGCCTGACCTGCCACCCACGGGATTAGCTCACATGAAAACCTCTTCCGGCACCGGCTCCAACACCACCATCCGCGAACGGCTGGGCTTGCGGCCGATCATCAACGTCTCCGGCACCATGACCGCGCTCGGCGCCTCGATCATCGTCCCGGAAGCGATCTCCGCCATGGCTGAAATGGCCTCGCAATGGGTGGAAATGGACGATCTGCAGCGCGCCGCGAGCACGGTCGTCGCGCGCCTCACCGGCGGCGAGGCCGGCTTCATCACCGCTTGCTGCGCTAGCGGCATCACCATGGCGATCGCCGGTGCGATGACCGGAACCAGCCTGCTCGCCATCGAGCGCCTGCCCGACGACACTGGCGACCTCAAGTCGGAGGTCGTCATCCAGCTCGGCCACATCGTCAATTACGGCGCCCCGATCGACCAGTCGGTCCGCGTCGCCGGCGCCAGGGTGGTGCCCGCCGGCACGGTCAGCGTGACCCAGGACTATCATGTAAGCGAGGCGATCAACGAGCGCACGGCGGCGGCCCTCTACGTCGTGGCCCACCACACGGTGCAATACGGCATGCTGTCGCTGGAGGAATTCTGCGATATCTGCCACGCCAAGGGCGTGCCGGTGATCGTCGACGCCGCGTCCGAGTATGATCTGCGCGGTTTTCTGGCGCGCGGCGCCGATGTCGTCATCTACAGCGGCCATAAATTCCTGAGCGGGCCGACCAGCGGCATCGTCACCGGCCGCAAGGATCTGGTGCGGGCCGCCTATCTGCAGAACCGCGGCGTCGCGCGCGCCATGAAGGTCGGCAAGGAAAGCATCGCCGGCACCATGGCGGCGCTCGAAGCCTGGGAGAAGCGCGACCATGCCGGAATCCGCCGGCGCGAGGAAGCAGCGCTGAACCTGTGGAAGGACGCGCTGCAGGGACTGCCCGGCATCGTCGCCATCATCATTCCCGACCCCACCGCCAATCCACTCGACCGGCTGCAGATATTCGTCTCCCCAGAGAGCCGCTTCACCGCCGCCGGTCTTGCCTCGGCCCTTGCCGCCGGCTCGCCGCCGATCATCGTGCGCAATCACGAGGTCGAGCGCGGCCATTTTTTCCTCGACCCCTGCAACCTTCACCCCGGCGAGGCGGAGATTGTCGCCGAACGTCTGCGCGCCGTGCTGACCGCGAAGGAGCGCCCGGCCGACGCGATGAAGGTCGCCCGCAAGGATTCGTCAGGCGTCTTGCGCTGGCCGGATTGATCGCTAAACCGACCATGCCGAAGGCATCGGCTGATCACGCGACTGTGAACAGCCGGAATTTGCCCACGCGGGAATAAATCCTCTCTTCAACAAGTCTCCTCGACATACGCCACGGCTGGCGTTGAGGAGACTGGCATGCCCCATCATCGCGAGCACAGCGAACACGGCTGCGGCGTCAGCCGCCGTCATGCGCTGCCGAGCATGATCGTCATCAATCCCTTCTCCATGGCGCCCCTCCTTTTCATAGCGCCCCTCCTTTCATAGCGCTTGACACTGGTGACGCAGATGAATTCACTTTCAGCAAGGCAGACGACTTTGCCCGTTTCCGGGGGCTTTGCTCCTGCAAGCCAGGCAAAATCGCTGTCGCATCTTGAGGCGGCACGGCCTGTCCGCTCCGGAGAGGATCATGGTGCTGCTTTGAGCGACAGGGCCCTGGCAGAGCGTTTCAACGACGTAGTGCTGCCGCATCTCGGCGACGCGCTGGCGCTTGCCCGCTGGCTGACCGGCAATGCCGCCGACGCCGAGGATGTCGTTCAGGACGCCTGCATCAAGGCGCATGCCGGCATATCAGGCTACGCCGGCGGCAATGCGCGTGCCTGGCTGCTCACCATCGTGCGCAACACCTCCTACACCTGGATGGCGCGCAACCGGCCGCGCGGCATGATGGCCGTCGGCGACCTCGGCGATCTCGACGACATGGCGGCCGCCCATGGCACCAGCCTGCCGGACGAGGATGGTCCGGAAGCGAGCCTGATCGCCAGGGCCGACACGGCGGCACTGGAGGCTGCGATCGCTGCCCTGCCGCAGCCGTTTCGCGAAACGCTGGTGCTGCGCGACATCAACGGCCTCAGCTATCGCGAGATAGCGGCCATGCTCGACGTGCCGATGGGTACGGTGATGTCCAGGCTGGCCCGCGCCCGCGGCCTGCTGGCGTCCGAACTGGGGAGAGCGCCATGACCGGCCATGACGATGGACTGCCCAATGATCCCGAAGGTGTCAGACTGATGATCCACGCCCTTGTTGATGGCGAGCTTGATGCGGCGGCGGCCCTTGCGGTGGAGCGTCGCATCGCCGCCGATCCCCGGCTTGCCGCCGAACATGCCCGCATCCTTGCCTTGCGAGGCGCGGTCAGCCGCTTGCCGCGCCCCGACGTGAGCGACGCCTTTCGGGCCCGCATCGCGGCGATCGGCATGGTCAGCACCGAGCAGCCGGCGACAGCCGAGGCAGCAGAGCCGCAGCGCGGCACGCCGTCGGCGCTGCCGGGCTTGATTGCCGGCGCTGGCGTCGGCCAGCGGCGTGAAGCCGGGACGCGTCCTTCGCTGGCGCGGAGATCGCCGAGGGCAAGCCGCTTCGGCTCGTTCGACTGGCGCGCCATGGCGGCATCGATCATGATCAGCGCGGTGCTGGCCAGCGGCGCAACGCAATGGGTAATGTTCAACGGCGCCGAAGACGGCTTGGCCGCGGCCGTCGCCAGCGGCCATCGCCGCAGCCTGCTCGCCGCGAGCCCGATCGACATCGTCTCCTCCGACCGCCATACGGTCAAACCGTGGCTGGACGCCCGCATCGGCGTCTCGCCGCCGGCGCCGGATCTTGCCCAGGAGGGTTTCGCTCTTATCGGCGGCCGGGTCGAGGTGATATCGGGCCGGCCGGTACCGGCACTGGTCTACCGCCACCGCGAGCACCTGATCACCCTGGTCGCCGAACCGCAGCAGGGCGGCAAGACCACCCAGCCGGACGATCTTTCCTCCGGCGGCTTTTCGATGGTGCACTGGAGCGACGGCGCCTTCTCCTATTGGGCGATCTCCGACATGGAGCGCCCCGAGCTCGACGACTTCGTCGCTCGCTTCCGCAAGGCGGCGGCATGAGCCGGAATATGGCCGTCGGCATCTCGCCGATGGCCTGAAATCCTTGCGGCCCCGCGCGAATTCCGCTAAGGCGCGCCTTTGTCGCCGGGGAGCAGAAGCTTGGACGATCAACGCGCCGACGTCGCCATCATCATGGGCAGCCAATCCGATTGGGCGACGATGCGCCAGGCAGCGGAGACGCTGGAGGCGCTTGGTGTGCCCCACAAACGGCTGATCATCTCGGCGCACCGCACGCCCGACCGGCTTTACGAATTCGCCAAAGGCGCCAAGGCCGCCGGCTACAAGGTCATCATCGCCGGCGCCGGCGGTGCCGCGCATCTGCCCGGCATGACGGCGGCGATGACACCACTGCCGGTGTTCGGCGTGCCGGTGGAATCGAAGGCGCTGTCGGGCCAGGATTCGCTGCTCTCGATCGTCCAGATGCCGGCCGGCATTCCTGTGGGAACGCTGGCCATCGGCAAGGCTGGTGCGGCCAACGCCGCCCTGCTGGCCGCCGCCGTGCTGGCGCTCAACGACGACAAGCTTGCCCAGCGCCTCGATGCCTGGCGCGCCTCGCAGACCGCCAAGGTCGCGGCCGAACCGACGGATACGCCGTGAGCCTGCCCGCCGGATCGACCATCGGCATCATTGGCGGCGGCCAGCTTGGCCGCATGCTGGCAATGGCCGCCGCCCGGCTCGGCTATCGCACCATCGTGCTGGAGCCTCAACCGGATTGCCCGGCGGCACAGGTCGCCAACCGGCAGATTACGGCCGCCTATGACGATCCGGCAGCACTTGCCGAACTGGCGGCTGCAAGCGCCGTCGTCACCTACGAGTTCGAGAACGTGCCGGTCGCCGCCGCAACCGCGCTTGCCGCCAAAGTGCCGGTCTATCCGCCGCCGCGGGCGCTTGACGTGGCGCAGGACCGGGTGAGCGAAAAGACATTCCTCAACGGCATCGGCATCGCCACCGCCGCGTTCCATCAAGTCGACACCGACGACGAGCTGGCGGCGGCGCTGAAGGCCTTCGGCGGCAGCGGCATCCTGAAGACGCGGCGAATGGGTTACGACGGCAAGGGCCAGCGCGTCTTCCGCAACATGGAAGCCGGCGGTTTCGCCGGCACCTGCGAGGGGATGGGCAATGTGCCGCTGATCCTGGAAAGCTTCGTGCAGTTCGAGCGCGAGATTTCCGTCATCGCCGCGCGAGGGCTGGACGGCACTGTCGCCGCCTACGATCCAGCCTGGAATGTGCACCGCGACGGTATTCTGCACACATCGACCTTGCCGGCCGGCGTTGCGCCGGCGACCGCGCGGGACGCGAAAGACGCGGCGACGAAAATCCTGTCGGCGCTCGACTATGTCGGCGTCATCGGTGTCGAGTTCTTCGTACCGGCCGACGGCTCCCTGCTGGCCAACGAGATCGCGCCCCGCGTCCACAATTCCGGCCATTGGACCGAAGCCGCCTGCATCGTTTCGCAGTTCGAGCAGCATATCCGCGCCATTGCCGGCCTGCCATTGGGAAGCTCGAACCGTCATTCCGATTGCGTGATGGAGAACCTGATCGGCGACGACGTGCTGCGCGTTCCCGCCTTGCTCGCCGAGCCCGACCTGATGCTGCACCTCTACGGCAAGGCCGAGGCCCGGCCCGGTCGCAAGATGGGTCATTTCACCCGCATCAGCCGCCGCGGCTGATACCAGACACGCCTATTGCACCTCGTCGCTGTCCGCGTCGGGGCTGGCGCAACTTGCATCGCCTTCCTCGCAATTGGCGGAGGCGGCGAGCTGCTTGATGCGATCATTGGTCAGCCTGGTCAGGCATTGCGAGACCTCCATCGCATGGATGGACCCGCCCTGGCTGGCGGCGGTGTTATGCGCGCATTCGGCATCCCGGAAGCTGATCCAGGCGCGTTGTGCCACCTGAAGCAATCTCTTGCCATCGGCATCATCGGAGCCAATCAGCGCCTGGTAGGCCGCATTGAGCCTGGCGTCGGCCGCCTGATAGTCCTCGCCGGCACAGATATTCATCATCTGCTGGCTGTCGTCGGAGCGGTCGCATTCTTGCCCTCGGGCAGCCGAGCTCGCCGCCAGGATGACGAGGCAGGAGGAGAGGAATATTCGGCGCATGGTCGTTCCCAAATCGCTTGCGATGGACGACATCATCCCAGCCGGCTCATGGCCGCGCAATGCCACGGGGCCGACATGGCGGATATTTGATGATATCGGGACGCGGAGCGCGCTTGCGGTTGACTTACGGTTGACATGGGCAAGTCTCCTCGTTTATGAGCCACCCACCGTTCAAAAGGCGCGTCTTCTGGCGCGCCTTAAAAATTCGACCCCGAACCGGGTCCAGACCGACAGGCAAGACCATGAAGATCAAGAATTCGCTCAAGGCGTTGAAGGCGCGTCACCGCGACAACCAGCTGGTTCGCCGCAAGGGCCGCGTTTACATCATCAACAAGACCGCCCCGCGCTACAAGGCGCGCCAGGGTTGAGTTTTCGGCCGGAGGCTTTTTCGTCTCCGCCCACTGATGCTTGTCGGCCAGCCGACCTTCCCACGCTAAAATCACTTTGATGTTCCGCCGCCCGGGATTAAACTCGGGCGATGCGGATTCTTTTTGTATTCTTGACGACTTTGCTGGTTTCCGGCGTCATCCCCCTGCCGGCCCAAGCCGGTGATCGGCCGATCGCGGTGGCGGCCGCGGATGGTCAGCCGGCGCCCGCCGATGCCCAGCCAGCGGCTCCGGACACTCCGGCCACGCCGATGACGAAACAGGCCCGGCTCGACAAGTTGTTCTCCGACCTGAAGCGCGAGCGCAACGAAAAGGCCGCCGAGCGCATCGCCGGCAGCATCTGGAACGAATGGTTCCAGTCCGGCAGCGCCTCGATCGACCTGATGATGCAGTGGTCGCAAAAAGCGATGAATGATCAGAAATTCGACGTCGCGCTCGATTTCCTGGACCAGGTGGTGACCTTGCAGCCTAGCTACGCCGAAGGCTGGAACCGTCGCGCCACCGTGCATTTCATGATGAAGAACTACGGCAAGTCGATGGCCGACATCGACCGCACGCTGCAGCTCGAGCCACGCCATTTTGGCGCGCTGTCGGGCCTGGCCCAGATCATGGCCGAGACCGGCCACAAGCAATCGGCGCTCGAGGCCTGGCAGAAGGTGCTGGCCATCTACCCGATGATGCGCAGCGCCCAGAACCAGGTCGCGACCCTGTCGGAAGAGCTTGCCGGCGAAGGCATTTGATAGATCAGGAAATAGCCATTAGGCGCTGGCGCTGGAGCCAGCCCTACTGCCCTACCCCACAACTTATCCCCCTCCATCCCGTATATCCCTGCATGAACCTGATCTATGCCGCGCTCGCCTTCCTGATGGCGCTTGTCCTTGCCCTGGTCGGCGTCACCCGCGCCGGCTCGTGGCTGATCGAGCGCCGCGGTCCTTCGGTCGGGGCGTTCGCCGACATCGACGGTGCCCGCATCCACTACGTCCACCTCCCCGCCCCAGCCAGTGCGGATCTGCCGCCGATCGTCTTCATCCATGGCGCCAGCGCCAATTTGAAAGACCAGATGCTGCCACTCAGGCCGCTGCTTGAAAGCCGCGCCGAAATGCTGTTCTTCGACCGGCCTGGTTTTGGCTGGTCCGGCCGCGGTCCAGGCAACAATGAGGACCCATCGGCGCAAGCCGCAACCATCGCCGCCCTGATGGACCGTCTCGGCATCAAGAAGGCAATCATCGTCGGCCATTCCTTCGGCGGCGTGGTGACGGCGGCTTTCGGCCGCGAGCATGCGGACAAGACGCTCGGGCTGGTCTTCCTGGCGCCGGCGACCCATCCCTGGCCGGGCGGCGCGACGTCCTGGTACTACGACCTGACCACCATTCCGGTGATCGGCCGGCTGTTTTCCGAGACGCTGACCTATCCTGCCGGGACGCTGTGGATGGCGGACGCAACGACCTGCGTCTTCTCACCCAACAAGGTGCCCGACAATTATCTCGCCGCAACCTCGATCCCGCTGGTGCTGCGGCCGTCGGCCTTTCGCGCCAACGCCACCGACGTTGCCGGCCTCTATCGCTATGCGCTCGCCGCCGCACCGCACTACAAAGAGATCACGGCCCCGACCGTGGTCATCTCCGGCGACCGCGACAAGGTCGTCTATGCCCGGATCCACTCCGTCGGCCTGGTGCGCGACATCCCGGGTGCCGAGCTCGTCTGGGTGCATAATCTCGGTCATAAGCCAGACTGGATCGCATCCGACCTCGTCGTCGGCGCCATCGAGAAAGTCGGCGGCAAGGCTATCGATCTGGAAGCAATCGCCAGGACGGTGGAGGCACGGATTGCCGGCGACACATATGGCACGGGCAAATGCGCCGACATCAAAG
Source organism: Mesorhizobium sp. BR-1-1-10 (assembly GCF_020165595.1). Lineage (NCBI taxonomy): Bacteria > Pseudomonadati > Pseudomonadota > Alphaproteobacteria > Hyphomicrobiales > Phyllobacteriaceae > Mesorhizobium > Mesorhizobium sp. BR-1-1-10. The sequence goes on along the minus strand of NZ_JAIUIL010000014.1, from coordinate 59,801 downwards.
AACCTGAGGCGGAGCTCGCGCCGACCTGATGCGTGCCAACCGAAAACGGCCATCGCAGCCCGCCATTGGGATCAGAGCGGCATGTACCTCCTGAAACACGGCATAAAGAGAAATCCGGAAAAGCGATCGGCGCTGCCGGATCGCATCTTTTTCGGTCACGGCGCATGCGCCATTCTCGCCGGCACCTTCCTCAAGCATCCGCCTTTGGAGGGATTTTACGGCGAACGGATCATTCCTGACGAAGGTTTTTCAGGAAACCATATCTATGTGACGAACGGCCTGATCGCTTTCGACTATCATGGCTATTGCGCCCGAGAGCGGTTGCTCGAACACCATGAAAGAAGCTGGGCTTCGCGCAACGCCGGATGGCGTTGCACGATTGCGAAAGTGGATTTCGATCTGCTCGATAAGACCGAACTCAACCGGCGAAAGATGCTCGGCCCAAATCAATATCTGCATGACCCCATTCCTCGCGCGCGACGGTTCCTCCAGCGAAGAAACCACGCGGAAGCCGCGGCAAGAGCGCTGGGGACTGCAACGACGCTGGCGGCCGACTACCGGCCGGCTGTTTCCGATCCGACATAGGCGATGCGCAGCATGTTGGTCGATCCCGGAGTCCGCAGCGGCACGCCTGCGGTGATGATGACCCGGTCGCCCGGCTTGCCGAAGTCTTCTTCCAGCGCGATGCGGCAGGCGCGGTTGACCATGTCGTCGAGATCGGTGGCATCGGGCGAGACGACGCAATGCGTGCCCCACAAAAGCGACAGCCGTCGCGCCGTGTTGAGGATCGGCGACAGCGCGATGATCGGCACCTGCGGACGCTCGCGCGCGGCGCGCAGGCCGGTGGTGCCCGATGCCGTGTAGGTGATGATCGCCGACAGTTTCAGCGTTTCGGCGATCTCGCGGGCGGCCAGCGAAATGGCATCGGCGCCGGTCGCTTCCGGCTCGGAGCGTTGCGCGTTGATGATGCCGGCATAGGTCGGATCGGTTTCGACCTTGGCGGCGATGCGGTTCATCATCGCCACCGCCTCGACCGGATAGGCGCCCGCCGCCGATTCCGCCGACAGCATGATGGCATCAGCGCCTTCGAAGACGGCGATCGAAACGTCGGACACTTCGGCGCGGGTCGGCACAGGGGCGGTGATCATCGATTCCAGCATCTGCGTCGCGACCACCACCGGCTTGCCGGCGCGGCGCGCGGCGCGCGTGATCTGCTTCTGGATGCCGGGCACCGCTTCCAACGGCATTTCGACGCCGAGATCGCCGCGGGCGACCATCAGCGCGTCGGACAGTTCGATGATCTCGGCCAGCCGGGCCACGGCCTGTGGCTTTTCGATCTTGGCCATGATCAGCGCGCGGCCACGGGCGATCTTGCGCGCCTCGGCCAGATCTTCCGGCCGCTGCACGAAGGATAGCGCGACCCAGTCGACGCCCGTGGCGAGCACCGCGTCGAGGTCCTTGCGGTCCTTCTCGGTCAGCGCGCCGACCGGCAGGTCGGTATCTGGCAGGCTGACGCCCTTCTTGTCGGAAATGGTGGTGCCGGCAATAACGGTGCAGACTATCGACTTGCCGTCGCTCTTTACCGCCTTCAGTTCGAGCTTGCCGTCGTCGATCAGGAGGCGATGGCCAGCCTCGACCGAGCTCAGGATTTCAGGATGCGGCAGGTAGACCCTTGTCGAGGTGCCGGGCTCGGGATTGTCGTCGAGGGTGAATGTCTGGCCCAGGGTCAAGACTTCCTTGCCATTGGCGAACTTGCCGACGCGCAGCTTCGGGCCTTGCAGGTCGGCCAGGATGCCGATCGGCCTGCCAACTCTTTCCTCGACCGCGCGGATGCGGGCGACCAGCGTGCGCATCAGCTCATGATCGGTATGGCTCATATTGATGCGGAACACATCGGCGCCGGCTTCGAACAGCTTTTTCAGCATCTCCTCGGAGGAAGATGCCGGACCGATTGTGGCTAGGATCTTGACCTTGCGGCTACGTCTCATTGACTATTCGTTCCCGGGGCGGCTGGAGCGCCTCCCGTTGCGGGCTCGTCGGTGAGCTGGACCATCCAGCTTGCCTGCTCGCCCGTGTCATATTCCTGGAATCCGGCGCGCTGGAAGCCCCTGGCGACGCAGTCGCTTACGCCGGCAATCTTGAACTCTTTTTCAGCCACGCACATGTTGATCGGGCCGTCCCAGCGTCCACCGCGCTCGGCGTCTTCTGCATAAAGATAGTAAAACCTTGATGACAGCGGCCCTTCGATCAACGTCTTGCAACTCGATCCCTCGATGTGCCACCAGCCCTCGGTGATCCAGCCGGCCTTGGCCCGATAGCCGATTCCGACGCCGACCAGGTTCTGCGTGGCGTTGCAGACGCGGAAGTCGGCGCGCGCCGGTGAAGCTGTGACCATCGCTGACAGTCCCACGGCGAGCGTCAGGAGCGGCATGGCTAAGGCAAAGCGCGCGCGCTGCCCGCCGTCGGAACCCATCCTAAAACCCCTCAAGAACCACATCAGCATCTCTCTGCGCCCCTTTTCGGAAAAGTCCGGGCGCATGTCAACGCGCCGTTTTGACCAATTCCAATCGATTTAGGAAGGCTCCCGGCGCACGACCGTCGCCCCGTGCCAGATTTCCCGGGAAACCTTGGCTAAACAACGGCATTGCGTACACGTCGTCTTCGTGGAATGACGATAGCATCCTCCCCGAAGGCCAGCGAACGACCATTTTCCGCCAATGACCCGATCCACAGTTTTCGCGCCCTTCGACATCGTCGAGGGCGACCGCAAGCGAGGCATCGTGCTTCTGGCCGATCACGCCCGCCGCGACCTGCCGGAAGAATATGGCAGCCTGGGGCTGCCGGCGGCCGAATTCGACCGCCATATCGCCTATGACATTGGCGTCGAAGCGGTGACGCGCGAGCTGGCGGCCCTGCTCGATGCGCCGGCGGTGCTCGCCAATTTCTCGCGGCTGCTGATCGACCCCAACCGAGGCGAGGACGATCCAACACTCATTCGCCAGCTTTACGACGGCACCATCATTCCGGGAAATTATCCCCTGGCGCAGGAGGAACGCGAAAGGCGGCTCGATCGCTTCTACCGCCCTTATCACGACGCGGTCGGCGCCATGATTGCGTCAGTCGCGCAGGCTTCAGGGCAAGCGCCTTTCATCTTCTCGGTGCATTCCTTCACCCCTGCCATGCAGGGCAAGCAACGTCCGTGGCATGTCGGTATCCTGTGGGACAAGGACGACCGGGTGGCGCGACCGCTGATCGATATGCTGGCTGAGGACAAACAACTCGTGGTTGGCGACAACGAACCGTATGATGGCGCGTTGCGCGGCGACACCATGTTCAGGCACGCCATCGTCAATGGCTATGCCCACGCGCTGATCGAAATCCGCCAGGATCTGATAGCGGACCAGAAGGGCATTGTCGCCTGGGCCGGGCGGCTCGCACCGATCGTTGACGCGATCGACCGCCGTCCCGATATACATGCGGTAAAGATGTTCGGCTCGCGCACCGGGCCGCTATGACGGAGGTTTCGATGACCGAACTCAGCAACGAACAGAAGCGCGACTTCGAGGCCGCCGCCTTTCGGCGACTGGTCGAGCACTTGCGTGAACGGGGCGACGTGCAGAACATCGATCTGATGAACCTCGCCGGCTTCTGCCGCAACTGCCTGTCGAACTGGTACCGCGAAGCAGCCAATGCCGAAGGCGTAGATCTCGGCAAGGACCAATCGCGCGAGATCGTCTACGGCATGCCCTATGCGCAGTGGCAGGCGCTCAACCAGACAGAGGCTTCAGACGCCAAGAAGGCGGAATTCGAAGCGCGGCGCCCGAAGGATCACTGAGCCCGTTTGGCCCAAATGCTTTCCCACAACAGCGCTTGACTGAAAATTGAATCGATCTAATTTGCCGCGCAAAGCCATTTTCTGACCGGATTCGTGCCATGAACGCTTCGAACGCCATGCAGACTGCCATTCGCGGGCGATGGGCCGTGGCGGCCATTTTCCTCGCCAATGGTTTCCTGACCGGCAGCTGGGCGCCGCAGATTCCTGTCTTCCTGACCCGGCTGGACATCTCGAAATTCACGCTCGGCCTGCTGATCCTTTTGTTCGGCGCCGGCGCGGTCACCGCCATGACATGGTGCGGCCACCTGATCTCCAAACACGGCTCGCGCACCGTGCTGCGCTGGTTCGGCCTGTGCGGCAGCCTCGGCCTGCTGGTCGTGGCGCTGGCACCCGACGTGCCGCTGGCGGCCATCGCCATGTTCATATTCGGCGGCTCCATCGGCGGCATGGATGTCGCCATGAATGCGAATGCGGTGGTAGTGGAACGGCGGCTGGGGCGCGCCATCATGTCCTCGTCGCACGGCTTCTGGAGCCTCGGCGGTTTCGCCGGCGGCGCCCTCGGCGGCTTCGCCATCCAGACCTATGGCCACCTCGCCCATGCCGCGGTGGTGACCGTGCTTGCCTTCGCGGCAATCGCGGCGGCGGTGCCCCACATCGTGGCCGAAAACAAACCGCAGGCGGTCGAGCATCATAAATTCGCTCTGCCGGCAAACCCATTGGTCTACCTCATCGGCCTGATGGCCCTGTTGACGATGATTTCAGAGGGCGCGGTGCTCGATTGGGCGGCGCTGTATCTGCGGCAGGAACTCGGCGCCGACCTCGCCGTCGCCGGTCTTGCCTATGCCGCCTTCTCCGGCGTCATGGCGATCATGCGCTTTTTCGGCGATGGCGTCCGCAACCGCTTCGGCGCAGTGATGACACTGCGCGGTTCGGCCATCGTCGCGGCCGCCGGCATGCTGATCGCCGGCCTGTCGCCTTCGCCTTGGCTCGCCATATCAGCCTTTGCGCTTTGCGGCTTCGGCATCGCCAACATGGTGCCGATCATCTTTTCCGCCGGCGGCAACCAGGAGGGCATGTCCTCGGGCACCGGCATGAGCGTCGTCACCACCATGGGCTATTCCGGCATTCTGGTGGCGCCGTCGGCGATCGGCTTCGTCGCCGAGCATTCCAGTTTCGGCCCGATCTTCATCGCCATGTCGGCTCTGCTGATCGTCGTCTTGCTGATGGCCGGTTTGGCTCACCGCGCCGAATTCGCTCCGGATGCCGCGCCCGCCGAATAACGTTTCAATTCCTCGTGGAGAAAATCAGCCACGCGGCGGATGCGCACGCTGGTGCGCACGTCGCGATGCATGGCCAGCCATACCGGCAGGGCAGGCAAGGGCAGGCCGGGCAACACCTTCTCCACCAGCGGATCGCGGTCTGCCAGCGGCTCCTGGCCAAGACCAACGCCGTTTCCCGCCCGCACCGCTTCCCAGAGCACGATCTGATTGTCGGCCCTGAAACGAAAGCTGTTTCGGGTGACCGGGATGCCATGCTGGGAAAAGGCCCGGATCATCTCGTCGCTGCGATCGAAGCCGATCAGGGCGTGATTGACGAGGTCGGCCGGTCCCAGCGGGCGCCCGCGCCTATCGAGGTAGGATATGGCTGCACAGGCGCAGAGTCCGATATCGCAGACCTTGCGCGCCACCAGTTCGTTCTGCGCCGGCTTGACCATGCGGATGGCGATGTCGGCATCCCGGCGCAGCAGGTTCTCGACCTGGTTCGAGGCAACGATCTCGACCTCGATGCCGGGCTCGTCGACGCCGAGCCGCGCCATCATGTCGGGCAGCACATAGGCCGCTACCACCTCACTGGCCGCGATGCGCACCGTGCCTTCGATCGCCTCGACCGAACCCAGCGCGAGCCGTGAAAAGGCGCTTGCCTGCTCGCTCACCGTCTTGCCGCGCTCGAACAGCGTGGCTCCCACTTCGGTCAGCGCATAGCCGCTTCGACCGCGCCGGAAAAGTGTGACGCCGAGCGCCTGTTCCAACTCCCCGATGTGACGGCCAAGCGTCGGCTGGCTCGCCGACAGCTTTCGCGCCGCGGCCGACAGGCTGCCGGTTTCCGCCACGGTGACAAAGCTCTTGATCAGGTTCCAGTCAATCTCATCCATTCGGTAATGAATAACAAAACTGCAATCTTGGTCAATTTTAATTCATCGATGAAGCAATCATATTCACCCTGCAAACACCGATACGGACTGCACAACCAACCAGGAGTAATCCAATGACCAAGATCACACTCGCAACCGCCGCCCTCCTCATCGCCGCCAACACGGCTTTTGCCGGCAGCGACAAGTTTGGCTCGGACAATGCCAGCCAGACCGTCGCCACCACCGACAATGTGACCACCTCGTCGATCAGCAAATCCGAGGCGACCAATCAGAAGCCTGTCGTCCAGGGCAGCAACCGCGACCTCTTCGGCAGCCGCTGAACGGTGGTCCTCGAAAATCCAGAAGCGGCGGGCTCGTCCCGTCGCTTCTAGGCAAACCCCGCACTTGAAAACGAATAAGGAGACGAAGAATGACCAAGATCGCAATTCTCGGCGCCAATGGCCGGCTCGGTCGCGTGGTTGCCAAGGCCTTCATCGACGCCGGCTTCGACGTCCGCGCCGTCACCCGTACCGGCATGGTGCCGGCCGAGCTTGAGGGCGCCACGGCGGTTGCCGGCGATGCGCTGGACCGTCAATCGCTGATCCAGGCCACCGAGGGTGTCGACATCATCTTCAACGGCCTCAACCCGATCTACACCGACTGGGGCAAATGCCTGCCAATGGCCGAAAATGTCATGGCCGCCTGCCATGCCAACGATGCGCAGCATCTCTTCCCCGGCACCGTCTACAATTACGGCTCGCCCATGCCGGCGGTGATCACGGAAGACACGCCGTTCCATCCGACGACCGAGAAGGGCCGCATCCGCTGTGCCATGGAGGATCTGTTCCGCCGTGAGGCCGAGGCCGGACGGGTGCGCACCATTGTTCTGCGGGCCGGCGATTTCTTCGGCGGCACCGGCAGCGGCTCCTGGTTTGACCTGATCGTCGCCGCCAAGATCAACAAGGGCATCTACACCGCGCCCGGTCCGGCCGACCTCGTGCATGAATGGGCCTATTTGCCGGATTTCGCCGTCGGTTTCGTCGCGCTGGCCCGCAATCTCGACAAGCTCGGCTTCTATGAGGCGCTGAACTTTCCAGGCCATGCCGCCACCGATCTCGAGATCAAGGTGGCCGCCGAGAACGCCATCGGCCATCAACTCAAGATGACTTCCATGCCTTGGTGGGTGCTGCGCGCCGGCAGCCCGTTCGTGGCGATGTGGCGAGAGATCGTCTCGATGTCATACCTGCGCTTCGAGCCGCACCGGCTGGCCTCGACGCGGCTGGCAGGCATCATCGGCGAAATCCCGCATACGCCGCTCGATCAGGCGGTGAACGAAGCCTTGCAGGATATCGGCATCGCCGTCGCGCCCACCCGTCGCCAGGCCGCCTGATCGAGCTTGCTGGCAGGTGAGAACGGCTGCGCTCGGTAAGGTCCGGCGGCGGATCGTTGCCGGTCAGATCCTGCCCAGCACAAGCAGGATCAGCACCACGACCAGGATGACGCCGACAATGCCCGATGGTCCGTAGCCCCAGGAGCGCGAATGCGGCCATGCCGGCACAGCGCCGATCAGGATCAGGATCAGGATGATAACGAGAAGTGTGCTGATCGTCATTTTGAGCCCTCGCCGTCTGGTTGCATTCGAGGGAACAATGCAAAAGGCCGCCCGGTTGTTCCCGGACGGCCTTTGTTGCTTGGCCTGCGAAACGCTCTATTCCGCCGCCTTCGGGAAGCTGACTGCCGGCTCGGCGCCGACATCTGCCAGAGGCCCTTGGGACGAGATCTCGCCCTTGCCGCGCCGGAAGAGACGGCTGATTAAGCCGCGTCGCGCGCCGGGTTTGATCTTGGCGCGGGTGAACACCATCAGCATCGACGGCGTCACGACCAGCGTCAGAATGGTGGCGAAGGACAGGCCGAAGACGATCGCCGAGGACAGCGAAATCCACCATTGCGTCGACGGCGCATTGATCGTCGTCTCGTGATGGAAGATTTCGAGCCCAAGGCCGAAGGCGATCGGCAGCACGCCGAGAATCGCCGACACCGCCGTCAGCACAACCGGTCGCGCACGCTCGCGGCAGGTCTGCAGCACCGCGTCCATCTTGTCCCAGCCCTCCTCACGCAACCGGTCGTAGGTGTCGATCAACACGATGTTGTTGTTCACCACCACGCCGGCCAGCGCGATGACGCCAATGCCCGACATGACGATGCCGAACGTCTCGCCCGTGATCAGCAGTCCAAGGAACACGCCGATTGTCGCCATGACCACGCAGGACAGCACCAGCCATACGCTGGTGAACTTGTTGAACTGCGCCAGCAGCACCAAGAAGATCAGGAAGATCGCCGCGCCGAAGGCCTTGCTGAGGAAGGCGCTGGCTTCCGCGCTGTCCTCGTTCGATCCGGCGAGCTTCCAGCGTATTCCGCTGCCCAGATTCATATCGGTGACGGCCTGAGTGACCTGCTGCTGGACTGCCGCGACCTGTTGGCCGGCGGCAACATTGGCCTGCACCACCACGGTTCGGGCACCGTCGATGCGGTTGAGGATGCCGACCGTCGGCTCGGGTTTGCGCACGACGAAGTTTGAGATCGGCACCGACCCTTGCGAGGTCTGCACCCTGAGCTCGTCCAGCGTCGACAGCGTGCGCCGGTCTTCCGGAAGACGCAGGCGGATGTCGACGGCGTCATCGGCACCAGCAGGCCGGTATTCGGAGAGCTTCAGTCCGTTCGTCACCAGCTGCACCACGGTGCCGACCGAAGTCGGGCTGATGCCGTATTGCGCGGCCTTGGCGCGGTCGACCTCGAGAGCCCAGTCGACGCCGGGCGGCGGCAGGCCATCGGAAATATCGATGACGCCCGGCACCTTGGCGATACGCGCCGCGACGGCGCGCGCCTTGTCGTCGAGGCCGGCTGGATCGACGGCCGATAGCCTGATCTGGATCGGTTTGCCGGTCGGCGGACCGGCTTCCGGCACGCGCACCTCCACGTCGACCCCGGGAATGCCGGCCATCACGCCGCGCAGATCGCTTAGGATCTGGTTGGCGGACTTGCGTTCGCGCCAGTCGATGAATTCGTACTGGATGACGCCGACGACGTCCTCGGGCACGTCCTGGCCGCCGCCCTGCGTCTTGCCGACGCGGGTGTAGACCGACTTCACGCCAGGCCACCCGAGCAACCGGCTCTCGGCGATCTTGGTCGCCGTATCCATTTCGGCCAGCGAAAGGTTGCCACGGGCATGCACGTAAAGCAGGCCGTAGTCAGGTTCGACGCTCGGGAAAAACTCGACGCCGGCACCGTACTTTGAATAGCCAACGAAAATACCGGTCAGCAAGACGACGGTGAGCACCATCACGGTGATGGGAAAGCGCACCGCCTGCTTGACGACAGCCATGTACCAGCCGTCGCGATTGCCATCCTCGTGATGCTGCGGCGCCTTGGCGAATATAGCGCCCAGCGTCGGCGCGAAGACCAGCGCATAGAGCATCGAGGCCGACAGCGTGACGATCAGCGTGATCGGCATGTACTTCATGAAATCGCCGATGATGCCGGGCCAGAACAACAGCGGCGAGAAGGCGGCGATACGCGTCATCGTCGCGGCGATGACCGGGCCGGCCATGCGCTTGGCGGCAAGCGCGAAGGCTTCCTGCTTCGGCATGCCTTCGCTCATCCTTCGTTCGGCGAACTCGGTGACGATGATGGCGTCGTCGACCAGCATGCCGACCGCCAGGATGAGGCTGAACAGCACGATCATGTTGATCGTGTAGCCCATCATGGCAAGCAGCAGGATACCGATTAGGAAGGACGACGGAATGGCCAGGCCAATCAGCAGCGAGGCACGGCCGGACAGCGCGTAGAGGATGACGATGAACACCAGGATGACGGCGATCATCACATGGTTCTGCAAGTCCCCCAGCAGCTGGTTGACGAAGACCGACTTGTCCTGCGTGTAGGTGACGTGCATGCCCTCGGGCATGGTCTTGACGAAGGCATCCGACACCTCCCTGACCTTGGTCAGCGTATCGATCAGATTGGCGCCGATGCGCTTTTTGACTTCGATGGCGATGGCCGGCTTGCCGTTGAGGCGCGTGATTGTCGTCGCGTCGGCGAAGGTCGAGCGTATCGTCGCGATGTCCTTGGCCTGCACCACGGCATTGGGCCCGGCGACCACGGGAAGTGCCGCCACATCCTCGGGTGTCTCGATCAGCGACGGCACCTTGACGGCATATTTGCCTTCCGAGCCCTCGATGTTGCCGGCGGCGACCAGGCTGTTGGAAGCACCGACCGCGCCGATTAGCTGGTCGAGCTGCAGGCCATAGGACGACAGCTTCATCGGATCGATGACGACCTCGACCAGATCGTCGCGCGAGCCCTGCAACGAGCCTTCGAGCACGCCGGGCACTTCCTCGATGCGATCACGCAGTTCGCGCGCCGCGGCAGCCAGCACGCGTTCGGGCAATTCGCCGGACAGCGTGACGACGAGCACCGGGAATTCGGAAATGTTGACCTCCGTGACGACAGGCTCCTCGGCCGCCTGCGGCAGGTCGGCCTTGCCGTCCTGCACCTTGGAGCGTGTGTCCTGCAGTGCCGTCGCCAGGTTCGTCTGCGGCTGGAACTCGACCAGAACGTAGCCGCCGCCCTGGAAGGCGGCCGAGCGCATCTCCTTGAGGCCCTTCAGGCTTTTCAACTTGCTTTCCATCGGCCGCAGCAGAAGACGCTCGGAATCCTCCGGCGAAATGCCTTGATAGATTAGGCTGACATACATCATCGGAATCGGAACGTCGGGTTCCGCTTCCTTCGGTGTCGATTGATAGGCGACCCAGCCTGCAATCAGCAGGAAGACCAGGACCGAGATGGTCAGGCGGGCATTGTTGATTGCGAGTCTGACGATATCCATGACTTATGCCTGCTGTTGCTTTCGGGAGTGGCGAACGGACATGCTGTCGCCGGACAAGGCCCGGCGCCGGCGCCCATGCGCTACTGCGTCCCGGCGGTGGCTTCGCCGATCAGTTTTTTGATGGTCGCCTGGTCGGCCTCGACCGGATGGACCTCGTCGCCTTCCTTCACCAGTTCCTGGCCGGCAACGATGATGCGCGCATCGGCCGGGATGCCCCCAAGCACGAGACCGGTCGGCGTATCGTCGACCAGATCGATCGGGAAGAACGCCACCTTGTTGTCCTTTCCGACGGCGCGGATGCCGAGGTCGCCCTTGTCGCCGAGCGTCACCACCGAGCGCGGCAAAAGCACCGCGTCGGTCGGCAGCGCGCTGAGCTTGATTTCGGCCGTCATGCCGGCCGGCACCGAGCCATCGGCATTGGGGATGGCAATCTCGACACGGAAGGTGCGGGTCGCCGACGAGGCGTCGCGGCTGATATAGCGCACGGTGCCTTCGACGGTCTGGCCGCTGACCAGCCGAACGCTGGCCTTGTCGCCGATCTTGAGATAGCCGAGGTCGCGCTCGCTGATTTCGCCGCGCGCGATCACCGGATCGAGCTTGAGGATCGTCGCCACCTCGCCGCCCTGCATGACGGAGCTGCCGAGTTCCACCGGCACCCGGTCGATGACGCCGTCGAACGGCGCCTTCACTTCGTTGCGGTCGAGCTCGGCCTGTGCGGTGTCCAGCTGCGATTGCGCCTGGGTCAGGTTGGAGCGGGCGGTGTCGAGCTGCAGCTTCGGCAAATTGCCTGTCTTGGCCAGACGCTCGGCGGCGTCGAGTTCGGCCTTGCGCTGCGCCACAAGCTGCTTGGCGTTGTCGACCATCGAGATCTTTTCCTCGGCGGCGAGCATCAGCACCAGGTCGCCGGTCTTGACGTGGTCGCCCTGCTTGACCGGCAGCTTGTCGATGACGCCGGCGACGCGGGTTGCCAGCACCGCGCGCTTGTCGGCTTCGGTCAGCCCGGAAATGCGGATGGCGCGCGCATAGGTCTTTCGCGGCGGCGTCACCACAGCGACGGTACGCAGCGGGGCCTTCGGTTCGGCTTCCGCCGTCTTCGGCTTGCTCGCGTCCGGCGTCTTGCCCTGCTCGGCTTCGGCTGCCTTGGCCTTGTTCGCCGCCACGCTGCCGACCGACGAGAACTCGCCTGTCGCCATCCACGCCGCGAAACCGATGAGCACAACAATGGCTGCAAGCTTGTGAAACCTGATTTTAGGCATCGTCATTTTTCCACTGCGGGTTCGGCCAGCACCGCGTCTGATGACGCGTGCGCGTCGCCGATATGGGTGCGCGCTCGACCGTGTTCAAATTGCCGTGATCGGCGAGCGCGCTTCTACATCAAAGTTGCATCGCAATATAGCCCCAAAGTTGCAGCAGCATTGCGTAGCCGAACAAGGTGTGGCCGCCATGAAACGGTACTTCGTCACTTGCCAGGCTACTTGGTGAAGCCGGCCGCCGGCTCACGATCCGGCTCTGAAACATCGTCCACCGGAGACCAGCGCGGCTCGCCACAGGCCCGTCCGGCCGTCTCCGAAATATAGCCGCGATCCGCATTGCGTCGCCGATCGAAGTGCAGGCACAAACCGACGATCCGCGTCAGTGTGATCGGCGAGAGGCAATGGTCGAGACACCATAACACTCGACTAAAGGGCTGGAATTGTTCGAAAAAAAGGCACGGCAACCTTTCAGGTCAGGTTTGTCGCCGCCAAGGCCCCGAGGTCGAACCTGATGCTGAAAAACTCAACGCGCCCGCATTCTTACGCCTTGGACCATCGCGTCGCGATACGCGCGACATAGGGCTCGGCACGAGACAGGTGCGGGAACACCGAGTGTGTTTCGTCCCATTCGCAATTCGGGTCGAGCATTGCGCCCGATCCCTTCGGACGTCTTCCGCCCGGCGTCATCTGACCGTTGGTGGCAACAGGCGTCAGCATGATGACGGCTCTTCCGCACGCCAAGGTTGCTGTCACGCCAGCAGCGCTGGACTACGCGCTGTTGCGGAGACCCCGCCATGCCGCCGGCGGGCTCAGGCCCGACGGCGCTCTGCCTCCGGATTCTTGCGAACGGCGAGAAACTCCTTCACGCGACGGCCCGGTGCTGGACCGCGGACCGGCTTGAAACCGTCGTCGAGTTCGCCCGAGAGATCGAGCGTGGCATGCTTGCCGACGGCAGCGTAATTCTCTTCAAGCCAGTCGCTGGCGGCGGTGCGACCGAGGTCGCGCAGATAGGTCAGGAAGGCCCATTCGGCATTGACCTTCGAGGATGCCGACAGATCCTTGAACGCCTCGTCGGCATCGATGCGGTGCATGCGGATGTCCCGGTATTCGCCATGCGGCAGACGCCCGGCGGCGATCAGTTCCTTGACGAAGGCGATCGAGCGGAATTCGCGCAGCAGCCCGGCATTGAAGGTGATCTCGTCGATGCGGTTCTGGATCTCGTTGGCGCTTCTCGGTGTTCCCTCGCGCACCACCGGGTTGATCTGCACCAGAAGCACGTCCTCGGTCGCCGCCGTCTTGAAGAATGGATAGAGCGCCGGATTGCCGCCATAGCCACCATCCCAATAGGGCACGCCCTTGATCTCGACAGCACGGAACAATTGCGGCAGGCAGGCCGAGGCCATCACTGTGTCGAGATCGATCTCGCCATCGGAAAACACTCGCAACTGCCCTGTCTCGACATTGGTGGCGGAGATGAACAGTTCCATCGGCTTGCAGGCATGGACATTCCCGAAATCGATCTCCTGCGCGACGACGTCGCGCAGCGGATTGAGGCCGAGCGGGTTGGCGACATAGGGCGAGAATACCCGCGACATGGTGTCGAAGAAGACATAGCCCGGCGTGTTCTCGATCGACCAATTGCCCCAGGCGACATCCCACGGCATGCGTTGCACCGGGCTGAACCGTCCCTTCGCCGCCACCGCGCGCCAGAAATCGTCCAGCTTCTTGCGCGCGCCCTCGACCCCGCCTCTGACAAAACCGTCAGCCAGCGCCACCGCGTTCATCGCGCCGGCACTGGTACCGGACACCGCCGATATCTCCAGCCTGCCATCCTCCAGCAGCCGGTCGAGCACGCCCCAGGAAAAGGCGCCATGCGAGCCGCCACCCTGGAGAGCGATGTTGATCTTCTTCTTTTCCTCCGCCTTGCCGCTCTTCGTCATGGCGTTCCTGTCATCCTGATACGCCAGCCCGCCCCCCACGTCATTCGAAGGAAGCAGCTATCGCCAGCTTATGTTGCAGTGCAATATATAAGGATGGGCCAAGGCAAGAACACGAACACGCTCGCGTGATCACATGAAATTTCGGTCATGCGAAAGCCAATCGCTGCATGCGGAGAGACCGCGGCTTTCGAAACAGACATGAAGCCAGGCAAATGGGAGCTAGGCGACGAGGTCCGGCACAGGCCCGATATAGCGTGACTGCGGACGGATCAGCCGTCCGGTGGTCTGCTGCTCGCGCGCGTGCGCGACCCACCCGGCGACGCGTCCGGCTGCGAAGACATTGCTGAACGCCTCGGGCGGAAACCCTGCCGCTTCCAGCACCAGTGCGGTGTAGAATTCGACATTGGTCTGCAGCGAACGCTGCGGCTTGGCGACCCGGAGCACGTCGAGCGCGGTTTGCTCGACCGTCTCGGCGAAAGCCAGCCGCCTGCCGGTGTCGCCCTCACCGCCAAGCTTGCGCACCACCGCTTTCAGGACATCGGCACGCGGATCGCGCACGCGGTAGATGCGGTGACCGAAGCCCATGATGCGTTCGCCATGCGCGATCTCGTCGCGCAGCCAGGTGGCCGCATCGCCATGCGCGGCGATGGCGTCGAGCATCTCGATGACCGGGCCGGGCGCGCCGCCATGCAGCGGCCCCTTGAGCGCGCCAAGCCCGGCCAGCACCGACGATGTCAGGCCCGCCAGGGTCGAAGCGACGACGCGGGTGGCGAAGGTCGAGGCATTGAGGCCATGATCGCAAACGGTCACCAGATAGGTGTCGAGCGCGTTTGCCAATGCCGGCGACGGGACCGATCCCCTGAGCATCCGCAACATGTCGGTGGCATGATCCGCCTTGCCGTCGGGTGCGATCGGCTGCTCGCCGCGCCGCAGGCGCAGCAGGGCCGGCGTCAGCACCGCGGGCGCAGCGATCAGCCGCAAGGCGTCCGCCAGCGTTTCGCCATCCGGCAGCAAGGCCATACCAGCGCGCATGGCGCTGTAGACTTCGAGCGGCGCCAGCAGGGGCAGCGAAGGCGCGAGCCGGTCGAAGACCTCGGTGCGTGCCCCGCCCAACCTTGCCGCCAGTTCGGCGTCACCAGGCAGATCGTCGAAGAAGCCGTCCAGCAGCAGGCGGACGACCCGGGCGTAACTCCATCGTCCAGCCAAGTCCCCAAGCGAATGGCCTCGGATCGTCAGGCGGCCGCCCAGGCCATCCACGTCGGACAGCACGGTTTCGGCCGCCACCACATCATCGAGCCCATTCGCCATGGCCTTGTCTCCTTGTAGCTTTTCCCGGTGGGAGATAAGGATGGGCGCCATAAGCATCAATCTTGATCAATAGAATCAATATCTGAGCTCGATATGTCCGAATGGTTGTCGCGGGAAGAGGCACTGGAAAGGCTCCGGGTGAGGCCGCAGACGCTCTATGCCTATGTCAGCCGCGGCCGCATCGGCATGCGCCCGGATCGGGCCGATCCGCGCCGCAGCCAGTACCGCGCCGACGATATCGCGGCGCTGGCTACGCGAAGGGCGCGCGGGCGCAGCCCCTCGGCCATCGCCGAAAGCGCGATCGCCTGGGGGGAGCCGTCGCTCGTCACCGCGATTTCGACCGTCTGGCACGGCAACCTCATCTATCGGGGCCGGGATGCCGTTGCGCTGTCCGACCATGCCACGCTGGAAGAAACCGCTGGACTGCTCTGGGCTCTGTCCGGCCCGGTCCATTTCGAAGCATCGCCACCAGATGCGCCGCGCCCGACCGGCCGCGCCCAGGCGTTCGTGCAACTCGCTTTGCTTGCCGGCCAGGCGCGGCCCTCGCTTGGACGAAATGGTGCCTCGCTGTGCACTGATGCCGCACACGCGATCGGCGTGTTGGCCAGCGCCCTCGGCGCCGAGGCGGGGTCGGAACCAGTACACCAGCGATTGGCGCGGGGCTGGTCGGTGGACGATGAAGGCGCGGATGCGATTCGGCGTGCGCTTGTGCTGCTTGCCGATCACGAACTCAATGCGTCGACCTTCGCGGCCCGCGTCGCCGCCTCGACCGGAGCCTCGCCCGCCGCTTGTCTGCTGGCCGGCCTGGCGACACTGTCAGGTCCCCGCCACGGCGGCGCCGGCGAAGCGGTAATGCAACTCGCCGAAGACGCGGGACGATATGGTGCCGATGCCGCGATCCGGCGCTGGCTTGGCCACGACCGGCCACTGCCGGGATTCGGCCACCAGCTCTATCCCGAGGGCGATCCCCGGGCCACGGCGCTTCTGGCGACCTTCGACAACACCGATGAAACATTGCGGTCGCTGGAAACCGCCGCCATGGCGGCGACCGGCGCCCAACCGAATATCGATTTTGCCCTGGCCGTGCTGGCGCGCAGCCTTGGCTTGCCGCTCGATGCACCGTTCCACCTCTTCGCGCTTGGACGCAGCGTCGGCTGGGCGGCACATCTGGTCGAACAGATCGTGAGCGGCAGCATCATCCGGCCGCGCGGCCGCTATGAGGGATTGCTGCCGTAAATCGCGTGAGCGCTATGCGCTCATGACATCGTGTCGAGCTTGCGCTGCATGGCCGCGATCTGGTCCTTCAACTGCTGCAGATCGTCGGACTTCTCCGGCGCTTCCTTCCTGGCCGGCTCGGCGGGGGCCGCTGCCGGTGCCGAGCCGGCGGGCGGAAAAGGCGTGAACAGCCGCATCGCGTTCTGGAACATTTCCATGTTTCGGCGCGTCTGTTCTTCCAGCGCCTTGATCGGCGTCGCCATCTTCATCACGTCCAGTGGCGACTTGCCGATGGCGCCCTTCATCTGCTCGCGGAACCGCTCTTGTTCCTTGGAAAAGGCGATCATCGATTGCTCGAGGAAACTCGGCACGATCATTTGCATCTGGTCGCCGTAGAAGGCGATCAGCTGGCGCAGGAACGGGATCGGCAGCATGTTCTGCCCGTCCTTGTTCTCCAGCTCGAAGATGATCTGGGTCAGCACCGGATGCGTGATGTCGTCGCCGGTCTTGGCGTCCTGGACGGTGAACTCCTCGCCCTTCTTGACCATCTCGGCCAGATCCTCGAGCGTCACATACGTACTCGTCCCCGTATTATAGAGGCGGCGATTGGCGTATTTCTTGATAATGATAGGGTCGTCTTTTGCGGCCATCTGCATCCTCCCCGGACACCGGCACGCCTGAGTAAGCAGCCGGTAACGATTGCGCCCTTTTTGAGGATATGCGCAAAAGCCCTACAATTCCAAGCAGTTTGTGCACTGCGGGATCATATAATGCTGCATAGCAGGCAAAATATGCTGCGCGGCAGCGACCGGACCGCCGACACCGCGATGCGCGGCCCGCTTGCGGCGCATCGGCGCCATGCCGATTTCCGGTTTGACTTGGGGGTGGGAAAGGGCAAAAAAGTCCTCAACGGCACAACAACACCCTTGAAGTCTGGAGAAGAAAATGTCCGCTTCCATCGTCATTGCCAGCGCCGCGCGCACGGCTGTAGGCTCCTTCAACGGCGCCTTCGCCGCCACGCCCGCGCATGAGCTCGGCGCCGTCGTCGTGCAGGAACTTTTGGCGCGTGCCGGGGTCGAACCGGCCGAGATCGACGAGGTCATCCTCGGCCAGGTGCTGACCGCGGCGCAAGGCCAGAACCCGGCCCGCCAGGCCTCGATCCTTGCCGGACTGCCCAAGGAGACCACCGCCTGGGGCCTCAACCAGGTTTGCGGTTCGGGCCTGCGCGCCATCGCGCTCGGCATGCAGCAGATCGCCACCGGCGACGCCAAGGTGATCATTGCCGGCGGCCAGGAATCGATGTCGCTGTCGCCGCACGCCGAGCACCTGCGCGCCGGCGTCAAGATGGGCGACTACAAGATGATCGACACCATGATCAAGGACGGGCTGTGGGACGCCTTCAATGGCTACCACATGGGCAACACCGCCGAGAACGTCGCCCGCCAGTTCCAGATCACCCGCGACGACCAGGACCAGTTCGCACTGGCCTCGCAGAACAAGGCCGAGGCCGCGCAGAAGGCGGGCAAGTTCAAGGACGAGATCGTCGCCTTCACCATCAAGGGCAAGAAGGGCGATACGGTTGTCGATCAGGACGAATACATCCGCCACGGCGCCACGATCGATGCCATGACCAAGCTGAAGCCGGCCTTCGACAAGGATGGCACGGTGACCGCCGCCAATGCCTCCGGCATCAATGACGGTGCCGCCGGCGCGCTGCTGATGAGCGAAGCGGAAGCCGCAAGGCGTGGCATCACCCCGCTGGCGCGCATCGCCTCCTGGGCGACCGCCGGCGTCGATCCGGCGATCATGGGCACCGGACCCATTCCCGCTTCACGCAAGGCCTTGGAACGGGCCGGTTGGTCGGCAGGGGATCTCGACCTTGTCGAGGCCAACGAGGCGTTCGCCGCACAGGCCTGCGCCGTCAACAAGGACATGGGCTGGGACCCCTCGATCGTCAACGTCAATGGCGGCGCCATCGCCATCGGCCACCCGATCGGCGCCTCGGGCGCCCGCATCTTCAACACGCTGGTCTTCGAAATGCGCCGGCGCGGCGCCAAGAAGGGACTGGCCACCCTATGCATCGGCGGCGGCATGGGCGTCGCCATGTGCGTGGAGGCTTTCTGATAGACTTTGGACGGGCGGCGCAAGCCGCCCGTTTCACATGTGGTGCCTGTAGCAAATCCAGTGCCTGCCAAGCCCGACAACAGGGCGATTTCAAAAAGGGGAAATGCATGACCAAGGTTGCAATCGTCACGGGTGGATCGCGTGGCATCGGCGCGGCGATCTCGATCGCTTTGAAGAACGCCGGCTATTCGGTTGCCGCGAACTACGCCGGCAACGACGAGGCGGCGGCGAAGTTCAAGGCGCAGACCGGCATTCCGGTCTACAAATGGTCGGTCGCCGACTATGACGCTTGCGCGGCCGGTATCAAACAAGTGGAGGCCGACCTCGGCCCTGTCTCGGTGCTGGTCAACAATGCCGGCATCACCCGCGACGCCATGTTCCACAAGATCACCCGCGAGCAGTGGAAAGAGGTGATCGATACCAATCTGTCCGGTGTCTTCAACATGACCCATCCGTTGTGGGGCGGCATGCGCGACCGCAAGTTCGGCCGCGTCATCACCATCTCCTCGATCAACGGCCAGAAGGGCCAGGCCGGTCAGGTCAATTACTCCGCCGCCAAGGCCGGCGACATCGGCTTCTCGAAGGCGCTCGCCCAGGAAGGTGCCCGCGCGGGCATCACCGTCAACGTCATCTGCCCTGGCTACATCGCCACCGAGATGGTCAAGGCAATCGACGAAAAGGTGCTCAACGAGCGCATCATCCCGCAAATCCCGGTCGGCCGCCTTGGCGAACCGGAAGAGATCGCGCGCTGCGTGGTCTTCCTCGCTTCGCAAGATGCCGGCTTCATCACCGGCTCGACCCTCACCGCCAATGGCGGCCAGTACTTCGTCTGAGACGTCTGCTCGCGCAGTCCAACGCTGCGGATCCATGCGTGCCCTGCG
Organism: Mesorhizobium sp. BR-1-1-10; assembly: GCF_020165595.1. Classification (NCBI taxonomy): domain Bacteria; kingdom Pseudomonadati; phylum Pseudomonadota; class Alphaproteobacteria; order Hyphomicrobiales; family Phyllobacteriaceae; genus Mesorhizobium; species Mesorhizobium sp. BR-1-1-10. The sequence continues at coordinate 40,229 of NZ_JAIUIL010000014.1, read as the reverse complement.
ATAAGCGGACCGGAAAATCGGTCCGCTTCCAAATGGCGCCTGACTCTTGGAAGACGCCGCTGTGACGCAATGCCCCAATCCGGCACGCAAAGGCTAATGCCGGTAGGCGCGTCTGTGCGAACCCTGTGATCAAGCCTGTGGATTCTCGGTGGATAAGCTGTTCACAACACAAGATATTGAGGGAACAAAAAGAGAAAATACGGCCGGCGCTGCTTTGTCGCCGATTCGTTCCGGCTTTGAGCCCCAATGTTAAGATTAATGGCCGCGATAAGCTGCTATTCTTTAACGCCGAGTTTAGAAAGATTAACAGTTTCATAAGCTTAACAGGACGCGCACCGAATCGCCCTCATCGTTCCCGGCGAAAGTTAACGGCAGGACCCGCCCAGCATAAAACGGGCCAGTTCGGTGATTCAGCATGTGGTGAGACTCGTGGTCACGAAATCCATATCTAGCCGTGAACAAAAGCTGAATCTGACGGAGTCGCCGATTCGTCGCTGATTCGTTCCAGACTCGTTCCAACTGTTAAGCAGGGGCTGATTTGCGGAGTGAGGCGGGCGTCTCCGGAACCCTGCCGGAACATTCTGCTTTCGCTTCGCGCCCGAAATCCCTATGTGTCGGCTGTCATACGCGCCGTCCTGGCACGCTCCCGACCACGAGAGGCCAGAAAGCCTTATTTCCGAGCCGATGAACATCCAGCCGAAACACACCGAGCCGCTGATCCTGTCGGGCCGCGACGTGACCGCCGTGCTTGGGCCGACCAACACCGGCAAGACCCATCTCGCAATCGAGCGCATGGTGGCGCACGAAACCGGTGTCATCGGCCTGCCGCTGAGGCTGCTGGCCCGCGAGGTCTACACTCGCGTCTGCGAAAAGGTCGGTGCCAACAAAGTGGCGCTGATCACCGGCGAGGAGAAGATCCAGCCGCCGGGCGCCAGATATTCGGTCTGCACCGTCGAAGCCATGCCGCGTGAAACCGACGCCGCCTTTGTTGCCATCGACGAGGTGCAACTGGCCGGCGACCTCGAGCGCGGCCATATCTTCACCGACCGCATCCTGCATCTGCGCGGCCGCCAGGAGACGCTGCTGCTTGGCGCGGCCACCATGCACGGCATTCTCCAGCGGCTGCTGAAAGGCATCTCCGTGGTGACGCGGCCGCGGCTGTCGCATCTCGCCTATGCCGGCTCCAAGAAACTGACCCGCCTGCCACGGCGCACCGCGATCGTCGCCTTCTCCGCCGACGAGGTCTATGCCATCGCCGAACTCATCCGCCGCCAGCAGGGTGGTGCGGCCGTCGTGCTCGGGGCGCTGTCGCCCCGCACCCGCAATGCTCAGGTGGCGCTGTTCCAATCGGGCGATGTCGACTATCTCATTGCCACCGATGCGATTGGCATGGGCCTCAACCTCGACCTCGACCATGTCGCCTTCGCCCAGAACCGCAAGTTCGACGGCTACCAGTACCGCAATCTGACGGCGGCCGAACTCGGCCAGATCGCCGGCCGCGCCGGCCGGCATCTGCGCGATGGCACGTTCGGCGTCACCGGCCAGGTCGATCCGCTGGACGAGGACCTGGTCCAGAAGATAGAGGGCCATGACTTCGACCCAGTGAAGGTGCTGCAGTGGCGCACCGCCCAATTCGATTTCGCCAGCCTCGATGCGCTGAAGCGCTCGATCGAAACCAACGCTCCGGTCGAGGGCCTGACACGCGCGCTGCCGGCCGTCGATGCGCAAGCGCTCGAACATCTCTCCCGCGACGAAGACATCCGCGCGCTCGCCACCAACGCCAAGCGCGTGGCGCTGCTGTGGGAAGCCTGCGCCCTGCCCGACTATCGCAAGATCGCGCCTGCCCAGCATGCCGACCTCATCGCCTCGATCTACATGGACCTCGCCCGGCAGGGCCATGTCGACGAGAACTACATGGCCGAACAGGTGCGCCGCGCCGACACCACCGAGGGCGACATCGACACGCTGTCGCACCGCATCGCCCAGATCCGCACCTGGACATTCGTGTCGAACCGGCCCGGCTGGCTGGCCGATCAGGCACACTGGCAGGAAAAGACGCGCGAAATCGAAGACAGATTGTCGGATGCGCTGCATGAGCGGTTGACGAAACGCTTCGTAGACCGCAGGACTTCCGTCCTCATGCGGCGCCTTAGAGAAAATACCATGCCTGAAGCCGAAATCAGTCCTACCGGAACCGTCCTTGTCGAAGGCCATCATGTCGGCGAGTTGCAAGGGTTCCGCTTCACCGCCGACCAGACCGCCGGCGGCGAAGACGCCAAGGCCGTGCGCACTGCCGCGCAAAAGGCGCTTGCCGCCGAGTTCGAGGCACGCGCGGAGCGCTTCGGCGCCTGCGCCAATGGCGATCTCGCGCTCGGTTCGGACGGCACGCTGCGCTGGATCGGCGCGCCGATAGGCACGCTGGTCTCGGGCGAAGACGCGCTGAAGCCGCGCCTGGTGTTGCTGACTGACGAACAGCTGACGGGCCCGGCGCGCGACAAGGTCGCGGCGCGCGCCGAACGCTTCGTCAATTTCCAGATCGAGTCGTTGTTGAAGCCGCTGGTCGATCTGAAGAACGCCGAGCAGATTTCCGGCATCGGCCGTGGCATCGCTTTCCAGCTGGTCGAGAATTTCGGCCTCATCAACCGTCGTGACATCGCCGAAGAGATGAAATCCTTGGACCAGGAAGGCCGCGCGGCGCTGCGCCGGCTTGGCGTCCGCTTCGGCGCCTACCACGTGTTCGTGCCCGCGCTGATCAAGCCGGCACCCGCCGGGCTGGTGACGCTGCTGTGGGCGTTGAAGAACGACGGCAAGGACAAGCCAGGCTTCGGCGACGTCGTCCACGCGCTGGCCTCGGGCCGCACCTCTGTTGTCATCGACCCGGCCTTCGACAAGGCCTTCTACAAGCTCGCTGGCTACCGCAATCTCGGCCGCCGCGCCGTGCGCATCGACATTCTGGAGCGGCTGGCCGACCTGATCCGCCCGGCGACCAACTGGAAGCCCGGCCTTGGCCAGCGTCCGGACGGCGCCTATGACGGCCAGTCCTTCATGGTGACGCCGCCGATGATGTCGATCCTTGGCGCCACCGCCGACGACATGGAAGAGATCCTCAAGGGTCTTGGCTATCGCGCCGAGCCGAAGCCGGCCGCGGAAGTCAAGGCACGGCTGGAAGCGCAGGACAATGCCGCGCGGGAAGCCGCCGCGGCCAGGCAGGCAGCCGAAGAAGCAGCCCGCGCGGAACAAGCCAAGGCGGCGGAAGAGGCGGTTTCGCCGGCCGCCGAGGGAGTTGAACTGGTGCCGGATGCGGCAACCGACGTGGAGACGGAGGTTCCAGCCGAAGTCGCCGCCGACGCGCCGGTGGAAGCTGTCGCGCAAGAGCAGGCGGAAGCCACCGCTGAAGTTGCGGAGGAACCTGTAGCCGAAGCCGCTGTTGAAGCCGCCGAGCCGGCGCCGGTTGAGCCGCGGGCCGAACCTGAAACTGCCGAGCCCACCGAGGAAACCGCAGCGGCGGAGCCCGCCGTCGAAGCCTCCGCGTCGACTGAAGCCGCCGAACCGGCTGCAGTGGCGGAAGCCGCCGGCGAACCCGTGCCGGAAGCCGAAGCGCCAAAGCCGATCCTGCTGTGGCGCCAAGGTCGCTTCGACCAGCGTCCGCGTCATCGCGACGGCCGCAACAACCGGCCGCAAAACGGACAGGCGCGCGGCCGAAGCAACGCGCCGGCCGGCGGTGAACAAGCAACAGCCGCGCCCGCGGACCGTCCCACACACGAAGGACGCCGCGACGGCGCCGGAAAGCCGCGCTTCGACCGCTCGAAGTTCAAGCCCAAGCCGCAAGCTGAGGGTGCTGAGCGCCGCGACGGCCGCCCGCAGGGCGAGCGTCCCGAGCGCCGCGAAGGCCGGCCAGACTGGAAGGGCGGCAGGCCGGAAGGCAAGGGTGCCGATCGCGGCGGAAAGCCCGCTTTCCAGCCCAAGCCGCGCGAGGAGCGCCCGGTGCGTTTCGATCCGGACTCACCCTTCGCCAAGCTCGCCGCCTTGCGCGACCAATTGAAGAAGTAAACTCGCTTCGATGGTTGCTGAAGGCCGTCAGCGCATCGACAAATGGCTGTTCTTCTCGCGCGCGGTGAAATCGCGCTCGCTGGCGGCCAAATTGGTGGTCGCCGGCCGCGTGCGCATCAATCGCGACAAAGCGGCGCAGGCCTCCGATCTGGTCAAGCCAGGCGACGTGCTGACCATCACGCTCGACCGGCGTATCTTCGTCTGGAAGGTGCTCGGCGCTGGCGCGCGGCGCGGCCCGTCCGAGGAAGCCCGCACTCTTTATCAAGACATGTCGCCTCCGCCCGCACCAAAGGGCGACGCCCCGCCCGACGCTATCGCGGCGCTGCGCGAGGCAGGCAGCGGCCGCCCGACCAAAAAAGAGCGTCGCCAGACCGACCGATTGCGCGACGAAGATTGAGCCTGCCGATCGACGCAGATGTGCGCTCCCGCGGCAACGGCAACCAAAGCGAATTTTGCACCGGCAAACCAACGTCGGTGAGGGATGCGGGACCGTCGCGGCACCGCCGACCTGAAAATTCAATTCCCAAACTCTGGCGCCGCTGGGAATGGCTACCCTTGCAAGCAGCCCATAAAGGCGTTACCTCACGGAAAAAGCCAACAAAAACGGGACGTCCCGGAGCCGACCGATGACCTATGTCGTGACCGACAACTGCATCAAATGCAAATACATGGACTGCATCGAGGTCTGTCCGGTCGACTGCTTCTACGAAGGCGAGAACATGCTCGTCATCCATCCCGACGAGTGCATCGACTGCGGCGTCTGCGAGCCGGAATGCCCGGCCGACGCGATCAAGCCCGACACCGAGTCCGGCCTCGACAAATGGCTGCAGATCAACACCGAATATGCCGATAAATGGCCCAACATCACCGCCAAGAAGGAGCCGCCGGCCGACGCCAAGAGCTTCGACGGCGAGGCCGGCAAATTCGAGAAATACTTCTCCGCCGAGCCCGGCGAAGGCGATTGACAACACCGCTGTAAAGGCTTGTATGACGCAGCGTAACAGGCACGCCGGATTAACCGCCTTGACAGGCGGCGATTGGTTGTGGCCTTCGCTTACGCAGCAAAACCTTGATTCTTCCGACTTTTTGTGTTACATCAGCGAAACATGCCGGTGACACAACGTCGATTTATGGCGCAGACGCCCCAAATCACTGAAAGGTGAAAATCCCATTCCGGACCAGAGCGATCTGGGCCAGGCGGTCGCAATTCTTGCGGTTTGCCGGTCCCGGCTTTTCCGGTGGGTTCATCTGTTGTGCGGCTAATGATCGGTGACCCCGATCACGTGAGTTCAGCCGGCACCGCCGCCGGCCCACAACAAGGAGTTCAGGGCGTAATGGCAACGATCACCCCGCAGAAGAAGTCCACAGCTGCACGTCACGGTTTCAAGACCGGCGAGTTTATCGTCTATCCGGCGCATGGCGTCGGCCAGATCGTCTCGATCGACGAGCAGGAAGTGGCCGGCCACAAGCTGGAACTGTTCGTCATCGACTTCCAGAAGGACAAGATGCGCCTGAAAGTGCCGGTCGCCAAGGCGACCTCTATCGGCATGCGCAAGCTGTCGGAAGAGGATTATGTCGAGCGCGCGCTGAAGGTCGTGCAGGGCCGCGCCCGCGTCAAGCGCACCATGTGGTCGCGCCGCGCCCAGGAATATGATGCCAAGATCAATTCGGGCGACCTGATCTCGATCTCGGAAGTCGTGCGCGACCTCTATCGCGCCGACAACCAGCCGGAGCAGTCCTATTCCGAACGCCAGCTCTACGAGGCGGCACTCGACCGCATGGCCCGCGAGATCGCGGCCGTCAACCGCATGTCGGAAACCGAAGCCGTGCGCCTGATCGAGGTCAACCTCAACAAAGGCCCCAAGCGTGGCGCCAAGGCCGACAATGAGGAAGCCGAGCAGGAAGAAGCTGCCTGAGCTTTTTCGCATTCAAGTTGACGAAAACCCGGCCTCGCGCCGGGTTTTTGTTTTTGGGGAAGGCCGCGATTGTCGCGCCTATGCGCCTCCCTCTTCCTCCGCCGCCTCCTGCTTCAGCGTGGCGATAAACCGCTTGGTGCGTTCGCGCTCCGGATTGCCGAACAGCTTGGCGGATGCCCCCTGCTCGACGATGACGCCGGCGTCGAGGAACACCGCCTCCTGGGCGATCTTGGAGGCCAGGCGCAAATCATGCGTCGCCATCACCATGGTCGTTCCCTCGCTGGCGAGCTGACCCAGCACATCGACCACCTCCTGCGCCAGCTCCGGGTCGAGCGCCGAAGTCGGTTCGTCGCACAGCAGCACCTTCGGCGACGGCGCCAGCGCACGGGCGATCGCCACGCGCTGCTGCTGGCCGCCCGACAGCGTCGCCGGCCAGGCATCGGCCTTATGCACCATGCCGACCTTCTCCAGCAGCGCGAGTGCCCGCTCATGTGCCTTCTGCGGCGACCATTTGAGCACCGTAACCAAGCCTTCCATGACATTTTCGATGGCGGTGCGATGCGGAAACAACTGGAAATTCTGGAACACCATGCCGGTCTGCAGGCGCAGACGCCTTATGTCCGCCGCCGGCACCTTCCCGCCCGGGCGGAACTCAAGCGTCTCGTCGCCGATCCGCACCGTGCCCGAAGTTGGGATCTCCAGCAGGTTGATGCAGCGCAGCAGCGTGCTTTTCCCCCCGCCGGAAGGGCCGACAAGCGCGGTGACGCTGCCTTCGGCGATGGCGACAGTCACCCCCTTCAGCACGAGATTGTCGCCGAAACGCTTTTCGATGTTGGTGAGGCTGATCATGAGCGTGCCTCCAGGAAGCCGCCATAGCGGTTGAGCCGCTCCTCCAGTCGCGTCTGCAAGGCCGACAGTACCGAACTCATCGCCAGATAGAGGATCGCCGCCTCGACATAGAGGATGAGCGGCTCATAGGTGGTGGCGACGATGCGTTGCGCCGCCTGGAACATTTCCGGCACGGTGATGGCGGCGGCCAGCGACGTGTCCTTGACCAGCGAGATGAAAGTGTTGGAGAGCGGCGGCACCGCCACCCGTCCGGCTTGCGGCAGAATGGTGCGCAGCATCGCCTGGCTCCAGGTCATCCCGATCGAATAGGCGGCCTCCCACTGGCCCTTGGGCACCGAGCCGATGGCCGCCCGGATGATTTCCGACGTGTAGGCCCCGATGTTGAGCGTGAAGCCGATCAGCGCCGCGGTGAAGGCGTCAAGCAGGATGCCGACCGACGGCAGGCCGTAGAAGATCAAGAAGAGCTGCACCAGGAGCGGCGTGCCGCGGAATATCCAGACATAGAAGCGCACGAGCGCCACCAGAGGCTTCGGGCCGAACAGCCTGCCGAGCGCCGCGCCCAGCCCTACCGTCAGGCCGAGCACGAAGGACAGCAACGTCAGCGGCACGGTAAAGATCAACGCTGCCCACAGCAGCGAGGGCAGCGAGTCCAGCATCAGTTGCAGCCAGTGCGGCACGAAAGATCCTCCGGAATGGACGGGGAACGTCATCGAAGCGCGAATGCGCCAGCCATATCACGACAAAAGCGGCGAGCCGTCAAAAACGACTCGCCGCTGGATACGTCACAGGGCGACAGCCGGCCCCGCCTGGTGAATTACTTCGAGACGTCCTGGCCGAAATAGGTGTTGGCGATCTTCTGGTAGGTGCCGTCCGCCTTGATGTCGGCCAGCGCCTTGTTGATGGCCGCGACCAGCTCCGGATCGCCCTTGCGCACGATGACGCCGGAGTAATCGGCATTCTCTTCCTGGGCGGCGATCTTCACATTGGCGTCGGGCTTGTGCTTCTTGAAGTCGAGGAACGACAGGCTGTCATTGATGGTAGCGTCCGCACGGCCGGTCAAAAGCAGCTGGATCGACTGGTCGAAGCCGTCGGTGCCGACCAGTTCGGCGCCATTGGACTCGGCCAGCTTGCCGAAATTGGATGTCAGCGACTGCGCCGACTTCTTGCCCTTGAGGTCGGCGAAGGCCTTGATGTCGGTGTTGTCGCCGCGCACGATCAGCACTGCCTTGGAGGCGATATAGGGATCGGAAAAGTCGTACTTGGCCTTGCGGGCGTCGGTGATGCCGACTTCATTGATGACGGCATCATAACGGTTGACGTCGAGGCCGGCGATCAGCCCGTCCCACTTGCCTTCGAGGAACTCAGCCTTGACGCCGAGCTTATCGGCGATCGCCTTCGCGATCTCCACATCGAAGCCAACCAGCGCGCCGGAAGCGTCATGGTAGGTGAAGGGAGCGTAGGTGCCCTCCGTACCGACCTTGATGATTCCGGCCTGCTTGATCTGGTCGAGATTGGCGCCGGCGTGGCCCGATGCGACGGCCAGGGCCTGCAACGTTCCGGCGATGATGAGTGACTTGAGCCATTTCATTTTTCTGTGATCCCGTCCTTGGCCGGTAACCCGGCATGTTGTGAGGGCTGGAAAATGACAGATGCACATCGAAAAAATAAGGAATGAAATTTCAAGCAAAGCGTCTTCCGGAAATCAAATTCTCCGGAAGGAATTCACTCGCAGGCCCGGAAGTTCCAGACAGCTGCGCGGACGCTAGCGCTTGCCCTGCCCGCACCGGCGGAACCTTTCTCGCGCATGACAGTTTTGGCTGTTGTAGGGCACGCCGCCGTCATTTCAAGCCGGTGTCTGCCATTTGCCTCGCCGAGCCACGGAGCGCCTTATGATGGAAGACACGGCAGGACGGATCATGGTCCGCGCGGCAATGAAGGCACCCTATCTCGAGCGCGAGGAGGAGCATCGGCTGGCATTGCTCTGGAAGGAAGACAACGACCAGAACGCGCTGCACAGCATCACCGTCGCCCACATGCGGTTGGTCATTTCCATGGCCTCGAAATTCCGCCATTACGGACTGCCGCTCGGCGATCTGGTTCAAGAGGGCCATGTCGGACTGCTCGAGGCCGCCGCCCGTTTCGAACCGGAGCGCGAGGTGCGGTTCTCGACCTACGCGACGTGGTGGATCCGCGCCTCGATGCAGGACTACATCCTGCGCAACTGGTCGATTGTGCGTGGTGGCACCAGTTCGGCGCAAAAGGCCCTGTTCTTCAATCTCAGACGCTTGCGTGCGCGTCTCGCGAACGGCGCCGAGCCGCTCTCCAACACAAATCTCTACCGCGAGGTTTCGGTTGCGCTTGGTGTATCCGAGGCTGATGTGGCGATGATGGATTCACGGCTGTCGGCTCCGGATTCTTCGCTGAACGTGCCGCTGGCCGACGATGCGGGCGGCACCGAGCGGATGGATTTCCTGGTCTCGGACGATCCCTTGCCGGACGAAACTGTCGGCGACAAGATCGATGTCGCGCGCCGCTCGCTCTGGCTGAAGGAAGCGCTTCACGCGCTCAACGCGCGTGAACTCAGGATCATCGAGGAACGCCGGCTTAATGACGAGGGGGCCACGCTCGAGGCGCTCGGCGAGACGCTCGGCATCTCAAAGGAACGTGTCCGCCAGATCGAGGCGCGCGCCATGGAAAAGCTCAAGGTCGCGCTGGTGAAGCAGAATCCGGAATTCATGGCGACCGCCGCCTGATCTCCCGCTCGGGCTTTTATTTGTCGGTGACGATCTTGACCTTGTCGCCGGCCGAAACCGCGGCCCCCGGCGACAGCGCATTGAGCACGCGGAACAGGTCGAGCTTGCGGTCGACGCCAACCATCTGCGCGGCAAGCGATCCCATGGTCTGTCCCGGCTGCACGGTGAGCACACGAATATGCAGTGGCTTCAGTGCCGCCTTCTCGGCGGGGCTGAGGATACGGAAGGAGCCGCTGACCGAGCGCGCCACCGTTTCAAGCGAGGTGCTGGCCGAGGGGGCCGCGGTCAGCAATCGGTAAACCTGGCCGCCGGCGCGGATCACAGCGATATCGAACTGCCAGCCTTCGGCGCCTGCATGGGCGGTCGCCGCCTCATTGCCGTTGATGGTTTCCTGCTTGACGGTGCTGTCGTCGAGCCCGGCCACCCAGCCGCTTCTGATATAGTCGGTCAGGGCGCGGTTCTTGTCGATCGAAACGCCGTCGAAGCGGATCGCTATGTCGCCGGGACCGGTCGCCGTCACCGCCGCCGCCGAATTGTCGATGATGAAACCGTCCGGCACCGTGAACGACACGCCCAAGCCTGGATGCAGGAAGGTTTCGCCGCGCACATAGCCTTCTTCCGGCGTGTCGCCGTAAAGCAGGCCGTCTATGCCGGCGAGGAAGGAATCGCGGTCGCGTGTACCGAAGCCTGGCGCACCGAACTGGCGGGCGTGCCGCTGTGCCAAATCGATGCGTTGCGGCGTGTTGGGGTGCGTCGCCAGGAAGTCAAGGCTGGCGTCGGTGGCGCCGCTGATCGAGCGGAAATCGGTATAGGCCGACATCGATTGCAGGAAGCGGCCGGCGGCATAGGGATCGTAGCCGGCTTCGCCGATCGACTTGATGCCGATGGCGTCAGCCTCAAGCTCCTGGTTGCGCGAGAACTGCGCCAGCCTGAGCTTGCCGCGGATAAGTGCAGCCTTGGCGGTCGGGCTGTCGCCAAGCACATCGGAAACGACCTTGGTCGCCAGACCTTCCTCGGCCTCCAGCTGCTGGCGCTGCAACCCATGATTGGCGGTGACGTGGCCCATCTCATGCGCGATGACGGCGGCGAGCTCGGACGAATCATTGGCCAGCGCCAAGAGGCCGCGCGTTATGTAGAGATAGCCGCCCGGCAGCGCGAAGGCGTTGACGTTGGGCGAATTGAGGATGGTGATGCGATAGGTCTGGGTTGGGTTCGCCGACACCACGGTCAGATTGCCGACCACCTTGGCGACCATGCGTTCGAGCTTGGGATCGGAATATTCGCCGCCATAGGTCGCCAGGATGCGCGGATGCTGCGCCTTGGCGAGTTCCGCGAGCTTGTTGTTGGCGGCGACATTGTCGACCGTGATCGGCTTGTCGGATGGCTGGAAGCCTGATTCCTGGACTTCCGGAGGCGTGAACATCTGGCAGCTTGCCAGCGCCACGGCAAAGCCGGCCAGCGCCAGAAAGCGCGCCAGCGGGTTCATTCGTAGCCTGTCAACGCCGATCGCCAGAACGGCTTCCTTTCAGGTCCCTGCACATGACCACATGCGCAAAACAAACTGCTACAGTATCCGTCACGCGCCCCTCGGAGCATGCGGCGGAAGCTGTAGGCAAATCACGGCCTGTGCCGGACCGGTATCGAGCGGACCTAGCCACACTACTCCAGTCATGGCAAGCAAGCGCCACATCGCATCGGGCCGGTTTGAGCGTAAATTATGTCCGCTTCCGGGCAATATCTCGTGATAAGGAATCCCCGGCACCGGCTCCGATATAGCGCCGGAATGCCTCCGGACCAGCCCCGGCAAAGAAATCATCCGCCGTGCCGATAGCGGCGACCGCGCCGTTCTCGATAAACACCAGCCTCTGACCGATGCGGCGCGCATCTTGCGGCTGGTGCGTGACGAACAGCACCGTCATGCCACGCTCGGCATGCAGGCCGGCAACCAGGTCGAGCATATCGTCTCGCAAGGCGGGCCCAAGCGAAGCGAAGGGCTCGTCGAGCAGCAGCACCGGGCGGTCACGCACCAGCACGCGAGCCAGGGCAACGCGCTGGCGCTCACCGCCGGAAAGTTCGCGGGGCAGCCGCTTCTCCTTGCCGGCAAGGCCGGTGCGCGCAAGCGCATCGGCGATCGCAGCGCGATCGCCTTCGGCCAGCCGCAACGATGGCGAACGGCCGAGCCCGACATTCTGCTCGACGGAAAGATGCGCGAAAAGGTTGTTTTCCTGAAAAACCATCGACACTGGCCGCGTCGCCGGTGGCGCGGTGCTGACATCGGCCCCGCCGATCAGCACGCGACCGGATCGCGGCGGCTCGAACCCGGCCACCAGATTGAGCAGCGTCGACTTTCCGGAGCCGCTCGGTCCCATGATGGCGGTGATTTGCCCCGCCGTGAACTCGGCATCGAAGGTGAACAACGTCTCGCCATAGCTGAACGAAACCTTGTCCAGCCGCACCGAAACCCCTTTGCCGCCAGCCGCCCCGTCAGACATTGCGGGCCGTCTCCTTTCCCAGCCGGTCCGCTGCCAGCACCAGTGCCAGGCAGACAAGGCCGAGCAGCAGCGCCAAGCCGGCGGCGTCCTCGGTTCGGTAGCTGCCCATGCGCGCCAGGAGAAGGTAGGGCAAGGTCTGCACGGAATCACTGCCGAACAGGGCGATGACGCCGAGATCGCCGAGCGACAGTGCCATGGCGAAGGCAAAAGCGGTGGCCAGCGGGCGCCGCAACGTCGGCCAGTCGACCAGCCACAGTCTTGACCAGCCGGAAATTCCAAGCTGCGCGCAAAGCCGCTCGTGACGCTCGCTTGCCGCATCATAGGCGGGACGGATGGCGCGCAGCGCAAAAGGCATCGCCATGACAGCGTTGACGGTGACGACCATGAGCGGGGCGATGGCTAACACATCGCCGACATGGCGCAGCAACAGGAACCAGCCGGCGCCGACGACGATCGGCGGCACGACCAGGACAAACCCGGCGCCGGTATCGGTGGCATGTTCGAGCAGTGTCCTTGCCCCGAAGCGGCGGTTCGACGCCAGCGCCCTGCGCGCCATGGTCAATGCCAGCGAAAGCATCACCGAAAGCAATGCCGAAAGGAAAGCGAGCACGGCACTGGTCAGCGTCGCCTGACGGACAGTGGCCTCGCCTGCAAGCCGGCCGAGGTCGGCGCCAAGGCCGGCCGCCACGGTCGCCGCCATCGGCCCCGCAACGAACAGCAAGGCCAACACGATGAGCGTCGCGTTCAGCCAGGCTTCGGTCCTGTTGACGGAGAGGTAGCGGCGCGGCGCGACCGGCAGGTTGACGTCGCCGACGACGTCGGCTCCGAGTCGGGTCAACGCCAGCACCACGATGAGGGTCAAGGCGATCTGCAGCGTTGTCAGCGCGACAGCCCTCGCGGGATCGAAATCGAAGCGCAATGCCTGATAGATGCCGACTTCGAGCGTCGTCGCGGCCGGCCCGCCGCCGAGCGTCAGCACGATGGTGAAGGATGTGACGCACAGCATGAAGACAAGTCCGGCGACCCCGGGCAGCGCGGCACGCAGCGTCGGCCACTCGATCAGCCGGAATGCCGGCCGCGCCCCCATGCCGAGCTGGCTCGCCAGCCGCCACTGGTCGGAGGGAATGGTCCGCAGCGCCTCGAGGAGCAGACGTGTGGCCAGCGGCAGGTTGAAGAAGACATGGGCGACGAGAATGCCGGACAGGCCATAGATGCCCGGCCAACCCTGGCCGCCGACGGCGCTGAGAAAGCCGGAGAAATAGCCGGCGCGGCCATAGAGCGCCAGGATACCGAGCGCCGCGACGATGCCCGGCAGCGCCAGCGGCACGGCGAAGAGCTGCAGGATGAAGGCACGGCCGAAAAACCGTGGATGCCGCGACAGCGCCCGCGCCACGAGCAGGGCCGGCCCGACCGAGAGCAGCGTCGACAGGGCCGCCTGCCAGAGCGTGAAGCGCACGACCCGGAACAGGTAGAGATCGAACGCAGCCCAAGCGCCGGAAAAATCGCGAGCACCTTCGACAAGCAGCCCCGCAAACGCTCCGCCGATCAAAATGGCGATGGCGGCGAGCCCTATCACGCCGGCTGTGATGCGGGGATCAGAGCGGGTTTGCACACCGCACATCAACGATTGGGTGAAGCTTAGGGAGCATCGCCGGAGAGCGTTCATCTCACGAGATTAGCCCACAAAACCTACTTGCTCATCACCGCCAGCCATTCATCGACCCAGGCTTTGCGGTTGGCCGCGACCTCCTCCGGGCTGAACAGCAAGGTCTTGGTCGGCTTGACCAGCTTGTCGAAGGCGGGGTTGAGCGGCTTGTCGGTCTTCCCGGCCGGGAACATCCAGTTGGTCTCGGGGATGGCGTCCTGGAATTTCGGCCCAGTCATGAAGGCCATGAACTTTTCCGCCAGCGGATTCTTGGCGCCGGTCGTGGTGATGCCCGCGACCTCGATCTGCAGATATTCGCCTTCCTCGAACGACGCCGCCTGATAGCGCTCGGTGTTCTCGGCGACCATGTGGTAGGCCGGCGAGGTGGTGTAGGACAGCACCATCGGCGCCTCGCCCTTGGTGAACAGGCCATAGGCCTCGCTCCAGCCCGGCGTCACGGTCAGCACCTTGGTCTTGAGCTTGGCCCAGGCCTCCGGCGCCTTGTCGCCGTAGACCGACTTCACCCACAACAGCAGGCCGAGACCGGGCGTCGATGTGCGCGGGTCCTGGATGACGATCTTGTCGTCGGCGCTACCCTCCACCAAATCCTTCAAGCTCTTGGGTGGGCTCTTCAGCTTTTCAGTGTCGTAGACGACGGCGAAGTAGCCGTAATCGAACGGGACAAAAGTGTCGTCGGTCCAGCCGCCCGGCACGTTGACGTCCGTTATTGCGCCATGTGGCGCGAACAGGCCCGAGGCCTTGGCATCGGCGGTGAGATTGGTGTCGAGGCCGAGCACGATGTCGGCCTTGGTCGAAGCGCCTTCCAGCTTGACGCGGTTGAGCAGCGCCACGCCATCGGCGACCGAGACGAACTCGAGATCGCAGCCGCATTCTGCCTCGAATTCCTTCTTCACCACGGGACCTGGACCCCAGTCGGCGGTGAAGCTCTCATAGGTGTAGACGGTCAGCTTGTCCTTGGCCAAGGCCGGCCCGGACAGGGTTACTGCCGTGGCGGCGACCAGAGAATATAAAAACGTGCGCATCGGCGCCTCCTTCGTTTGCGTTGAAAGGAATTGAGGCGTCGGAGTGTCCGAAACGTCTAATCCCTCCGCCGGTACAAACCGGATCAGGTTCAGCGGGTTGGCGAGACTGCCTCTCAGCCGGCCCGCGAAATTCGCGTCCGGCACCCCGTTAGAGCGTTTCGACACATAGGCCGGGCCGATGACCCGCGCAAGTGGGACTTTGCCGCCTTCCGTTTCCCGTGCCGGGCTGGTAAGGCGACGGGATATGAGCACATTCACCATCCTGCTTGGCGGCGACCTCATCCGCACGCCTCGGCTCGACCGCCAGGTCGAAGGCTCGCGCGTCATCGCTGCCGACGCCGGCATCGGCCATGCGCAGATGCTGGGCCTCGTGCCGGAACTGTGGGTGGGTGATTTCGACTCGGTCCCGGCTGATCTGCCCGCCGACCTCGCCGCCGTGCCGCGGCAAACCTTCCCGGCGGAAAAGGACAAGACCGACGGAGAACTGGCGATCGCGGCCGCACTGGAGCGCGGGGCGACCCGCCTTGTGCTGGCGGGCGCCTTCGGCGGCAAGCGCGCCGACCACGCCTTCCTGCATCTGGCGCTTGGCCTGCGGCTGGCCGAAGCCGGAATGGATGTGTTTCTGACCAGCGGCGCCCAGGAAGGTGTTCCCTTGCTGCCCGGCAGGGCCGGCTTCGATTATGCCGACGGCACGCTGTTCTCGATTCTCGGCTTCTCCGAACTCTCCGGCCTGACCGTCACCGGCGCCAAATGGCCGCTCGACAAGGTCGAGGTGGCGTTCGGTTCGTCGCTGACCATTTCCAACGAGGTCAAGTTCGGCAAGACCGGGGGCCGCCTCGACATCGCGCTCGGCCATGGCCGCGCGCTGCTGCTCGCCCATCCCTATCCATTGCCCGAAAGCTGACATGGCCCCGCCTCTTCTCAATCTCGACGGGATAAGACTGACCTTCGGCGGCGCGCCGCTGCTCGACGGCGCCGCCTTGACCGCTTCGGCCGGCGACAAGATCGCGCTGGTCGGCCGCAACGGGTCCGGCAAGTCGACGCTGCTCAAGATCGCCGCCGGCCTGATCGAACCACAGGACGGCGAGGTGTTCCGCCAGCCTTCGGCGACGGTGCGTTATCTGCCGCAAATGCCCGACATGGACGGCTTTGCAACCGTGCGCGCCTATGTGGAGGCCGGGCTCGGGCCCGCCGACGATCCCTACCGCGCCAGCTATCTGATGGAGCATCTCGGCCTGTCGGGCGAAGAACGGCCTGGCGACCTGTCCGGCGGAGAGGCCAGGCGCGCCGCGCTTGCCCGCGTCATGGCGCCGGAGCCTGACATCTTGCTTCTTGATGAGCCGACTAACCATCTTGATTTATCTGTCATCGAATGGCTGGAAGAAGAGCTCGTCCGGACCTCCTCGGCGCTCATCGTCATCTCGCATGACCGCCGCTTCCTCGAGCGCGTATCGCGCGCCACAGTCTGGCTCGATCGCGGCCAGACGCGCAGGCTGGACAAGGGCTTTGGCCATTTCGAGGAATGGCGCGACCTGGTGCTGGAAGAGGAAGAGCGCGAGCAGCACAAGCTCGGCCGCCAGATCGTGCGCGAGGAGCACTGGCTGCGCTACGGGGTGACGGCGCGGCGCAAGCGCAACATGCGGCGCCTGGGCGAGTTGCAGACCATGCGCCAGCGTTTTCGCGGCCATCGCGGCGCCGAAGGCACCGCGATAATGGTGGCAAGCGACGCCGCCGAATCCGGCAAGCTGGTGATCGAGGCCAAGAACATCGAGAAGAGCTTTGGCGACCTCACCGTCGTCAAGGGGTTCTCGACCCGCATCCAGCGCGGCGACCGCGTCGGCCTTGTCGGGCCGAACGGCGCCGGCAAGACGACACTTCTGAAGATGCTGACCGGCGAATTGGCGCCGGACGCGGGTTCGATACGGCTTGGCACCAATCTGGAGATCGCCACGCTCGACCAGAAGCGCGAGGCGGTCGACCCGCAAGAGACGCTGGCGCAATATCTGACCGACGGGCGCGGCGAGAACCTCGTCATCAATGGCGAGCAGCGCCATGTCGTGTCCTATATGAAGGATTTCCTGTTCAAGCCGGAACAGGCCCGCACGCCGGTGCGCGAGCTGTCCGGCGGCGAACGGGCGCGGCTGATCCTGGCGCGCGTGCTGGCACGGCCAGCAAACCTCCTGGTTCTCGATGAGCCGACCAATGATCTCGACATGGAGACGCTGGAACTGCTGCAGGAACTGGTCGCCGGTTTTGCCGGCACCGTCATCCTGGTCAGCCACGACCGCGATTTCCTCGACCGCACAGTCACCAGCATCATCGCGCCGGACGGCGGCGGCCGCTGGGTCGAATATGCCGGCGGCTATTCCGACATGCTGGCGCAGCGCGGCGGCACCAGGCTTGACGACCGCAAGGCGCGCGCCAAGGCGGAAGCCGGCGATGCGCCGGCACCGGGCAAGAGCGATCCGGCGGCGCCAAAAGGGCCGGCGAAGAAATTGTCGTTCAAGCAGAAGTTCGCGCTGGAGTCCCTACCCAAGAAGATCGAGGCAGTGACCGCGTCGATCTCGCGGCTGGAGAACAACATCGCCGACCCGGCCTATTACGAACGCGACCCGGCCTCGTTCCAGAAGACGATCGCCGCCCTCGACAAGGAGCGTGCGACGCTGGCCGCGCTCGAGGAAGAATGGCTGGAACTGGAGATGCTGCGCGAGGAGATGGAAGGGTGAAGAGCGGTCGGCCGTAGGCCGATCGATTGACAACGATTTGTCGACTGAAGCGACGAGCGCCCGGAGCCATAGTGGGGCGCTCCTTGCTGCGCCTGAGCATTGCCTCCACATCGCAATGCGCATACATTATGCGCATGTTGCGGAGGCCATTATGCGTAAGATTGCCTTGAATGCGATCCGTCAGCCAGCAAATCTGTCGATCGACTCGAACCTCATGCGGGAAGCCAAGGGGCTTAACGTGAATGTCTCGCGCGCTGCGGAAGCCGGCATCGCGGAGGCGGTGGCAGCTGAAAAGGCGCGGCTGTGGAAGCTTGAGAACCGTACCACGATGGATGCGTGGAACGACTACATCGACAAGAACGGCATCCCGTTGGAACAGTATCGGCAGTTCTGATGCCCCGCTATGATGTCTTCGCCGGTCGCGTTGAAGACAACTATTTGCTCGACGTCCAATCCGACCTGCTCGACAATTTCAAGACGCGGATTGTCGTTCCGCTTCTGCCGGTCGCAACGGTGCCGCCGCCAATGCGAAAGCTTCATCCGATCTTCGAGATCAATGGACGGAAGCTGGTCATGGCGACACACCTGATCGCCACCGTTCCCGCAAGCGAATTGGTTGAAAGTCGGCTGAACCTGGCGAAGCATCACGATGACATCGTTGCCGCGCTCGACATGCTGTTCCAAGGATTCTGAACGGAGGCGACCGTTACGCCGCCCGTCTCAGCCCGCCGTCTCAGCCCGCCGTCTTGGCCTGCCAGGCCTTGATCGCCTCGTCGAACACCTTCTCGCCGGGAATGCCCTTTTCCATGGTCAGCAGTGCCCGCCGTCCGGTCTTGTAGACGACCGGCACGTCGATCCAGTCCTGGCCGCGCAACAGGGTCATGTTGGCGTCTTCGTCGGCCTTGGTGTCGTTGAGCGCGACGAGGAAGAAGCCGTCGGCGATCTTGGCCGGGATGCCGATCAGCGGGCTGCCGGCGTCCTGTTCCGAACTCTTCATGGCAACGCGCAATATATTGTCGACGCCGCCGCCCTCGAACCCGTCTGGGGTCAGGAAGATCATCTCGATGATATGGCTGGCCGGCAGGGTCTGGTCGGTATTGCGACGGATGGTCATGCGCAACTGGATGTCCTTGCCGGGAATGGTCGCCTCGGCACGGATCGCCGGCTCGGGCGGCAGGTCGCCGCCGGGCGATTCCTGCACCAGCGACCAAACGATGCTGCCGGGCTCGGCTGAACCCTGCGCGGTGCTGGTGCGCTCCTCATAGAAGATCGCCTTCTGGCCGACCGGAACCGAGGTTGGCGCCACGGCCGGAGCCGGTGCCGCCGGCGGCGTTGCGGCTGCCGGTGCGGGCGGCGGCGTGGCGGCGGCATCGGCCGAGGCCGCGGGCACGGTTCCGTTGGTGGGCGGTGTCGCGGGCGGGGTGCCCGCTGCGGGCGTGGTCGCGGCTGGCGCGCCTGCCGCGGGCGTACCGGCAGCAGGCGTATTGGCAGCCGGCGTATTGGCAGCCGGCGCGGGAACCGCCGGCGCTGCCGTGGCCGGCGCATTCGTTGCCGTCGGCGGTGTGGTCAGCGCGGCGACGGATTCGCCCTCGCCTACGCCACTTTGCCCACCGGCTGGGCCGGGGTCGGTTTCGCCGCCTTCAGGCGTCAGCCGCTGCGTGAACTTCGTGCCTTCCGCGCCGGTCGCGGGCGCCGGCGGCGTGGCCGTGGTATCGGTCGCCGGCTTGGCCGGCGTCGTTTTCACCGGTTCGGTCTTGGCAACAACCTTGCTGCTCTCCAGGCCCAGCATCTTGCCGAAGGCATCCTTGTTCAGCCAGATGCCGTAGCCGCCGCCGGCAACGACCAGCAGTGCGACGACGGCGGCGATCAGCCCGCCATAGCTGCGCTTGCGTTCGGCCGGGCGCAAACGCTCGAAAGTGTCGGTGGCGGCAGGCGCTTCGTCATCGGCAAAGACGTCGTCCTGGTCGTCGTCCCGATCCGCGTCCATCCCCGGCAAGGTCTTCTCGGAAAAGTCCGGAGCGGGCTGCACCGGCGCCGGCCTTTGCCAGCCTGGCTCGACCTTGGCGGCTGGAGCGGGCCGGTAGGGTTCGGGGTTCGCCGCCGGCTGTGCCGGCTTGTACGGCTCCGGCCTGACCGTGGCCGGGGCGGGCCGATACGGAGACGGAGCAGGAATTGCGGCAGCCTCCGCCTTGGCCGGCTGCTTGACGTGGTTCGACTGGTTCTTATTGCGGTCGATGGAGGAAAAGATGTGTTCCAGTTCCGCGAGCGGATCCGGCTCGGGCACGCTCTTGACATAGTCCCGCTCGACGCCGGCGATGGCGTCGTCCAGCGCGCGTTTCTGTTTGTCTATGGCCTCGGAAGCCAGCGGCGGCGAATATTCCGCCAGCTTCTTCGCCAGCATGGCGCGCACGCTGTTATAGATGCGCGTACGCTTCTCAGGCGTCTCGTCGCCGTGCTTCTCGAACGCGTTTTTCAGAACAGCAACGAAATCTGCCATGCTTCAGTCGACCTGTATTTTTTGCCTCCGCGCCGGCCCCCGCAAATCAGCCGCGATGCCCGGAAAGGCTTCAGAAACTAGTCTTGAAACGGATCAGTCACAAGTATCGTGTCGTCCCGTTCCGGGCTGGTGGAGAGGAGCGCGACCGGCGCGCCGATCAACTCCTCTATGTATCGGACATATTTGACGGCCTGGGCCGGAAGGTCGTTCCAGCTGCGTGCGCCGGCGGTGGTGCCCTTCCAGCCTTCCAAGGTCTCGTAGATGGGTTCCACGCGAGCCTGGGCGCCCTGGCTTGCCGGCAGATAGTCGATCGTCTCGCCGTCCAGCCTGTAGCCGGTGCAGACCTTGATCTCATCCAACCCGTCGAGCACGTCGAGCTTGGTCAGCGCGATGCCTTTGATGCCGTTGACGGCAACCGCCTGGCGCACCAGCACCGCATCGAACCAGCCGCAGCGGCGCTTGCGCCCGGTGACGACACCGAATTCATGGCCGCGCGTGCCGAGGAATTCGCCGATCTCGTTCTTCTGCTCGGTCGGGAACGGACCTTCGCCGACACGCGTCGTGTAGGCCTTTGTGATGCCGAGAACATAGCCGATGGCGCCCGGGCCGACGCCGGAGCCGGCGGCGGCCTGGCCGGCGACCGTGTTGGACGAGGTGACGAACGGATAGGTGCCGTGGTCGATGTCGAGCAGCGTGCCTTGCGCGCCCTCGAACAGGATGCGCTCGCCGGCG
Organism: Mesorhizobium sp. BR-1-1-10; assembly: GCF_020165595.1. Taxonomy (NCBI): domain Bacteria; kingdom Pseudomonadati; phylum Pseudomonadota; class Alphaproteobacteria; order Hyphomicrobiales; family Phyllobacteriaceae; genus Mesorhizobium; species Mesorhizobium sp. BR-1-1-10. Next base: position 19,526 of record NZ_JAIUIL010000014.1, on the reverse strand, counting down.
CGGCGCTTGTCGTCGAGCACCTTCCAGACGCGGTCCATGTAGGGCAGGATGTCGTTCGCGACCGAGGTCAATTCCTGCATGATCGCATCATGCGTGACTTCGTCATGGCCGAGCCCGCGACGCAGCGCATTGTGGTGCGTCAGCAGCCTGTCGACCTTCAGGGGCAAAGTTTCCAAATCCGCCAGATCCATCACCCGCACCGCGCGCCGGCCCACCTTGTCCTCGTAGGCGGGGCCGATCCCGCGTCGGGTCGTGCCAATCTTTGTTCCGGAATTCGAAGCGGCATCCTCGCGAAACCCGTCCAGCTCCCGGTGTACGGACAGGATAAGCGCCGTGTTTTCGGCTATTTTCAGGCGATCCGGCGTCACGTCCACGCCCTGGCCTTTCAGTTTCTGCACCTCGGCGACGAAAGCATGCGGATCGAAGACCACGCCATTGCCGATGATGGACAGCTTGCCTTCCCGCACGACGCCCGAAGGCAGCAGCGACAGCTTGTAGACCTTGCCGTCGACGACCAGCGTGTGGCCGGCATTGTGGCCGCCCTGGAAACGCACCACGACATCGGCGCGCTCCGACAGCCAGTCGACGATCTTGCCCTTGCCTTCGTCGCCCCACTGCGAGCCGACGACCACCACATTGGCCATGTTTCTTTTCCCTTGAGACGCCGCCGCGCGGCTTGGATATGGTTCGAAACGACAGGCCTCTATAGCGTCAAGACCTCGCGAGTGCGACCTTTCTTTGCCGCCGAAAATGCCCTGAGGCACAACAATTTTCGGCTTTGACATCATTTACTTGGGCTGACCGGGGCAATAGGCCGGCAAACACCGCGGCCCATCCCGCGGCCGGAAGCCAGCGATGCATCGAAACGCCTACATGTTCCTGCTGCTCACCACCTTGCTGTGGGGCGGCAATTCGGTGGCCGGCAAGCTGGCGGTCGGCCACGTCTCGCCGATGACGCTGGTCTTCCTGCGCTGGATGCTGGCCGTGGCGATCCTGCTGCCGATCGGCTGGCGCACGATCCAGGAGGATTGGCCCGTCGTGCGCCGGCACTGGCTCGTGCTGGCGGCGCTTGGCGCCAGCGGCTTCACCCTGTTCAACACCATCTTCTACACCGCCCTCAACTACACCACGGCGATCAATGTCTCGATCGAACAGGCGGCGATGCCGATCCTGATCATGACAGCCAATTTCGTTTTCTTCCGCCTTCGCGTGAACTGGGCGCAGATCGCCGGCGTGGTGCTGACCATCTTGGGCGTCATCCTGACCGCCTGCCATGGTGATCCGCGCCGGCTGCTGACGCTGGAGCTCAATTTCGGCGACGCCATCATGCTCGTCGCGGTCGTTCTCTACAGCAGCTATTCGGTCGGGTTACGGCTGAAGCCGGCGATGCGCTGGCAAAGCCTGATGCTGGCCATGTCGTTCGCCGCGCTCATCACCTCACTGCCCTTCTTCCTGTGGGAAGCCGCCGTCGGCAAGGTGATCGTGCCCGACGCCCGCGGCTGGGCGGTCATCGTCTACACGGCGATCGGCGCTTCGGTCATCTCGCAGATAACCTATATCAGGGGCAACGAACTGATCGGCGCCAATCGCGCCGGCCTGTTCATCAATCTGGTGCCGATCTTCGGCACGCTGCTTTCGGTGCTGATCGTCGGCGAGACCTTCCAGCTCTATCAGGCGCTGGCGCTGGTCCTCGTTCTGGGCGGCATCGGGCTCGCCGAATACAGCGGCCGCAAGATGGCGTCTGGCTTCTGAGGTCGCGCCTAAAATTACTGCACCAATTCTTTGCGCACCGCCGCGATATCGTCCGACGAGACCGCCGGAGCGGAATTGCCCCAGCTGCCGCGCACATAGGTCAGCACGTCGGCGATTTCCTGGTCCTTCAGCCGCCATGCCAATGAGGGCATCGAAGGCGTCGTCGGCGCGCCGGCCGTGTGCACGGCCTGGCTTCCGGCGAGAACGATGCGGGCCAGGGTCTCGGGATTGCCCTGCGCGACGATCGAGTTGCCGACAAGCGCCGGGAAAAGCGCTCCGGCCCCGGCGCCATCGCCGCCATGGCAGGCCGAGCAATTGTCATGATAGATCGCCGCGCCCGCCACCATCCGCGCCTCGTCGGGCTTGGGCGCCTGCGCATTGCCGGTGTCCGGCCCCAGGCTCTTGAGATAGACGGCCACGGCCTTGAGGTCGGGTTCCGTCATTTTGGAGGTCGAGTTCTCGATCGCCTCGGCCATCTGACCGGATGCGATCGAATGCGCGTTGACGCCGGTCCTGAGGTAGGCGACCACATCTTCTTGCGACCATTTGCCCAGGCCGGATTGGGCATTGTTGGTGATGTCGGGGGCGAACCAGCCTTGCAGCGAGGCGCCTTGCAGGAAGCCGCTGTCTTGGTCCGCTCCAAGGAACGATTTGGGCGTGTGGCAGGTGCCGCAGTGCCCGGCGCCCTGGACGATATAGGCGCCGCGGTTCCATTCCGCCGATTTGGAGGGGTCGGCCTGGAAGCTTGCCTCGCTGAAGTTGAGAAGGTTCCAGCCCCACATCGCCAGCCGGATGTTCAGCGGGAACGGCAGCTGGTTGGCTTCGACCTTGTTCGAGACCGGGTCGACCGTGGTCATGTAGGCCCACAGGTCGGAAATGTCCTGCTCGTTCATCCTGGTATAGGCGGGGTAAGGCATGGCGGGATAAAGCCGCACGCCATTGTGGCCGACGCCGGTCTTCATCATGTTGCGGAAATCGCCCTCGGACCAATTGCCGATGCCCGTCTCGTGGTCGGGCGTGATGTTGGGCGGCACCAGTGTGCCGAAAGGCGTTTCGAGCGGCAGGCCGCCGGCCAGCGGCTTGCCGCCCGGCCTGGTATGACAGCCCGCGCAATCGCCGAGCACGGCCTGATACTGGCCACGGATGATCTGGTCGGCCTGGTCGGCGGCGAGCGCCGGGGTGATCGCCAGCATAGCGGCGCCGGCGGCGGCGGCGAGCGTCCTCATGCCTGCACCAAGGGCGCGCCGGGATTGCGCAAATAGTGATTGCGGATGCCGTCAGCGGCGCGGTAGGCGAGCGCGCCGACCGTTCCCGTCGGATTCTTGCCGGCATTCTGCGGAAAGGCCGAGGCGCCGATGACGAAGACGTTGGGTACATCCCAGCTTTGCAGGAAGCTGTTGACCGCACTCTTCCTAGGGTCCGTTCCCATGATGGCGCCGCCCGTATTATGGGTACTTTGATAAGGGACGCTGTCCCAGCCCTTCTTGCGGCGGCCGACATTGTACTGCTTGCCCCCAAGCGTCTTGGCGATCTCCTCCATCCGGTCGCAGAGATAATTCGACATCCGGATATCATTGTCGGGAAAATCGAAGGTCATGCGCATGAGCGGCCGGCCGAAGCGGTCCTTGTAGGTCGGATCGAGGTCGAGGTAGTTGGTGCGCGTCGCATAGCTGCTGCCCTGCGAGGAGAAGCCAAGCGTGCTTTTGTAGCCCGCGACGGTCGCCTTCTTCCAGGCGCTACCCCATTTCGGCGTGCCGGGCAGCGTCGGCCTCGTCCCGATCGGACGTCCATTGGTGGGAATGCAGTTGATGCCCGCGCCGCCGACGAAATCGAGGCCGCCATGGTCGAAGGCGTCGCCATTATAGTCGTCGATCGTCTGTCCGAGCGCGCCCGCGGCAATGAATGGGTTGAAGTTCTTATCGTCGAAGAACACCTGCACGCCGGCATTGGTCTGGTAGCAATAATTGCGCCCGACGGTGCCCTCGCCGGTAGCGGGATCGTAGATCTTGCCGATGCCCGACAGCATCATCAGCCGGGCATTGTGCAGGCCGTAGGCGCACAGAAGCACGAGATCGGCCGGCTGGAAGAATTCCTGCCCCGACGTATCGACGTAAGTGACACCTCGCGCGGACTTGCCGCCGGCGGCGAGATCGACATGCAGCACCTCGCTGTCGGTGCGCACCTCGAAATTGGCCTTCTTCATCAGCACGGGAAGGATGGTGGTCTGGGCGCTGGATTTGGAGTAGTTGGCGCAGCCGAACCGCTCGCAGAATCCGCAGTAGGTGCACTGCCCCATGGTGATGCCGAGCGGATTGACATAGGGCCGCGACATGTTGGCGGACGGTGTCGGGAACGGGTGCAGTCCCATGGACCTGCCGGCATTGGCGAACAGGGTCGGCGCGTAGGTCATCTCCATTGGCGGATTTGGGTAATCCCGGGACCTCGGATCCTCGAACGGGTTGCCGCCTTCCTGTATCTGCCCCTGGATATTGCCGGCCTTGCCCGAGATTCCCGCCAGATATTCGAACTGGTCGTAATACGGCTCCATCTCGGCGCCGGTCACGCCCCAGTCCTCGACCTGGAGATCGGCGATCCGCGCCGCGCCATACTTCTTGGTCAGGTTGGTCTTGATCTGGAAGTCGGAGTCCCAGAACCGCCAGGTGTGGCCGTTCCAATGGACGCCTGCGCCGCCGACGCCGTTGCCGGGCAGGAACGAGCCGAAATCGCGCATCGGCAGCGCCGTCTGCGAAGGGTCGTTGCGCATCGTCATGGTTTCGACTGCTGGCTGCAGGAACAGGTCGCGCCGCACGCTGTAGCGCAACTCGTCCTGCGCATAGCCGATGTTGAAATCGGTCGCCGTGTCGCGCCAGGGACCACGCTCGATGGCCAGCACGTCCAGGCCCTGATCGGTCAGTTCATGCGCAAGGATGGACCCCGTCCAGCCGAGGCCGACGATCACGACGTCCTTGCGGGGCAGTATCGTCGTCATGGTCAGCTCCTTTTCACGAGCCATTCCGGGCTGCCCTCGATCGAGACGGGCGGCCGCGGATAGGGCTGATTGTGCTTGCTGACGTGATCCCGGTAGTCATAGCGCGCGCCGGGGAAACCAAGCATGCGCCACGACACCATGTCCTTGTTGCCGCCATAGACCGGATCGGCAAAGAACCCTTCCATCGTGTTCTGCAGCAGAAGTCCGAAGAAGCCGGCAGCCTTGACTCCATTGGGCAAGTCGACCTTTCCAGCCTCCATCGCCGCCAGGAACGTATCCTGATCGGCTGGCTGGAGTTCGGTGAACGCCTTGCCATCGCGCTGCTTCAGGAAAGCGTCGATGGCGGCGAGGCCGGAGCGGTAGCGCTGGGCGGGGTTTGCCTCCCCCTGGTAGCCCTGCGTGGGCAATCCCGGCAGAAACGGTCCTTTTGTGTAGAGCCGGCTCGACGTTCCGAACGCGCCCGTCAACTGACGGTCTATATAGACGGCGCAGCCGGCCTCCTTGCCGCCCATCGACAGATCGTCGGCGGGGATGATGCGGTCGACGATAGCCTCGACCAGCGCGGCCTCCTGCGGCGTGAAGAACTGCCAGCCGCCGGACACCACCTGCATAGGAGGATCGGAAGACAGCGGCGCCCAGGGCAGCGAGCCGGACAAGGATCGGGCAAAACCTGCCGATGTTGCCGTCACTGTAAACATCGCAGCCGAAGACAGAAAAAGACGCCGGCTCAGTCGGACAGTATTGCGATGATCCATCGAAGGCACCCCGACAGCAACAGAAGCGCGCCGGATGTTGCGCGCAAAATCATGACCAACCCAGTTAAGTTTAGATCGCATCCATCAATTGACCGCAGCGTGCGAAAAGAAACCGGGATCGTCAAGCAGATCACAAAATCGTTAGATTGGGCCAGACCTTATGCTTATCTACATCCGCTAATGTACTGACGGCTAAAAAGGATATCTTGCAGCAGCTTGACGCAAGGACGCCGTTGGCGCGACGCCTGCGGCGGCGCCCGCAACGACGCAAACCGTCGGGCGGCGCCAGCGGTCGTGGAAACGCCCCGCATGCATGCCGGCAAACGGGGCGTCCGATGTATGGCTTGTCACCTCAGAGGGTGTGGGGGCTAGATCCCGCCCACGTCGAACCGCAGCCGCTTTGCCGAATCGATCGACTTGTGGCCGCGCACCTGCTCCAGCACCTTCTCGGGGAACGGGGCGTCGAGATAGAGCAGTGCGATAGCGTCACCGCCCGGCCGGTTGCGGCCAAGCTGGAAGTTGGCGATGTTGACGTCGTTCTCGCCGCAGACAGTGCCGAGCAGGCCGATAATGCCGGGCGCATCGGCATTGGTCGTATACAGCATGTGCTGGCCGACCTCGGCGTCGAGATTGATGCCCTTGATCTGAATGAAGCGCGGCTTGCCGTCCGAAAAGCAGGTACCGGCGATCGAGCGCGTCATGTGCTCGGTCTTGACGGTCAGCTTGATGTAACCGTCGAAGACGCCCGATTTGTCGCGCTTGACTTCGGCGACGATGATGCCGCGCTCCTTCACCATGATCGGCGCCGACACCATGTTGACGTCGGCGACCTGCGGCCGGATCAGTCCGGCCAGGGCGGCACTGATCAGCGCCCGCGTGTTCATCGTCGCGGTCGAGCCGTCGAACAGGATCTCGACCTCGCTGATCGGATCCTCGGTGACCTGGCCGACAAAGGCGCCCAACACTTCGGCGAGCTTGACGAACGGCTTCAGCCGCGGCGCCTCTTCCGCCGTGATCGAGGGCATGTTGATGGCGTTGGAGACCGCGCCCTTGATCAGGTAGTCGGCCATCTGCTCGGCGACCTGCAGCGCGACATTCTCCTGCGCTTCCGCCGTCGAGGCGCCAAGGTGTGGTGTCGCCACCACGTTCTCCATGCCGAACAGCGCATTCTGCTCCGCCGGTTCGACCTCGAACACATCGATGCCGGCGCCTGCCACCTTGCCGCTCTTCAGCGCCGCGACCAGGTCGGCCTCGACCACCAGCCCGCCACGCGCGCAGTTGATGATGCGCACGCCATTCTTCATCTTGGCGATCGCCGCCGCATCGATGATGTTGCGGGTCTTGTCGGTCAACGGCGTGTGCAGCGTGATGAAGTCGGCGCGGGCGAAGAGTTCGTCCAGTTCCACCTTGTCGACGCCGAGCTCCTCGGCGCGCTTGTCCGACAGGAACGGGTCGAAGGCGACGACGTGCATCTTCAGCCCGACGCCGCGTGTGGCGACGATCGAACCGATATTGCCGCAGCCGATGACGCCCAGCGTCTTGCCGGTGATCTCGACGCCCATGAAGCGGTTCTTCTCCCATTTGCCGGCATGGGTCGAAGCGTTGGCTTCCGGGATCTGGCGGGCGAGCGCGAAGATCATCGCCACGGCGTGTTCGGCCGTCGTGATCGAATTGCCGAAGGGCGTGTTCATCACGATGATACCCTTGCGGCTTGCCGCCGGGATATCGACATTGTCGACACCGATGCCGGCGCGACCGACGACCTTGAGATTGGTAGCCGCGTTGATCAGCTTCTCGGTGACCTTGGTCGCCGAACGGATGGCGAGGCCGTCATACTTGCCGATCACTTCGAGCAGCTTTTCCTTGTCCTTGCCGAGGTCGGGCAGATAGTCGACCTCGACGCCGCGATCCTTGAATATCTGCACGGCGGTGGGAGAGAGTTTGTCAGAGACGAGAACGCGGGGCGCCATGGCGGCCTCCTTGAAAATGAAATTGACCCGGGAACGGACGGCCCTCGGGGCCGCCACGGAAACTCTCAGGCGGCCGCTTTGAGCGACGCCTTCTGGCTGGCAAAGGCCCAGTCGAGCCAAGGCAGCAGCGCTTCGAGATCGGAGGTCTCGACGGTTGCGCCGCACCAGATGCGCAATCCCGGCGGGGCATCGCGATAAGAACCGATGTCGTAGGCGACGCCTTCCTTGTCGAGCGTCGAGACCAGGCCCTTGGCAAACGCCGCCTGTCCATCAGCGTCGAGCGCCGCGATATCGGGGTCGGTGAAGGACAGACAGACCGACGTGTTCGAGCGTGTCGCCGGGGCCACCGCAAGATGGCCGAGCCAGGATGATCTTTCCACGAACCGGTCGAGCACGGCGGCATTGGCATCCGCCCTGGCAATCAGCGCATCGAGGCCGCCGACCGACTTAGCCCAGTTCAACGCGTCGAGATAATCCTCGACGCAAAGCATCGACGGCGTGTTGATGGTTTCGCCCTTGAAAATGCCCTCGATCAGCTTGCCGCCCGAGGTCAGGCGGAAGATTTTCGGCAACGGCCATGAAGGCTTGTAGCTCTCCAGCCGCGCTACGGCACGCGGCGACAGGATCAGCATGCCATGCGCACCCTCGCCGCCCAGCACCTTCTGCCAGGAGAAGGTCACGACATCGAGCTTCTCGAAGTCGAGCCTTTGCGCGAAGGCCGCTGAAGTAGCGTCGCAAATGGTCAGGCCCTTGCGATCGGCGGGAATGAAGTCACCGTCCGGCACGCGCACGCCCGAGGTCGTGCCGTTCCAAGTGAAGACCACGTCGCGATCGAAATCGATCTTGGCCAGATCCGGCAGCGCGCCGTAGCCAGCCTCGATCTTGCGCACATCGGCGAGCTTCAATTGCTTGACGACATCGGTGATCCAGCCGGAGCCGAAGCTTTCCCAGGCGACCATGTCGACGCCGCGCTCGCCGAGCAGCGACCACAGCGCCATCTCGACGGCACCTGTGTCGGAGGCCGGCACGATGCCGATCCGGTAGTCGGCCGGGACCTTGAGTATCTCGCGCGTCAACGCGATCGCCTGCTCGAGCTTGGTCTTGCCGATCTTGGCGCGGTGGGAGCGGCCGAGCGCGGCAGCTTTCAGCGCCTCGACCGACCAGCCGGGACGTTTTGCGCAGGGACCAGAGGAAAAATTGGGATTTGCCGGACGGAGTCCGGGCTTCGTAAGCGTCGTCATCGTGGTCTATCCTTCCAGATAGTGGCCCCTCGTTGGGGAGGGGTGGCCCACGGACGGCGATATGCGTTCAGGCTTCGGGCGTCAAGAGGAAAGTTTTTGTCGCTGCCGGGATACCGGATGCATGTCGCCCAAAAGTGCGCGGCGGTTTTGGGACAACGACATGCATCAAACAGGAAAGCTCCGCGATCAGCATCTCGTGACCGCAAACGCAAACGGCGGACCACAGGGATCCGCCGTGTTCGTGCCAGGCGTCATATGGCTACCAGAGATCGTAGCGCAGACCGACCTTGACCTGATGATAATCCAGGCCCTTTTTGAAGACAGGGTTGCCGACATCGTCTGCCGTCACGTATTTCGCCGAAGGCAGCGCCGTGTATTGATAGCCAACATCGACGGCAACATTCTTGCTGACCTGATAAGCAAAGCCAGCGCCCAGCGTATATGCCAGGCTGAACTGCTTCTCCGACTTCGTCGTCCCATCGTAGCCGCTTGGATCGTCGCATTCAAAGATCGTCGTGGTCGAACCCACTGTCGTCGAGGAATTGCGGCAATTGCGAGCGCCTTCAGCGTACTTGTAGGTGCTGTACGCTATGCCAACACCGCCTCCGACATAGGGCGTGATACCGACATAGGTGCCCAGATCGACAAACGCGCTGGCCATCACATCGTAAGCCTTGTTGTCGCCGCTGTTGGAGCTTTCGCACCCGCGGGTGCTTGGGCCGGCGAATACGCTTGTACTGCCGCCGCTGGTAACGCTCACCGTCTGCGTCCCATCGCAAGTGCTGTCGAATTTGCTGGAGAATTTGCTTGTCGGCAGCAGACCGAAGTTCAATTCACCGCGGAAATAGTCATTGAAATGATACCCCATGCCTATCGAGGCGGATAGCGGGCTGGTGTCGTGGGTCAAGCCGGCCGGCGTTTCCGAAATCTCATATGGCTTGTTGAACGCATATCCGACATCGCCGCGCAGGTACCAGCCGGAGCCGACCTCGACCGGCACATAATCCGGCGCCTGGTCGACATAGATCGGCGGATCGTAGTCGGCGGCGATTGCAGGCGTCAGCGGCAACAGCAGTGCGGCAAGCGCCAGCGCCATACGCGATATTGATATCATGGTCCCCGGCTCCCGAATTCGGCGCCGTCAAACAAGCAACGGCGGCCAACGTTTCATGAGCCATTGTTAACCATAGTGGTTAAGTGCCGGTTAAGGCTAACAGAGGGTTAGCGAATTGATTTCGAACGGGCTGACCTCGGCTCATCTCAAACGAAAACCGCCCGGCTGATGCCGGGCGGTCGACGAATTCCTGGAAGCTTCGAAGCGATTACTTGGTGTAGATCGGCTCGGGCTCCGGCTGATAGGCCACCACCGGCGCGGCGCAACCGTTGTTGCCGCCGAACTGGTAACGCAGACCGCCGCGCACCTCGTGGGTGTTGAAGCCGTGATCGAAGCCCGGCCCGGCGCCCGGCGTGGCGCCGGCTGGACCATACTCGAACATGCGACCGCCTTGAATATGGGAGAAACGGTAGCCAGCATCGAGGATGACTTTGTCGGTCAAGCAGTAGGAGGCGCCGGCCATGACCGCGTACGCGAAGCGCCAGCTGGATGTTCCGGGGTTGGACTCGGTTGCGCCCGGGGTCGGGTCGTAGACGGTATCCCATTTGACGCGCGCTCCGCCGATACCGGCGCCGACATAGGGCGTGATGCCGTGCCAGGTGCCGATATCGACATAGGCATTTGCCAGAAGCAGCAAGGCGCTCATCTTCGACGACTCGACCGAGACCGTGGTGAGATCCGAGGTGCCGCCGTTGAAGTTCGACTTGAACCAGTAGTCGGCGGTCAGGTCGGTGCGGAAGTGTTCGTTGATCTTGTAGCCGACGCCGCCGCCAAGCGAGAAGCCGCCCTTGAGCTTGCCATAGTCGAAGGACTTGCTCCCGGCGACCCCGACAGGAGGCCCGCACGGGCAAGGCGCGGCGCCGTAGGTGATGTAGTCGATGTCACCGACCTTCGACTTGTGATAGTCGAGGTCGCCACGGATATACCAGCCGCCGACATCGACCGGTTGCTCATAGACCGGCGGCGGCGCTTCTTCGACTTGCGGCTCGGGCAGGTCAGCTGCGAACACCGGCCAGGCCAAGCCCGCGAACAGCAGCGCGAACAGGGCCTTTCTTGCTGTATTGAACATGCTTGTCACCCCTAGAAACCTCGGAACGGCGATCGCGTCCGAATAAGATTGGCTTTCAGGCGTGGATAATGAATTGCAAAAGTTAAAAGGCGTTTAACCCTGTCGATTAACCACGAATCTCCAGAATCCCGGAGATCTGGCAAGGATTTCGACAGAAAGAGACCGATCCTTTGCCAACAAAAAAGCCCGCCGGAGGGGCGGGCTTCGATGCAATGAAGGCGGCGGCGTGACGCCTTCGAGGCTGGCGGGGATCAGGCGGCGCTGCTGCGGGTTTCCGAGATGACCCCGACGATGTCGTTGACGACGGCCTCGACCAGTTGCGGATCGTCGCCCTCGGCCATCACACGGATCAGCGGCTCGGTGCCGGATGGACGGATGACCAGCCGCCCGGCCTTGCCGAGACGATGGCGGGCGTCCTCGATCGCGGCCTTGACCGGGGCTTCCTCCAACGGTTTGCCGCCGGCGATGCGAACGTTCTTCAGCAGTTGCGGCACCGGCTCGAACTTCTTCGACAGTTCGCTGACCGGGCGGCCTTGCCGCTTGATGCAGGCCAGCACCTGCAGTGCCGAGACCAGCCCGTCGCCGGTGGTCGAGAAGTCGGACAGCACGATGTGGCCCGACTGCTCACCACCGACATTGAGCCCATGCGCGCGCATATGCTCCACGACATAGCGGTCACCGACCTTGGTGCGATGCAATTGCAGCTTCATGTCGCCGAGAAAGCGCTCGAGGCCGAGATTGGACATGACCGTCGAAACGACGCCACCGCCAGCCAGCCGCCCGCTCTGGTGCCAGGACTCGGCAATCAGCGCCATGATCTGGTCGCCGTCGACGATGGCGCCGTTCTCGTCGACGATGACGACCCGGTCTGCATCGCCATCAAGCGCGATGCCGATGTCGGCGCGCACTTCGTGCACCTTTTTCTGCAGATCGGCGGGATGGGTCGAGCCGCATTCCTTGTTGATGTTGAAGCCATTGGGTTCGACATTGATGGCCACGACTTCGGCGCCCAGTTCCCACAGCGCCTCGGGCGCCACCTTGTAGGCCGCGCCATTGGCACAGTCGACGACGATCCGCAGACCCGAAAGCGACATCGAGCGCGGCAAGGTGCGCTTGGCGAATTCGATGTAACGGTCATGCACGCCGTCGACGCGCTTGGCGCGGCCAAGCCCGTCGGAATCGGCGAGCGCCAGTTCGATATCCTTGTCGAGCATGCTCTCGATGCGCTCTTCGATCTCGTCGGACAGCTTGTAGCCGTCTGGGCCGAACAGCTTGATGCCGTTGTCGTAGTAGGGATTGTGAGAGGCCGAGATCATGACGCCAATGTCGGCGCGCAGCGAGCGCACCAGCATGGCAACCGCCGGGGTCGGGATCGGGCCGAGCAGAAACACGTCCATGCCGGCGGCGCAAAGGCCGGCCACCATCGCGTTTTCGATCATATAGCCGGACAGCCTGGTGTCCTTGCCGAGCACGACACGATGGCGATGGCTGCCGCGCTGGAACGAAAGGCCGGCGGCCATGCCGACCCGCATGGCGATTTCCGCGGTCATCGGAAACTTGTTGGCGCGCCCGCGAATGCCGTCCGTGCCGAAGTAATTCCCTGCCATGCCAGTCAGTTTCCTTGGTTGTCCTTAGCCGGCACGTCATGCCACAATTGGCCGTCGTGCCTTGATCACATTGTGTGATTATATGTTACCAATCCTTAGAAAATCATTGTTGTGCGTTGCACACAACATGGCCGCAGCCTAGCACGGAGACGCTGTGGCGTCACATATACCAGTTTTGCCAGCCATTCGGCGCGGATACATCCCGAGAATTCTTGCCTCGGCGGCAGTCAGGCCGAATGATTTCATCACCTTGTCGTTAGAAAGCGATTTCGGCGATATATAAGCCGCTTGGCATCTGGCGCAACCGACCGTTGAGCGTTATTGATTCGCTGGGACGTATAATGGGCTGCAGCCACGGAGAAACGCTATGCTCATCCACCGAATTGCTACTCTGACCGGCCTTGCGGTCGCGACGTTGTTCCTGGCCGCGCCAGCCAACGCGCTGACGATGGCCGAGTGCAGCACGAAGTACAACGCCGCCAAGGACGCTGGGACACTTGCCGGGGCGACCTGGAACCAGTTCCGCAAGGCACAGTGCGGCACTGACGCCGCCGCCACCACCGACACCAAGGCGGCCACGACCAAGGCTGCTGAAACCAAGCCGGCCGAAGCCAAGCCGGCCAAGACCACCAAGGCCGCCGCAGCGGCCAGCGACAGCACGGCCAAGGGCCTGACCGCCAAGGAATGCAGCACCAAGTACCAGGCGGCCAAGGCCGCCGGCACATTGAACGGCATGAAGTGGAACGACTTCCGCAAGGCCGAATGCGCCGCTGGCGCATCCGCCGCCGCCGACACCGTCAAGCCGGCGACCACCAAGGCTGCGACCACGACGGCCGCAGCTTCTGGCAAGGGCCTGAGCATGGCCGAATGCAGCACCAAGTACCAGGCTGCCAAGACGGCGAACACGCTGAAGGGCATGAAGTGGAACGACTTCCGCAAGGCCGAATGCGGCGCCAGTGCCTCGGATGACGACAGCGTGCCCGCTCCAAGCGAGGCGAGCTACACCAAGGAACCCGCAAAGCCGACGACGGTTGCCCCCAAGGGCGTCACCTTCCCGTCCGCGATCTCGCCGAAATATGCCAGCGAGACCCCCGGAAAAGGCCGCATGCATACCTGCCTTGACCAGTACTATGTCCTCAAGGACGCCAACGCACTTGGCGGTCTGAAGTGGATCCAGAAGGGCGGCGGCTTCTACAGCCTCTGCAATGCCAAGCTGAAGGGCTGAGCCGCGCATAGCATCCCCCCCGGGATCGATGGGGCATGACGGTGAATTGAATTAGATGAAATCTGGCAAGGCCAGGCAAAGGCCCGCGATGCATCTGCTTCGCGGGCCTTTTGTTGCGCACGAAGACGCCAGGGTCTTGCTCGCGTCTGCATATCGCGGAAGCTGCCTGTATCATCGCTTACACTCTCGCCGCGAGGCTGATTGGTAACTCATGAAAATTCTGATTGAACATATCAGGAACAAACAGTATACAAAACACGTCTGAACTTGTCATCAACCAGGAGGATCTTATGCCCAGTTTAAAATTGGCGGTATTGGCTGTGACGGCATTGGTTGCTTGCGGCGTCGCCCCTGCAAGCGCATTGACGATGAAGGAATGTGGCGAGACCTATCGGACAGCCAAGGAGAGCGGCACTCTGAATGGCATGGACTGGGCCGCTTTCCGCAAGGAGAAATGCGCGACGTCGGCTGCGGAGAGTGTCAGCGCGGATAAGGTCGAAACCGCACCGCAGCCGAAAAAGGAAACCAGCGCGGCACTTGCCCCCACCGTAGCGCCAGCGGGCGTAACATTCCCGACCACCCTCGCCGCCGAGTTCGAGACCGAAAAGCCCGCGAAGGCACGGATGAAGACCTGCCTGCAGGGTTACCATGGCAACAAGGAGGCAGGTACGTTGAACGGCCTTCGCTGGATCCAGAAGGGCGGTGGTTATTACAGCCTGTGCAATGCGCGGCTGAAAGCTGAATCATAAAAAGCGATAACGGCGGAAAGCGGTTCACCGTTTTTCCCGCAGACGTGGCCGTTATCCTCAGGCTGTCCCGAGGATCTGCTGTCGGGCGACATCTGGACCTCGGGCTAGCCCGAGGTTGACGTTCCAAATGTACGTCCGGCCAGCCTCCTGATGCGATGTCGCCCAAAGGTGGTTTGGGGGCGACGACATACTTAGAAGCAAAGACTTAAAGCGCGTCGGGGATAGCGTCAAAGAACAGAGCGGTTCTGCGTTCCGTGAAACGGTGAACCGCTCTGGTCTAGCTTGACGGCTGTGGCTCCATGCCGCCTTCGGGCTCGGGACCCTTCTTGCGGCGGCCGCCGGACTTCGGCACGGCCGAGCCACGGCTCGGCGGCGTGTCGTCGCCGAGGTCGCGCGAGGGCTTGTTGCCCGCGATCAGCTGCTTGATCTCCTCGCCCGACAGCGTCTCGTATTCGAGCAGGCCCTGCGCCAGCGCGATCCATTCCTTCTTCTTCTTGGTCAGCACCGACTTCGCCGTCGAATAGGCCTCGTCGATCAGGCGGCGCACCTCGCCGTCGATGATCTGCGCGGTCTCTTCCGAAATGTTCTGCGTGCGCGCCACCGAATGGCCGAGGAACACTTCCTCCTGGTTGTCACCATAGGCGACATGGCCGAGCTTGTCGGAGAAGCCCCAGCGCGTGACCATGGCGCGCGCCAGCTTGGTCGCCTGCTCGATGTCGGAGGAAGCACCGGACGTGATGTTCTCCTTGCCGAACTTGAACTCCTCGGCAACGCGGCCGCCCATCATGATGGCGAGGCGCGAGACCATGTATTTGTAGCTCATGGAATAGCGGTCGCCTTCCGGCAACTGCATGACCATGCCGAGCGCGCGGCCGCGCGGGATGATGGTCGCCTTGTGCAGCGGATCGGCCGACGGCACGTTGAGCGCCAGGATGGCGTGTCCGGCCTCGTGATAGGCGGTCAGTTCCTTCTCGGCCTGGGTCATGGCCGACGAGCGGCGCTCGGCGCCCATCATGATCTTGTCCTTGGCGTCCTCGAACTCGGCCATGGTGACGAGGCGCTTGTTGCGCCGCGCCGCCATCAGCGCGGATTCGTTGACCAGGTTCATCAGGTCGGCGCCGGAGAAGCCGGGCGTGCCACGGGCGACGACCTTGAGGTCGACATTGGGCGCCAGCGGCACGTTGCGCACATGCACCTTGAGGATCTTCTCGCGGCCGACGATGTCTGGGTTCGGCACCACCACCTGGCGGTCGAAACGGCCTGGACGCAGCAACGCCGGATCGAGCACGTCGGGCCGGTTGGTGGCGGCGATCAGGATGATGCTTTCGTTGGACTCGAAGCCGTCCATCTCGACGAGCAGCTGGTTCAGCGTCTGCTCGCGCTCGTCATTGCCACCGCCGAGGCCGGCACCGCGATGGCGGCCGACGGCGTCGATTTCGTCGATGAAGATGATGCAGGGCGCATTCTTCTTGGCCTGGTCGAACATGTCGCGGACACGGGACGCGCCGACGCCGACGAACATCTCAACGAAATCCGAACCCGAAATGGTAAAGAACGGCACGTTGGCTTCACCGGCGACCGAACGGGCAAGCAGCGTCTTGCCGGTGCCGGGAGGGCCGACCAGCAGCACGCCGCGCGGAATCTTGCCGCCGAGGCGCTGGAACTTCTGCGGATCGCGCAGGAATTCGACGATCTCTTCGAGGTCTTCCTTGGCCTCGTCGACGCCGGCGACGTCCTGGAAGGTGACGCGGCCATGCGCCTCGGTAAGCAGCTTGGCCTTCGACTTGCCGAAGCCCATGGCGCGCCCGGAGCCGGACTGCATCTGGCGCATGAAGAATATCCACACGCCGAGGATGAGGATCATCGGCAGCCACGAGATCAGATAGCCGAACAGCGAATTGGAGCCGTCGGTCTCGGGCCGCGCATTGATGGTGACGTTCTTGTCCTGCAGCCGCGAGACCAGCTGGGGATCGCCGGGCGAATAGGTCTGGAAGCCGCTGGAATTGTCGGTGTAGTTGCCGGTGATGCGGGCGCCCGCGATGGTCACCGTCTTGACCCGGCCGGCCGCGACGTCCTGCAGGAACTGCGAATAAGGCACATCGCTCGAAGCCCCGCGCGTCTGCGGCGTCTGGAACAGATTGAAGAGGGCGATGAGCAGGACCGCTATGATCGCCCAGAGCGCGAGGTTGCGATAGTTCGGATTCATCAATTGTCCCGTTGGCGTCCGCGAGCGGACAGCATCATGAGAGGAAACTTGGGCCTAACATAGGGAGAGCGTACCCCCTTGCCAAGCAGAACAGCATGTCTGGGTTAAGCTTTCGCCCAGCATCAACCGGCACTAGGGCCACGCAATGGCAGGGCGGGAAGCGGCGCCGCGCCGATCAACCCGGCGACGGCGCGCGCCGGGGCCAGGTCGAAGGACGGCAGGAAGCGGGCAAAGGGAGCAACGACCGGCGAGGCCGCGAACCCTTGCGATGTCGGCCAATCAGGCTCCGGACCCACCTTCTCGACGGCTTGCAGCCATCCTGGTTCCGCCGCCAATGCGGCACGCAGCAGGCTTGGCGGGGTTTCGTCCCGGCCTACAGCCAGCCGCTTCGCCGCCATTGCCCCGAATGGCGCGATCAACAATGCGCCGCCGGCGTCGTTCAATGTGATTTGGCGGCGCCCATCCCAGATGGCGCCGTCGATCGTTGCCGCCGCCGCCGGCAAACCGCGCATCTCCCGACGCAGGAAGATGCCGGCGCGCCGGAAGTCGACCACTGTCCGCGACAATGTGGCGCAAAGAAATCCGGCTTTCAGCCGGGCGAACAACGCCTCGCCGCGGGCCTGGTCCGGCAGGAAGGCAATCCCGCCTGACGTCGCCAGGAGCACGCGCAGTGCGTATACGGCCGCCCGATCGGCGCCGGCGCCGAGCAGGGCCGGATCGAGCCGGATGAGGCCCGCCGCCGGCTGGCTGGCAAAGCGCTCGATCAGACGGGCGGCCTCACCGCCAAGCCGCGTCCGGTCGCCGGCCTGCCGCGCGGCCAACGCCAGCGCGTCGTTCATGCGCTGCGCGCCGGCCTCCCCGGCAAGGGCTGCGCGCATGCGCGTGCGCTCGAAAGCTTCATCGGCATTGGTCGGGTCCTCGGCCCAGCCGACCTGTTGGCGCCGCAGGAAATCGCGCAGCGCATCGCGCCGCACGCCAAGAAGCGGTCGCACGATCCAGTCGCGCCAGTCATGCAGGGTGGCGGGCGCCATGCCGGCGAGGCCCCGTCCCTCGTCGCGGGTCGCATCGTTGCGATCGCGCCGCATCAGCACCGTCTCGGCCTGGTCGTCCGCTGTATGTCCGGTCACGATCAGGCCGATGCCTTCCGCCCGGGCGGCGCTGGCCAGCAGCTGGTAGCGCGCCTCGCGCGCCGCCGCCGGCAGGCCGGTCGACGGCTTGGCGCCGGACCAGGCCAGCATGCGGTGGGCGATGTCGCGATCCGCGCAAAGCTTCGCCACGGTCCGCGCCTCATCAGCCGAACCTTGCCGCAAGCCGTGGTCGATTGTGACCGCGAGCAGCTTCGCGGACGGTGCGGTTTTGTCGAGATGCTGTTTGAGAAGGAGAAGGAGCGCAGTCGAGTCGCTGCCCCCGGATACGGCCGCTACGGCGCCGTTGGAAAAATCGATATGCGAAAAGAGTCCGGTCGAAAGATCAGGCCCCGTATCGAGCATCAATCCATGTCGCCAAAAAGCGGTCCCGGTTTTGGGACTACGAGACCCCCAGAAAAAATCAGCACGCAGCCAGGGCCTTCTCCTGCTTGACGCGTTCCTTGAGTGTGCTGGAAATATCGGGATAGCGCTTGCCGACCTCGCTGAAGGTGGCGCAGGCAACATCGTGCTGCTTGAGACCGACCAGCGACACGCCCAGCTTCAACAGCATGTCGGGCGCCTTCTTGGCTTTGGGATAATCCTTGCTGGCGGCGAGGAACACTTCCGCCGCATCGCGGTATTTCTGCTGGCCAAGCAGCGATTCCCCCAGCCAGTAATGCGCGTCCGCCGCCTTCGCGTCCTTGGGGAAGCGCGAGATATGATCGCGGAAACCCTGTTCGGCGGTGCCGTAGTCACCCGACAGGATGAACTGGTAGGAGTTGCGATAAAGCTCTTCGGGATTGTTGGTCGCGGGCAGCGCCGCGACCACCGTGCCGCCGGCCTTGCCGGCCTTGGCCGGCGCGCTGGCGGCTGGTGCCGTGTCCTGTGCCGGCGCGGTTGCCTGCGTGCTGCCGCCAGCATCGATCACATTGCCATTCTTGTCGACAGTGATGGACCCAAAGGTCTTTTCGGGCGCTCCCTTGCCGGGGATCACCTTGCCGGGGTCACCGTCGGGTGATTCGACGATGACGTCCTCGACCGTCTTGCCGCCTGTGGATTGATCGCCGCCCGGCGCGGCCCCGGCATCGGCCGGCGCCTGGGTTGCCGGGGCCGAGGCCACGTCGGTGTTGGTTCCGGTGGTGGCATCTGATTTCTTCTGCGCCGGCGGTTGTCCACCTTGCGAGCCGCCTTCAAGCTGCTGGAAGCGGAACTCGTTGTCTTCCTGCTGTTTGCGGATCTGCTCCTGCATCTGCAGGATCTGGAAATTGAGTTCCTCGACCTTGCCGGTCAGCTGCCGCATTTGGTCCTCGAGCCCGGTCACGCCGGCGCCGCTCGACTGGGCGAGCTGGACCTGATCTTGCTTTTTCTTCTCGCCGAAAAGGCTGGGCAACTCGAGTGTCGGCAGATGGAAGGAAAAGCCGGTCTCGGCTGTTTGCCCTGTACCGCTCGCCGAAGCGGTTACGCCTGATAGGAGCAGCAGCGCCAGCGTGCCGCTTAGAACCGATCTCAAATGCATGTGTCTCTCGCCGTCCAATCGTTAGCTTGTTCGCGCCTTCCAATCGATGTGAGACCAGCCAAGCGCCCTCGGCTCATAGCAGGGCGCGAGACTTCGGCCAAATTTTGTTTCGGGTGTCAGGACATGAAAAAGGCGGCCCGAGGACCGCCTTTCGCAAAGAGGTGTTGTATTTTTGCCATCTGTGCCGTGGGGGGGGGGGGGGGGGG
>NZ_JAIUIL010000013.1:182500-186864 GCF_020165595.1 Mesorhizobium sp. BR-1-1-10 | reverse complement strand
CGGCGCACCGCCCTCGTTCGTGAGGCGTATATAGTCGCCACCAACCAAAACTGTCAACACCGTTCCCAAATGTTTTTTCGATTTATCGTGGAGATATCCACGGGGCTGAAATTCGTGAGTTGGCTAGGCTGAATTCCCCCGTCGCTTTCAACGGTTGTTTATGCGTGGGTTTCCACTTTGACCCGACGCCTGGCATGCTTCGCTTTGAAGACTGCTGCCCGCCCACGGACCTCGCCCGAGCGGCTTTCAGCGCCGATTCTCCAGCAATTCCGGTGATGTTCCGACCCGCGTAGAAGATGCCTGGGATCAGCACCTGCTCATCCTTGATCGCGAAGGCAATGCTGACCGCCCGCCGACAACCAACAATCCGCGGCCCAGGCATGATCTCGAGCCGCTCAGTGCCTCGCTGTGGAAAAGTCGCTAAGCCGAGACAATGGTTCCTGGATACCACGACAAAATTCCAGGCGATTGCTGGCGACGGCCGCTCGGCTATGCCGTCGTAGAGCTGTTGGAGTTCGGCTTGTGCTGCGGGATGAAAGACGATCCGATATTCCGTTCCTAATAGGCCTTCGCCTGCTTCGCGCGATGGCGCGCTTCGAGGCTGGAAAAGACCGTTTCGGCTGGAATTCCCTTCGTCGGATTCTGCTGGAGCCGCCAGGCGTGCGGGAATTTCCTCGCGCAACCACTTTTGCCGCTCCGCCTCGAAGTCATCGAGCATGCGTAGGCCGGCGCGGACAACCTCGCTGGCATTGTTGTAGCGGTCTGATTCGAGTTGCCGCTTGATGAATTGCTCATGGTGGTCGTTCAAAGCGTAATTGGGCATGGCACCTCCTGGCAGAGGAGTATTCTGCCGCCTCGACGCGTTTCACCGTCACCACGCGCTCAAGCGGGGTCACCCGATCCGGCAGAATTGAAATAACGATTGGGACAGTTCTGTGGAGCGGAGGGCCGCAGCCCGTGCTACCGGCATCCGAAAGCGTGTGAGGAGACCAGCTGAGTTAAAGCCCAACCGGCCAATCTGTTCATGCTTGGCGGCCATCGATCTTGAACCCCGTCCCCATGGCCTTCGCTGATTTGATTTGTCCCGCGCGTCGGCGGCGCCTTTTTGCCGGTCCTGAACAGAGTGGATCGACTCCACGGCGATCCGGATAGGCAACGGTCCGCCGATTTGGACTCTGGCGGCCGTTTTCTTTGTGAGGTTTTGTTGGCTTGGTTTGGGGGGCTGATGGGTTCGAATTTCTGTGCGGAGAGATCGGAACGCGAACGGCCCGCCGGCATAGAGCCAGGCGGGCCGTTTTTGTTTGGTTGCGGGGACAGGATTTGAACCTGTGACCTTCAGGTTATGAGCCTGACGAGCTACCGGGCTGCTCCACCCCGCGTCACCACCATGATCGCCTTGTGGCGATTGCGGTATTTGCGATCGCCGTTTTATTTGGCGACTGCGGTATTCTGTCTCCACCAAATGAAAGGGCCGCTTAGAGCGGCCCGGGATCCCTTGGCGGGCCTTTATGCATGTTGCCCAAAAGTGTTAGCGGTTTGGGGCAACGACGTGCATCGAACGAAGTGCAGAGAAGATTTCACGGTCATCCGATTGGATGAGAGTTTGAACGTGCGTTTTGCAGACCTGGCAGCGACCTACTCTCCCGCGTCTTGAGACGAAGTACCATCAGCGCTGGAGCGTTTCACGGCCGAGTTCGGAATGGGATCGGGTGCAGCCGCTCCGCCATAACCACCAGGTCGGCAAAACGCACGTTATTCGAGAAGCTGGAATAGGGAATAGTGAGTAGCGAATAGTGAGTAGGGGATACCTATTCGCCATTGGCTCACTGCTCTTCACCTGTCTTTTTGTGCCTGAGCGACATCCGCAGTTTGCTTCCGGGCAAAGCCCGCAAGCGCGACTGCGCGTCGCCGGTCGTCCGGCGCCCTCGCGGAGCATAGGCCCGTAAGGGCCGCTCATGCGTGAGCGCTGGTCAGACCATTTGACTTCAAATGGATATTAGGAATGAGAACGATCAAGCCGATCGAACTATTAGTACCGGTAAGCTTCAAGCGTTGCCGCTCTTCCACACCCGGCCTATCAACGTGGTCGTCTTCCACGGTTCTCAGGGAATACTCGTTTTAAGGTGGGTTTCCCGCTTAGATGCCTTCAGCGGTTATCCCGTCCGGATATAGCTACCCTGCTATGCGGCTGGCGCCACAACAGGTCCACCAGAGATCCGTCCATCCCGGTCCTCTCGTACTAGGGACAGATCCTTTCAATATTCCTACACCCACGGCAGATAGGGACCGAACTGTCTCACGACGTTCTGAACCCAACTCACGTACCGCTTTAAATGGCGAACAGCCATACCCTTGGGACCTGCTCCAGCCCCAGGATGCGATGAGTCGACATCGAGGTGCCAAACAACCCCGTCGATATGGACTCTTGGGGGTCATCAGCCTGTTATCCCCGGCGTACCTTTTATCCGTTGAGCGATGGCCCTTCCACGCGGGACCACCGGATCACTATGACCGACTTTCGTCTCTGCTCGACTTGTCAGTCTCGCAGTCAGGCAGGCTTATGCCATTGCACTCAGCGAACGATTTCCGACCGTTCTGAGCCCACCATCGCGCGCCTCCGTTACTCTTTAGGAGGCGACCGCCCCAGTCAAACTACCCACCATACATTGTCCCGGACCCGGATAACGGGCCGCGGTTAGACATCCATAGTGATAAGGGTGGTATTTCAAGGGTGGCTCCACCTGAGCTGGCGCCCAGGTTTCAAAGCCTACCACCTATCCTACACATGCCACTACGAATGCCAATGTAAAGCTATAGTAAAGGTGCACGGGGTCTTTCCGTCTAACCGCAGGAACCCCGCATCTTCACGGGGAATTCAATTTCACTGAGTCTATGCTGGAGACAGCGGGGAAGTCGTTACGCCATTCGTGCAGGTCGGAACTTACCCGACAAGGAATTTCGCTACCTTAGGACCGTTATAGTTACGGCCGCCGTTTACTGGGGCTTCGATTCAGAGCTTGCACCCCTCCTCTTAACCTTCCAGCACCGGGCAGGCGTCAGACCCTATACGTCGTCTTGCGACTTCGCAGAGCCCTGTGTTTTTGATAAACAGTCGCTACCCCCTGGTCTGTGCCACCCTCCTCCACTTGCGTGGAAAAGGGTCACGCTTCTTCCGAAGTTACGCGTGCAATTTGCCGAGTTCCTTCAGCATAGTTCTCTCAAGCGCCTTGGTATACTCTACCAGACCACCAGTGTCGGTTTCGGGTACGGTTTATAAGGAGGAGCTATTTCCTGGAACCACGCAGCAGCCCGTTCAATCCGATAAGATTGGACTACCTCAATGATCCGTCACTACCTCCAAGCCCACGAATATTAACGTGGTTCCCATCGACTACGCGTTTCCGCCTCGTCTTAGGGGCCGGCTAACCCTGCTCAGATTAGCTTTAAGCAGGAACCCTTGGTCTTTCGGCGGGGGAGTCTCTCACTCCCCTTACGTTACTCATGTCAGCATTCGCACTTCTGATACCTCCACCACCCCTCACGGGTATGGCTTCGTCAGCTTACAGAACGCTCCGCTACCGCTTGGCCCTTGCGGACCAAACCCTAAGCTTCGGTGTATGGCTTTAGCCCCGTTACATTTTCGGCGCAAAGACCCTTATTTAGACCAGTGAGCTGTTACGCTTTCTTTAAATGATGGCTGCTTCTAAGCCAACATCCTGGTTGTTTTGGGATCCTCACATCCTTTCCCACTTAGCCATAACTTGGGGACCTTAGCTGTAGGTCAGGGTTGTTTCCCTTTTCACGACGGACGTTAGCACCCGCCGTGTGTCTGCCGACTAGTACTCCCAGGTATTCGGAGTTTGGTTAGGTTTGGTAATCCGGTGAGGACCCCTAGCCCATCCAGTGCTCTACCCCCTGGGGTATTCGGTCGACGCTCTACCTAAATAGATTTCGCGGAGAACCAGCTATTTCCGAGTTTGATTGGCCTTTCACCCCTAGCCACAAGTCATCCCGAACTATTGCAACAGTTATGGGTTCGGTCCTCCAGTAAGTGTTACCTTACCTTCAACCTGCTCATGGCTAGATCACTCGGTTTCGGGTCTAATGCGACGAACTGAACGCCCTGTTCAGACTCGCTTTCGCTGCGCCTACACCTAGCGGTTTAAGCTTGCTCGTCACACTAAGTCGCTGACCCATTATACAAAAGGTACGTGGTCACCCAGGACGAACCTTGGGCTTCCACTGTTTGTAGGCAACCGGTTTCAGGTACTCTTTCACTCCCCTTGTCGGGGTGCTTTTCACCTTTCCCTCACGGTACTAGTTCGCTATCGGTCATGCACGAGTACTTAGGCTTGGAGGGTGGT
>NZ_JAIUIL010000013.1:0-177500 GCF_020165595.1 Mesorhizobium sp. BR-1-1-10 | reverse complement strand
GCTTCTCTATGTCTCTGCGACCTTCGGCGGCACGACACGCAATTTCTACCGCTTCCAGATGCAGGACGGCAGCACGGACTATTTCGACGAAGACGGCTCGAGCGCCCAGCAGTTCCTGCTGCGTAATCCGCTGCCCGCCGGAAAATTCCGCTCCGGCTTCGGCGCCCGCAAGCATCCGATCCTCGGCTATGTCCGCATGCACACAGGCGTCGACTGGGCAGCCCCGATCGGCACGCCGATCATCGCCGCCGGCAATGGCGTCATCGAGAAGGTCGGCTGGGCCGGCGGCTATGGCAAGCAGATCATCATTCGCCATGCCAATGGCTACGAGACCTCGTACAATCACCAGAGTGCCTTTGCCAAAGGTATGGAGCCGGGCATGCATGTGCGCCAGGGACAGACTATCGGCTATCTCGGCCAGACCGGCCTCGCCACAGGCCCGCACCTGCACTACGAGTTGATCGTCAATGGCACCAAAGTCGATCCGATGCGCGTCCGTCTACCGGTCGGCAAGGTGCTGAAGGGCGACGATCTCGTCGCCTTCAAGCGCGAGCGCGAGCGCATCGACGATCTGCTGAAACAGGAAGATGGCAATTCGCTGAAGGTCGCCAGCGCCAAGATCGAAGGCTGAGACTCAGCCTTCGCCCTGCCGAGGTTCGGCGCGCCGCGACCACGGCAGCGCTTCGCCCGAAATCGTCATCCAGGCAATGACAGCGGAAAGCAGGCATAGCAGCGCCGTCACCAAGGAGATGGCGGAAAAGGCTGCGTCGCTGGCGGCGATCCTCGCCGCATCGAGTGCCGGCGAAAGTCCTGCTGGTGGCGGTTCGCCGAAGCCAGGCACGCCGGGCGCGGCATTTACCTCCAGGGCATTGGCGTAGATCCAGGCAGCGAGCGACCCCATCGCCGCCACCGCGATCAAACCGCCGATGCGTGAGACGGCGTTGTTGATGCCGGAAGCCGCGCCGGTGTCCTTGTCTTCCACCGCCGTCATGATCGCGGTGGACAATGGCGATACGACCAACGCCATGCCGAGCCCCATCAGCGCCATCAAGGGGAAGATGCCGGTCCAGAAATGGTGAAAGCCGGCATAGGCGAGCAAGGCCAGCCCGGCGAAGGCAACCGCCACGATCAGGCTGCCGCAGGCAATGGGAAAACGGGGCCCGATCCGGTCCGACAGCTTGCCGACGGGTCCCGACAGAAGCGCGATCGCCGCCGACAGCGGCAGGAAGATGAAGCCGACCTCGGCGGTGCTCAGTCCCCAGCCTGCGATCAGCAGCATCGGCAGATAAAAAAGATTGGCTGACAGTGCGAAATAGAGAAAGAACGTCGCGACGTTGGCGCCGGCGAAAGCACCGATGCGAAACAGGCTGAGATCTATCATCGGCTCGCGCTGCCGCCGCTCGAACAGGATGAAGACGACAAGCAGCACGGCGCCGGCGGCAATGCTTGGACCGGCCATGTGGCTCTCGCCGCTGGCGCTCACTGAAGTCAGCCCATAGGCGAGCGCGCCGAAGGCCAGCGTCGCAAGCGCCCCGCCGGCAAGGTCAAGGCTGCGTTTCTCCGTCGGCGCATCGGCCGGAATCTTGGCGAGCAGCAGATAGATCGAGATCAGGCCGAGCGGCAGATTGACGGCAAAGATCGCCCGCCAGATGCCGCCGCCGAAAGCCGAGAGCACCAGGCCGCCGAGCACAGGGCCGAGAGCGGTGGTCAGCGCCGAGGCCGCCGCCCAGATGCCGATCGCCCTGCCGCGTTCCTTCTTCGGATAAGCCTTGGCGATAATGGCGAGACTGCCCGGCACCATGATCGCGGCGCCGATGCCCTGGAGCGCGCGAAATGCGATCAGCACGACAGCGTTCGGCGCCAGCGCGCAGGCAAGCGAGGTCACGACGAACAGCGCAATGCCGGCCACGAAAGCATGGCGCAGCCCGAACCGATCGCCTGCGGCACCGCCGGCAAGGATCAGCGCTGAGAGTGTCAGCGCATAGGCATTGGAAATCCACTGCGCCTCGGCAAGGCTGGCGCCGAGGTCGACGCGGATCGCCGGCATGGCTATCGCCAGGATCGATCCGTCGATGAAGCCGAGCGCCGAGGCCAGGATCGCCGCGATCAACACATAACGCCGCTGCGATTGCGGGCAGAACGTGCCGTTCGCGACCGGAGCGGTCAGCGGAACGGCGGCGGCTTGATTGGGCGCATGCATGCCACCCTCATTAGACCGTCGGCGCGGCGGCAACAACCGGCCAGCGGCTTGTTGTCCTTGAAACCAGCCATATTGCCAGGGATTGCATCTGCCCCGATGCAAACCGCGGCAGTCATGCTAATGCATGTCGCGCAGATGTGACCTCGGCTTTTGCGACAACGACATGCATCAGGCAAGATTTAAAGCGCGTCGCATGAATCCGTTTCGACGAGACGCGCTTTAGGTTTCCAGGACCCGCGGGCAGGAGAAATCGATGAAGCGTCCGCTCGAAGCATCGGTTGAGGGGCGCGGCCGTATTGTCGGTATCACCGATGGCGTGTTCGCCATCGCGCTCACCCTGATCGTGCTCGAGATCAGGGTGCCAGCGCATGAGGTGATCCACTCCGAACATGATCTGCTCGCCGCCATCGCGGCACTCGCGCCACGCTTCCTCACCTATGCCTTGAGCTTTCTGACCCTGACCATCTTCTGGTTCGGCCAGCAGGCCCAGCATGGTCTGATCGCCAAATCCGACAGACGGCTGGCCACGCTGAACCTCTGCTTTCTCGCCTTCATCGCGCTCTTGCCGTTCTCGACCGACCTTCTGGCCGATTTTCTGGAATTCAGGACCGCGGTGCTGGTTTACTGGCTCAACCTCTTGATGCTCGGCATCACGCTGTTCGTCAGCTGGCGGTATGCGGAGAAGAGCGGCCTTGTCGCGGAGGACGTCGACGCGGAAACGAAACGCACGGTCTACCTGCGCATCGTCAAGGCGCAGATCCTGTGGGCCGTCGGCGCCGCACTTTGCCTGATCACCCCGTTGGCGAGCGTAGGCTTCATTCTGGTGGTGCAGTTGATCTACGCGGCAACGCCGAATGTGAAGTGGGTGCGCAGGATCATTGGTTGAGATTTATGTTGAGATTCAGGTCAGGCCGGCATCGCCTGAATATCGACATACCTACTCGACGAACTCCACCGGCACGCCCGGCGAGACCAGCTTGGCCAATTCACGCGCGTCCCAATTAGTCAGGCGCACGCAGCCATGGCTCTCGGTCTTGCCTATCTTTGAGGGCTCTGGCGTGCCGTGGATGCCGTAAGTCGGCTTGTCCAGGGCGATCCACACCGATCCGACCGGGCCATTCGGCCCAGGCGGAATGGTCAGGATCTTGTTGTTCTCGCCCTGCTTGAAGTTGATGTTGGGGTTATAGGTGTAGTTCGGATCGAGCGCGACACGCGAAACGGCATGGATGCCGGTCGGCGACGGCGTGTCCGACGAGCCGATTGTGGCGGGGTAGGCCGCGACCAGCTTGCCGGACGCATCATAGGCAAAGACTTCCTTCTTGCCCTTGTCGGCGACGATGCGGGCAACCGGGGCAGAAACCAGTTTGCCGAAATTCGCGACCTTGATGATCGTGCCCGGACGATTGAAGTTGGCGTCCGGATTGAGCGCCTTGAGATAGTTCTCGTCCATGTGGAAGCGCTCGGCCAGCGCCTCGGTGACGGAGGTGAAGCCCATGCGGTCGAGTTGCGCCTTCTGGCTGTAGTCCTCCGGGATCGACGCGACATAGGGGCCGGCCGCATCCTCCGCGGTGATGGTGTAGTTGGCGAACGCGTCGCCACCGGACTGCGACAATGCGGCCTGGATGCCGACCGAATCGGTCGATTTGAGGCTGCTGCCGTTGATCTGATTGTAGGCCGCCAGCGCCTTGTCGACATTCGAACCGAAGCGCCCGTCGATGACGCCAGGCGAAGCCCCGCCCCGGTCGAGCAGCACCTGCAGCGCCGCGACATCCTGGCGTGCGCCCAACGAAAGCGACGGGTCGACCGACGTCTTGCCGCCGGCCTTTGGCGGCGATGCCGCCTGGTCGGAGGGCGCTGCCTGGTCCGTCGGGTCTGCCGGCCGGACGGGGTCTATCGACGCCTCGTTCAGCGGTTGGCGCTTGATTGTACCCGGCTGCGGCGCGTCGGGATAATTGTTGTCGTAGCTGCCGTCGTCCCGCGGTGCCGGCGGATAGGCATCGACTGAACCATTTCCGTCAGGATCGTATTCGTCGGCGGGCGGTGGAATGACCCGGCCTTCCTCTTCCAGCTGTCTGCGGCGGAAGCGGGCCATGTCCTGGGGATCGTCGAGATAGTAGCGGTCATCGTCGGCGGGTGCGCGGCCAAGTTCGCGCATCCGGCTCTCTCGGCGCAGCGCCCGCCGGTCGAGGCGTGTCTGTGGCGGCTGGATGGCGATCACCTTGCCGGTGTCCGAATCGACGATGACGCGATTGCCCCTGGCATCGTAATAAATGTCGAGATTGCCGTCCTGGGCGAGCAGAATGCCGCCGCTCCCGGACGTGCGGACAGGCTGGGCGGCACCGTCATGCGTCGGCGCGGCGAACGCACTGGAAAACACCAGTCCCGCGGCAAGCGCCGAAAGGGTGAAGATACTGCGCAGCATCGTGCGAAACTCTCCGGTCCGTATGTGCCGCCGCCCGGCATTGTTCAGTTCGGCGAACCCTTCGCCAGCAAACCAGTTACCCACCATATGGTTCCAACATGAACCGGGCATGAAGATGGCGGTTTTCCGGCGCCTCGGGGAATATTGGCTAGCTTGCGCCAAGCCCCAATTCCTTGCGCGCCTGCTTCGTCAGCTTAAGGGCAACAAGGCGGTGGCTCTCGCGCAGATAGTCCTCCAGCGCACCATCATCCATGCTCTGGCTTGTCTGACGCTGGATCCACTTCATGCCGCGGGAGGCAAGATAGGGCGCGGGGCGCAGGCCCGGCTGCTCCTTGAGCACGTCATAGGCGATGTCGGAGCATTTGAAGGTGACGAAGAGCTGCCGACCCTGATCCCAGCCACCGATCGCAAACACCTTGGTCCCGACCTTCCAGACATGGGCGCCGCCCCATTGCACCACGTGGTTCGTTGCAGGCAACGAAGCGCAGAAGCCGTTGTAGTCGTCCAGCGTCATCAATCCCCCGCCAATTGCATGAAAACGCCGCGCGTCCGGTGGACGCGCGGCGTTTGAATCAGGCCGCGACCTCGGCCGCGACGATCGCCGGCTTGGAGCGGAAATTCAGCCGGTCGGAACCGGCCGTGACCTTGACAGTCGAGCCGTCCAGGATCTCGCCGAGCAGGATCTTTTCCGCCAGCGGATCCTGCAGTTCCTTCTGCATCACCCGCTTCAGCGGCCGGGCACCATAAGCGGGGTCGTAACCCTTGGCCGCCAGCCACTCGATCGCCTCGGGATCCAGCGACAGCGTGATCTTGCGATCCGTCAGCAGGCTCTCGAGCCGCTTGAGCTGGATCTCGACGATACGGTCCATGTCCTTGCGGCGCAGCCGGTGGAACAGGATCACCTCGTCGACGCGATTGAGGAACTCCGGCCGGAACGATGCCCTGACCACGCCCATCACTTCGTCTCGTACGGCATCGACATCCTGATCCTCGCCGAGATTGACGAGATATTCGGCGCCCAAATTAGACGTCATGATGATCAGTGTGTTGCGGAAGTCGACGGTGCGGCCCTGCCCGTCGGTGAGCCGGCCGTCATCGAGCACCTGCAACAGCACGTTGAAGACATCCGGATGCGCCTTTTCGATCTCGTCGAACAGCACGACCTGATAGGGCCGGCGCCGCACCGCTTCGGTCAGCGCACCGCCTTCCTCATAGCCGACATAGCCGGGAGGCGCGCCGATCAGCCGGGCGACGGAGTGCTTCTCCATGTATTCGGACATGTCGATGCGCGCCAGCGCCGTCTCATCGTCGAACAGGAAATTGGCCAAAGCCTTGGTCAGTTCCGTCTTGCCGACGCCGGTAGGCCCGAGGAACATGAACGAGCCGATCGGCCGGTTCGGATCCTGAAGGCCCGCACGGGCACGCCGCACCGCCTTGGAAACGGCCTGCACCGCTTCGCCCTGGCCGACGACACGCTTGCCGATCTCGTCTTCCATGCGCAGCAGCTTGTCACGCTCGCCCTGCAGCATCTTGTCGACCGGAATGCCGGTCCAGCGCGACACGATATGGGCGACGTGGTCGGGCGTGACCACTTCCTCGACCATGCCGGCCTTGCCGTCCTGGGCTTCGGCCTCCTTCAGCTTCTTTTCCAGTTCCGGGATCTTGCCATAAGCAAGCTCGCCGGCGCGCTGGAACTCACCCTTGCGCTGGGCAATGGCAAGGTCGTTGCGCGCTTCGTCGAGCTGCTTCTTCAAGTCGGCCGCTAGCCCGAGCTTCTGCTTCTCGGCCTGCCACTTCGCGGTGATCTCTGTCGATTCCTCTTCCAGGCCGACAAGTTCCTTTTCCAGGCGGGCGAGCCGGTCCTTCGAGGCATCGTCCGTCTCGACCTTCAACGCTTCGCGTTCAATCTTGAGCTGCATGATGCGGCGGTCGATCTCGTCCAGTGCTTCGGGCTTGGAATCGACCTGCATCCTGAGCCGCGAGGCGGCTTCGTCGACGAGGTCGATCGCCTTGTCCGGCAGGAAGCGGTCGGCGATGTAGCGGTTGGACAATGTCGCCGCCGCCACCAGTGCCGAATCGGAGATACGCACCTTGTGGTGCTGCTCGTATTTCTCCTTCAGGCCACGCAGGATCGAGACCGTGTCCTCCACTGTCGGCTCGTCGACGAAGACGGGCTGGAAACGGCGGGCAAGGGCGGGATCCTTCTCGACATGCTTCCTGTATTCATCCAGCGTGGTGGCGCCGACGCAGTGCAGTTCGCCGCGCGCCAGCGCCGGCTTCAGGAGATTCGACGCGTCCATGGCGCCATCGGCCTTGCCGGCGCCGACCAGCGTGTGCATCTCATCGATGAACAGGATGATGTTGCCACTGGCCGAAGTGACCTCCGAAAGCACAGCCTTCAGCCGCTCCTCGAATTCGCCGCGATATTTGGCACCGGCAATCAGCGCGCCCATGTCGAGCGCCATCAACTGCTTGTCCTTCAGCGATTCCGGCACGTCGCCATTGACGATGCGCAGCGCCAGCCCTTCGGCGATCGCCGTCTTGCCGACGCCCGGCTCGCCGATCAGCACCGGGTTGTTCTTGGTGCGGCGCGACAGCACCTGGATGGTGCGTCGAATCTCGTCGTCGCGGCCAATCACGGGGTCGAGCTTGCCCGCGCGTGCGTCCGCGGTGAGGTCGCGTGCGTATTTCTTCAGCGCGTCATAGCCCTGTTCGGCACTCGCCGAATCGGCGGTGCGGCCCTTGCGGACGTCGTTGATGACCTGGTTCAGCGCCTGCGCGGTGACACCGGCCTTGGCCAGGATTTCGGCCGTCTTGGCCGATTTCTCCATGGCAAGCGCCTGCAGCAGCCGCTCGACGGTGACAAAGCTGTCGCCGGCCTTCTTAGCCAGGTCTTCGGCGGTCGAGAACACCTTGGCCAGCGGCTGTGCCAGATAGAGCTGGCCATTGCCGCCCTCCACCTTGGGCATCGCCTCGAGCGCCGTCTCGACGCCGAGCTTGACATCGCGGACATTGCCGCCGGCGCGCTCGATCAACGACGCGGCCAAGCCTTCGTCATCGTCGACGAGGACTTTCAGAATGTGTTCGGGGGTGAATTGCTGGTGGTTGCGCGAGAGCGCCATGGTCTGCGCGGACTGGATAAAGCCGCGCACGCGCTCTGAGTATTTCTCAAGGTTCATATTTGTCTCCTTCCATCACCGGCCCGCTTTGCGGCACCGGATCAGATTGCGGTGACGGACCCGCCCATTCGAGCCGGATCCTGTTCAGGCCAGATATGGTGCATGGACCCTTGCCCCTCAAGATGTCGCAATATGGCAGGTGCATAATATTCCACGTCAGCCCAAACGAAAACGGCGGAGATTTCTCTCCGCCGCTCAAGGTCTTGAATGCCGTTCGCTCAGTTGTCGATGTCGGAAACCACGGGTTCGGCACCGCCGCTGTCGGCCGGAGCCGCCGCTGTCCCGGCCGCGTCCCCATTTTCGCTGCTGCTCTCGACCTGATCGGCATTGGTGCGCGGACGGCGCGGACGCCGTGGACGGCGGGCAGCACCGCTTTCGGCGGCCGCCTCATTGAGTTCGGCCTGGGCGGCCAGACCTGCCGGTGAAAAATTCTCGAACCGTGGAGCCGGCTCGGCCGCCGCGACCGTCTCGGGCGGCGAAGCGGTCTCTGCCTGGACTTCCGTCTGCCCCGGGGCCTCGTTGCGCTGTTGCTGTCCGCCCTGTTCGGGTGAAGCGTAGTCGCGCTGGCCGTAGCCGCCATTGGGGCGGCGATCGCGATGGCGCCCGCCACCGTTGTCGCGGCCGCCATTGTTGCGACCGTTATTGTCGCGCCCGCTATTGTCGCGATTGTCGCGACCGTTTTCCCGGTTCAGCGCAACCTCCGCCGGCATGCCCTCGATCACCGGCTGCGGACCTGCGCCATGGTTGATCACGGGAAGCTGTGGATCGGAACCGGCATTGCCGCTGCTATTGCCCGCCCCACTGTTGCCGGCCCCACCGCCGGCATTGTCGAACTCGTCGCGATCGTCGTCGCCGTCCTCGTCGAACTCGTCGCGTGCCTGCTGGACGTTCTGGATCGGCATCTGCGCCTGCGCGGCGGCAATGATGCGATTGTAGTGTTCAGCGTGCTGGAGGTAGTTCTCCGCCATCACCCGGTCGCCGGAGCTGTGCGAGTCACGGGCAAGCGTGGCGTATTTTTCGGCGATCTGCTGAGCCGATCCACGGATTTTCACGTCTGGGCCGTTGCTCTCGTAGTTGCGCGTAAGCGGATTCGGCCCCTTGCGATTGTTGTTATTGTTGTTGTTATTGTTATTGCCACCGCCGCC
Source organism: Mesorhizobium sp. BR-1-1-10 (assembly GCF_020165595.1). NCBI lineage: Bacteria > Pseudomonadati > Pseudomonadota > Alphaproteobacteria > Hyphomicrobiales > Phyllobacteriaceae > Mesorhizobium > Mesorhizobium sp. BR-1-1-10. Next base: position 168,554 of record NZ_JAIUIL010000013.1, on the reverse strand, counting down.
GCCATTGTTGTTGCGACCGCGCATGCGCCTGTTCTGCTGTTGTGGCCTCATTCGACTCTCTTCATCTTGAAATTTTGAAAAACTCTTCACGAACGGAGGCGCTCATGCAGCCAGCCGTTTCGTTTCTTCACCGGCGTTCGCCCGCATCGATTGCGTTGGCGCCACGTGTCATCCTGTTTCCGGTTACATCACTTGCCGGACGATTCCCGCACGAAGCTTGGGCGTCGTTTGCGCAAGAAGGCAGCTATTTCCAAGGAAAAACCGAATCGCTAAGAGCACTGCCTGCTTCGTCTCATCCGGTTAGGCGACCCTAGCCGCATTCCCCGGTATTGCCAAGCGCTTTTTTTGCACTGCGTCAAGACGTTGCTCGTTGAAAAACAAGAACCCTGTCGTTTCCGCCGAGATCGCTAAAAACCTCGCCAGCCGCGTAACCGGCTGCGCGAAATATATCGTTGACTTCGTTGCTTTGCGTGTGGCCGATCTCGACCGCAATCCTGCCTTCGGCTTCCAGAAACCTTGCCGCCTCGGCGGCGATGATCCTGTAGGGGTTCAGCCCATCCACACCGCCATCAAGGGCAAGGCGCGGGTCGAAATCGCGGACTTCGTCCTGCAGATTTCCAATCTCTTGTGTTGGTATATAGGGAGGGTTTGCGGCAATTACATGGTACCGGCCGGAAACTTTTTTAAACCAGTCCGACTGAACCGCCGTGAACCGGCCGCCGAGGCCGAATTGCCCGGCATTGCGGGCCGCCGTGGCCAGAGCGCCGGCGGAGATGTCGACACCAGTGGCGGTCGCGGCCGGCACGACGCTCAGCAGCGCCAGGGCGATCGCGCCCGTGCCGGTGCCGAGATCGAGGATGCGGCATGTGCCCTCCCGCGTGGCTATTGCCTTGACGAAGGGCAGCACCGCCTCGACCAGCGTTTCGGTGTCAGGTCGCGGCTCCAGCGTCTCCGGCGACAGCGACAAGCGCAAACCGTAGAACTCGCGATAGCCGAGGATGCGATGCACCGGCTCGCCACGGGCTCGCCGTCTCAGGGCGCCGTCGATCGCGGCGATGGCGTTCCCGTCGATTTTGCACGCGGGGTCGGCGATTGCCTGGGTGCGCGTCGTGCCGGAATAGTGTTCGACGATCAGCCGCGCATCGAGCGCGGGATCGTCGATACCGGCTGCGGCAAGCCGGGTCCGCGCTTCCCGCAGCAGCGGCCCCAGCGCCGCGGGCGGATGGTCAGCCATCGATGTCGATATCGGCCAGCAGCTTCGACTGATGATCGGCGATCAGTGCGTCGACGATTTCGTCGAGTTCACCCATCATCACCCGGTCGAGTTTGTAGAGCGTCAAGTTGATGCGATGGTCGGTGACCCGGCCCTGCGGAAAATTGTAGGTGCGGATGCGCTCGGAGCGGTCGCCGGAACCGACCTGCGACTTGCGCGACTCGGAACGCTCCTCATCCGCCTTGCTGCGCTCCATGTCATAGAGCCGGGCGCGCAGGATCTGCATGGCCTTGGCCCGGTTCTGGTGCTGCGACTTCTCCGCCTGCACCACCATGATGCCGGTCGGCAGATGGGTGATGCGGACCGCGGAATCGGTGGTGTTGACGTGCTGGCCGCCGGAGCCGGAAGCACGCATCGTGTCGATGCGGATGTCCTCGGCCCTGATGTCGATGTCGACCTCTTCGGCTTCCGGCAGCACGGCGACTGTGGCGGCTGAAGTGTGGATGCGCCCGCTGGCCTCGGTGGCAGGCACGCGCTGGACGCGATGCACCCCGGATTCGAATTTCAGATGGGCGAACACACCTTTACCGGAGATCGTGGCGATGATTTCCTTGAAGCCGCCGGCATCGCCGTCGCTGGCCGATACCGTTTCGAACCGCCAGCCGCGTTCGGCGGCATAGCGTTCATACATGCGAAACAGGTCCCCGGCGAAGAGTGCCGCCTCATCGCCGCCGGTGCCGGCGCGGATTTCGAGAATGGCGTTCTTGTCGTCGGCGGCATCCCTGGGCAGGAGCAGGATCTGGATGTCTTTCTGCAGCGTCTCGATGCGCTCCTCGACGCCCGGCAGATCTGCCTCGGCAAGCGCCCGCATCTCGGCGTCGGTGCCCTTGTCGGCGAGCATCGCTTCAAGGTCGGCCTGCTCGTGCTCGGCAGAGCGCAATTCCCTGACCTTGGCCACCATCTCCTGCAACTCGGCATATTCCGATGCCATCCTCACATAGGCATCCGGCGCCGGCCCGGCCGACATCTGCGCTTCGAGCATCTCGAAACGCTTGACGACTTGATCCATACGATCGCGGGGCAAATTGACCATGATGAGGGTGCTACAACGGGATCGAGCGGTCGTCGGCGAAGGCCTGCAGCAATGCCCGCATCGGCAGCCCTTGCGCCGGCGCCATCAGATTGTCGTCGAAGAAAGCCTTCAGCTCCTCCAGCGGCAGCTCCGTCAGCATGGCCTTGACCGGACCGATCGAGGCCGGCGACATCGAGATCGAGCGGAAACCGAGGCCGATCAGCGCCATCGCCGAGATCGGCTTGCCGGCGAGTTCACCGCACAGGGTGACCGGCGTATGATTGCGGGCGCCGGCGTCGGCGATCTGCTTGAGCACGCGCAGGAATGGCGCCGACAACGTATCGAAGCGGTTGGCCAGTTGCGTGTTGCCGCGGTCGACCGCCATGACGAACTGGAACAGGTCGTTCGATCCGACCGAGACGAAGTCGACCGCCTTCATCAGTTCGTCGAGCTGGAACAAGAGCGACGGCACTTCCAGCATGGCGCCCAGCTTGAGACTGGTCGGCAGATGATGGGCAAAGCGTGAGAGATGCCGCACCTCGCGGTCGATGATTTCGCGCGCCTGGGCGATTTCGCCGAGCTCGGTCACCATCGGCAGCATCAGCTTGAGCTCGCGCCCGCCGCTGGCCTTGAGCAAGGCGCGGATCTGGGTGCGCAGCAAGCCCGGCCGATCTAGCGTCAGGCGGATCGCCCGCCAGCCGAGCGCCGGATTCTCTTCCTGGACCGCGCCCTTGAAATAGGGCAGCACCTTGTCGCCACCAATGTCGATGGTGCGGAAGGTGACCGGCTTGCCGCGCGCGGCCTCAAGCACGTCGCGGTAGAGTTTTTCCTGGGCTTCGGCGCGCGGAAAGGTCGACGCGACCATGAACTGCAGTTCCGTGCGGAACAGGCCAATGCCGGCGGCGCCCGCCTCCGCCAACTGCGGCAGGTCGACGGCAAGCCCGGCATTCATCAGCAGGTCGACCTGGACCCCGTCCCGGGTCGTCGACGGCTTCTTGCGCAGTTCGCGGTAGACCTCCTGCCGGCGCGCCCGGAACCGCACCTTCTCGGCATAGGCGGCTTCAAGATCGGATTGCGGCCGCAGATGGATCGCGCCTTCCTCGCCGTCGACGATGATGGCATCGCCGTTTTCCGCCATGGAAACGGCGCCCTTCATCTGTCCGGCGACGGGAATGCCCATGGCGCGCGCGACGATGACGACATGGCTGGTCGCCGCGCCATCCTCCAGCACCAGCCCGCGCAGCTTGTCGCGAGGATAGTCGAGCAGTTCGGCAGCGCCCATCGAGCGGGCGACGATGATGGCATCCTTGGGCAGCGACGCCGCGACATCCTCGGGCCCACGTCCCATCAGCTGGCGCAACAGCCGGTTGGCGAGATCGTCGAAATCGCTCATCCGCTCGCGCAGATAGGGATCGGTCATGTGCAGCATGCGGGCGCGCATGTCGCTCTGAACTTTTTCGACCGCCGCCTCGGCCGTCAGGCCGTTACGGATCGCCTCTTCCAGGCGCCGTACCCAGCCCCGGTCGTTGGCGAACATGCGGTAGGCTTCCAGCACCTGGCGATGCTCGCCCTCGAAGGCGACATCGCGGCGCTCCAGCATGTCGTCGATGGAAAGCCGCAGAGAACCAAGCGAGGCTTCGAGCCGCCGGACCTCCTCCTCGCTGTCCTCGTTGAACAAATTGGTGACGACGATACGCGGCTCGTGCAGCACGACATGACCGAGCCCGACGCCATCGTTGAAGGACAGGCCGGTGAAGCTGACCGGCCGGCGCAGGTCGAGTTCGAGGCCAGGCCGGGTCAGCCGCGCCAGATCGCCGGTGGCGATCATCTCGGCGATGACCATGGCCGTGGTTTCCAGCGCCTCGACCTCATCGTCGCGGTAGTGGCGCATGGTCTTGTTCTGGACGACCAGGACGCCCAGCGTGCGCCCTGCCCTGAGCACCGGCACGCCGAGGAAGGAATTGTAGATCTCCTCCCCGGTCTCCGGCAGGTAGGCGAAGGCCGGGTGTTCTTGCGCGTTGGACAGGTTGAGCGGCCTGGCACTCGCGGCAATGGTGCCGACCAGGCCTTGCCCTAGCCGCAGCTGCGCCAGGTGGACGGCGTTCGGGTTCAGACCTTCGGTGGCGTAGAGCTCCAGCACCGAATCGGCGCGCAGCACGTAGAGCGAGCAGACTTCCGCGACCATGTTGGAGGCGATGTCGCGCACAATCCGGTCGAGCCGCTCCTGCGGCTCCAGCGGCTCCTGCATGAGCTCGCGGAGCCGTTTCAGCAAAACGCGCGGGCCAACGGCCGTGTCACGCATCGCGGCTTCTTCTCCAATAGACTTCTTGCCGGGGCAGTTTCCGCCGCGCCCGGCAAGTGCGCAACAGCTGATTCAGTCCTGCTACTGCTTATCCAGACCGTAGATGGAATGCAAAGTGCGAACCGCAAGTTCCGTATAGGGACCGTCGATCAGTATCGAAATCTTGATCTCGGAGGTGGTGATGGCGCGGATGTTGATCGCCTTGTCGGCCAGCGCCTTGAAGGCGGTGGCGGCGACGCCGGCATGGCTCCGCATGCCGATGCCGATGACCGAAACCTTCGACATGCCAGCTTCCGACTGCACGACATCGTAGCCGATCTCGGCTTTCAGCCGGTCGAGCACGGCCAGCGCCTTGTCGACATCGCCCGACGGCACGGTGAAGGTCATGTCGGTCAGCTTGCCGTCCTCGGAAATGTTCTGGACGATCATGTCGACATTGATGTTGGCCTCGGCCAGCGGTCCGAAAATGCCGGCGGCAACGCCCGGCCGGTCGCCGACGCGGCGCAGCGAAATCTGGGCCTCGTCCTTGGCATAGGCAATTCCGGTGACGACCTGCTGTTCCACGATCTCTTCCTCGTCGCAAATAAGCGTTCCCGGAGGATTGAGCAAATCCCCCATTCCGGGCGCATCGGGATCGTCGAAGGACGACCGCACGAAGGTACGCACCCTGTGCACCATGGCAAGCTCGACCGAACGCACCTGCAGAACCTTGGCGCCGAGCGAGGCCATTTCAAGCATTTCCTCGAACGATATCTTGGCCAGCCGCCGCGCTTTGGGCTCGATGCGCGGGTCGGTGGTGTAGACCCCGTCGACGTCGGTGTAGATGTCGCAGCGGTCGGCCTTGACCGCGGCGGCGATCGCCACGGCGCTGGTATCGGAGCCGCCACGTCCGAGTGTCGCGATGCGGTTGTCCGGCCCGATGCCCTGGAAACCGGCGATGACAGCCACCTGGCCTTCGCCGAAGCGCTTGACCAGGAAGGCGCCGTCGATGTCGAGGATGCGCGCCGCGCCATGCGCGTTGTCGGTCTTGATCGGAATCTGCCAGCCCTGCCAGGAGCGCGCATGCACGCCCATGTTCTGCAAGGTGATGGCGAGAAGGCCAGCCGTGACCTGTTCGCCGGAAGCGACGACCGCGTCATATTCGCGGGCATCGTGCATCGGTGAGGCCTCGCGGGTCCAGCCGACCAGCTCGTTGGTCTTGCCGGCCATCGCAGAAACCACCACAGCCACCTCGTGACCGGCGTCGACCTCGCGTTTGACGTGACGTGCCACGTTGCGGATGCGAGCGATGTCGGCGACGGAGGTCCCGCCGAATTTCATCACGATACGCGCCATGGAAGCGAAATGCCTTTGACTGGAGCCGGCCCGCGGCCGAAAATGGAAGAAAAGCGCCCGGCTGCCGCCGGCCACTGAATGCGCGGCCTCCATAGCCAAATGAGGAAGGTTTCGCAAGGCTGACGGCGGATTGCACAACAGCACGGCATATTGCCTTCCGGCCCGGCGCCGCTTACCAAATGCTGCCCGCGGGAAATTGCTTTCGGTTCGGCATAACAGATGATTGCTCGGCTTCGGCGCGCCATGCGATTGCAATCGCTCCCGCTTGTCGCGGGCTTTGCGGTGCTGGCACTGATCGTCGGCACCCGTGCGGTGCTCGTCGAGAGCCAAAGGGCCAGTCGTGCCGCCGCACGTGAGACAATCGAGTACCAGGAGCAGCTTTCCGGGCTGCTTTCATTGGCGCAGGAGGCCCAGAGTGGTCAGCGCGGCTACCTGCTGACCGGTGAAAAATCCTATCTGGAGCCTTACCGGAAGGCCGTCGAGGCAATTCCGGGACAATTGGCGCGGGTCGACAGCGCGACCGCTCCCGACGATCAGATCGCCCAGCAGATCGGCCACATCAAGGACGCGCTTTCGCAACAGCAGGCCGACCTGGCCGAAACCATAGCTCTTTACGAGCGAGGGGATGCGGCAAAGGCCCTGCAACTGGTCCGCAGTGGCCAGGGCAAGGCCGCCATGGACGAGATGCGGGCCAGCATGGACACAATCCGGCGTATCGGCGCCGCCGCGGTGGCCGCGCGCGACGAGCGTACCGACCGGGTCGAGGCCTGGTTGCGGATCGGCTCACTGGCCGCGTTGCTGGCGACTTTCCTGCTTGCCGCCTACACCATACGTCAATCCCGTCGCCGCTTCCACGAGGTGGTCGTCGCCCAGCAAGAGCTGATGCGCAAGAACATCGAACTCGGCAACGAGATCCAGACGCGTGAAAAGGCCGAATCCCAGATACGCCAGATGCAGAAGATGGAGGCTGTCGGACAGCTGACAGGCGGCATCGCCCACGACTTCAACAACATGCTGGCGGTGATCCTCAGCGCCATGAACCTTGCCCAGCGCAAGCTGAAGCGGGGCGAGCATGACATCGAAAAACTCGTCGAGGCCGCGACCGACGCGGCCAGCCGCGCCGCCAACCTGACATCCCGCCTGCTTGCCTTCTCCCGCCTGCAGCCTCTGGCGCCGCAGGTTGTCGACATCAACGGGCTGTTGACCGGCATGTCCGATCTTCTGCGCCGGACCTTGGGTGAAGGCATCCGCATCGAGACAGTATTAGCGGGCGGCCTGTGGAAAACCCACGCCGATCCCAGCCAGATCGAGAACGCGATCCTCAATCTGGCCGTCAATTCCCGCGACGCCATGGACAATGAGGGCAAGCTGACCATTGAGACTGTCAACAGCCACCTCGACGACGGCTATGCATCGACGCACGCCGAAGTCACGCCTGGCCAATATGTGATGATCGCGGTAACCGACACCGGCGCGGGCATGTCGCCCGAGACCATCGCCAGGGCCTTCGAACCCTTCTTCACGACCAAGCCGGTCAACAAGGGCACGGGACTTGGGCTGAGCCAAGTGTTCGGCTTCGTCAAACAATCGGGCGGCCACGTCAAGATCTACTCCGAGCCCGGCGAAGGCACGACGATCAAGATCTACCTGCCCCGGTTTTTCGGAGCCGAGGAGCCGGCAGCGCCCGTCGGGCGCGACAAGAGCGCCGCCAAGGTCACCGAGACGATCCTCGTCGTCGAGGATGACCCCCGCGTGCGGGCCTCCACGACGGATGTCATGCGCGAACTCGGCTACATCGTCATCCATGCGGGAAGCGGACCGGAGGCCCTTCAGAAGCTCGCCGCGACACCAGGCATCGCCCTGCTTTTCACCGACATCGTCATGCCGGTGATGAACGGCCGCAAGCTCGCCGAGGAAGCGCTCGCGCGCCAGCCCGAGCTGAAAGTGGTCTTCACCACCGGCTTCACCAGGAATGCCGTGGTCCACAACGGCATGCTCGATCATGACGTGCACTTCCTGGCCAAGCCGTTCACCATCGAGCAGTTGGCGGCCAAGCTGCGTGATGTTCTGGACACGAAATAAACCGGGCCTTTGATCGCCCAGCCACTTTGTCAGCAGAGGAAAATGTTGCCTTGACATTCGATGCCTCACGCCCGACTTCCTAGCGCATGACCCCGAAATCGACTTCGATTTCGGAAAGGGATCATGCGCAGAATCAAAGTGCTACAGCGTCCTTTGCGCGTCCGAAGGACGCGCGGCGCTGTAGCGTCCGAGGAGACCAACCGATGCCAGAGCCCCGACGATCGACGATCGATGCCGGAGAGGTGGAACGCTTTTCCGCCCTTGCCGCCGAATGGTGGAACCCGAACGGCAAGTTTCGTCCGCTGCACAAATTCAATCCGGTCCGGCTTTCCTATATCCGCGACCAGATCGCGGCGCGCTTCGGCCGCGACCCACGGGCGGCGCGGCCGTTCGAGGGCCTGCGCATCCTCGACATCGGCTGCGGCGGTGGCCTTTTGTGCGAGCCGATGGCGCGGCTCGGTGCCGAGGTGGTCGGAGCGGACGCGTCCGAAACAAACATCGAAGTGGCGAAACTGCATGCCGCCGAGGGCAATGTCAGCGTCGACTATCGTGCCACGACGGCGGAAGATCTCGCCGAGGCCGGTGAAAAATTCGATGTCATCCTCAACATGGAAGTGGTCGAACATGTCGCCGATATCGACCTGTTCGTCGCCAAATGCGGCGAGATGGTCAAACCCGGCGGCATCATGTTCGTGGCCACTATCAACCGCACGCTCAAGGCGCTCGGCCTCGCCATCATCGGCGCCGAATATGTGTTGCGCTGGCTGCCGCGCGGCACCCACCAATTCGGCAAGCTGGTGCGCCCGGAAGAGCTGGAAAAGGCGCTGCGCGGCGCCGGCCTGACCATCATCGACCGCACCGGCGTCTCCTACAATCCGCTTGCCGACCGCTGGGCGCGGTCGAAGGACATGGACGTCAACTACATGGTGCTGGCGGAAAAGGAATCGGTCTGACAGCCAATCCTCGGCCAGCCGAGGCCGGAGCCCGGCGGTGACGCTGACGGCAGTGCGGCGTGCGCCTCGAAGCCATCAGGCTTTCTGGCTCTGCGCCTTGGTGGTGATGAACACGCCCGCGGTGATGATGACGGCGCCGACCCAGGTCAGCAGTTGATAGTGTTCACCAAGGAAGATCGTGCCGGCAAACAGTCCGACCGCTGCCGCGACATAGCCGATCTGGCTGAGATAGACCGGACCGCCAACCGCCTGCAGCCGGAAGAAGAAAGCAAACATCGCCGATGCCGAGGCCATCTGCGCCACGACGATGAGCGGCACGGCGCCAAGCTGGACGAAGGCCTTGCCTCCGAGCAAGGTCAGGATGCCGACGAGCAGCATCGCCGCGGACGCCAGATGGCTGCCGACCGCGAGTTCGATGGGACCGGTTCCTTCCGGCCAGTCGATGGTGCGGTAGATGTTGCCGGCGGCAAGGCTGACCGGGATCAGCAGCCCCGTCACCACCCAGAACAGATCGGCCGGCTGGCCAGCCTCGCCGCGCGTCACCGCCACCATGACGGCGCCGACGAAGCCGACGGCGATGCCTGATACGCCCAGCATGTTGGGGCGCCGGACGCCGAGCAGGATCGAAAACACCAATGTGATCACCGGCGACAGCGTGAACATGATGCCGGTGTAGCCGGCGCCCAGATGCGGAATGGCCGAAAACATCAGGAGATTGGGGACGGCATAGGACACTGCCGCGGTGACGAAGAAATAGCGCAGTTTGGGCGGGGTGAGCCGGATGCGCTGACCACGCGCCAGGAGCACGCCCAAAAGCACGCCGCCAGCGCCGAGCGAGATGACAAAGGCCCAGACCATGGCTGGCACGCCGGCCGCCGTGGCGAGCTTGCCGAAGGGCAGCGTCAGGCCCAGCAGGCCGCCGGTGACAACCAGCAGGCCGAGCGCCGAATCCCAGAGATATTTCATGATGGAACCCTATGGGTGGCACAGCCTCTTGGCCGGCGTTGAATATTGAGATAAGATAATGGAAAGATTCTTAACGTCAAGATACCTATGGTGAGATAGATGGACCGCGCTGGGAAAGCCATCGAGCAATGGCAGCGGGAACGGCCGGACCTGGATGTATCGCCGATGGCCGTGATCGGGCGTCTGAATGAGGTCTCCTCGCTGATAGCACGCGATCGCCTCGCCCCGCTGTTCGCCCGTTTCGGACTGCAGGCGGGAGAGTTCGATGTATTGGCGACGCTGCGCCGCTCCGGCTCGCCTTACGCGCTGACGCCGACCGCTCTCTATGAAGCGACGATGGTGACATCAGGCGCCATGACCAACCGGCTCGACCGGTTGGAAAAGGCCGGATTGATCCTGCGTGCACCGCACCCCAACGATCGGCGCGGCATCGTCGTGCGGCTGACCGAAAAGGGGCTCGCCTTGATCGACGAGGCCGTTGCAGCCCATGTGGCGAACGAGCATCAGATCCTGTCCGGTCTGACACAGACCGAACGGGAAACGCTTTCGCACCTGCTGGAAAAATTGATCGGCAGCGTGAGCTGATCGCTCAGTTCCGGTCATCCGGAAACACCGGGATCGGCATGAACTCGACGCCATCCTCGGCCAGGCTCTTGGCCTCTTCCAGCGTCGCCTCGCCATAGATGCCGCGCGCATCGGCTTCGCCGAAATGGATCTTGCGCGCTTCCTCGGCGAACTTGTCGCCGACATAGTCGGCGTTTTCGCGCACCTTCTCGGCCATCGCCTTCAGCTGCGCCAGCGCCTGCTTCTGCGCCTCGCCCATGGCAAGCGCTATGGTTTCCTGCTTGCGGGCCGTGGAAACGGCCGGGGCCATCAGCGCCTTCTCGACCTTGTGCGAGCCGCAGCTGGGGCAATCGACAAAACCGCGCTTCTTCTGCGTGTCGAAATCGTCATTGCTGCGAAACCAACCCTCGAACTCATGCTCGTTTTCGCAGATCAGGGAAAAGCGGATCAAGATGCGGCGCCCCTGAGACGCGGCCCCTCGCCGGTATTGATGGTGAAATCCCGCGCATTCCTGAGATTGGGGATCTTCTTGCGCGCGGCAAGCGACTGCGCCGGGTCGATCTCCGCGACAATCACCGCTGGCTCGTCATGCGCGGCTTCGGCGATGATGCGGCCCCACGGATCGACGATCAGCGAATGCCCATAGGTCTCGCGGCCGTCCTCGTGCAGGCCGCCTTGCGCGGCGGCGACGACATAGGCGCCGTTCTCAATGGCGCGTGCCCTGAGCAGCACATGCCAATGCGCTTCGCCGGTCTGGCGGGTGAAGGCCGCGGGCACGGTCAGCACCTCGGCGCCGGCCATCGCTTCGGCACGGAACAATTGCGGAAAACGCAGGTCGTAGCAGACGGCAAAGCCTAGTCTCGCATCGTTGATCGGAATAACGACGGCTTCGGTCCCCGGCTCATAGGCGGCGGATTCGCGCCAGCTTTCGCCGTTATCGAGGTCGACGTCGAACATGTGGATCTTGTCGTAGGTGGCGAGCGTCGCGCCATCGGGTCCGAACAGGAGCGCGCGGTTGGCGAGCTTGCCGTCGGCGCGCAGTATGGCGGTCGAGCCAACGTGCAGGAAGATGCCGAGCTCACTGGCGAGCTTCCGCGCGGTTGCGACAACGATGTCCTTGTCCTGCGAGGTGAAGGAGGCGGCACGCGCTTCCTTGTCGCGGATCAGCGCGCCGGTCATCTCCGGCGTCTGGATATAGGTCGCGCCCTGGCCCGCGGCCTCGCGCACCAGCCGCTCCATATCGGCCGCATTGCGCTCGGGGCTCTCGCCTGAACGCATCTGCACTGCCGCCGCCTTGAAAACACCCGCCGTCTTGAAAACACCCATTGTCATACCCTCAAATCGACGAGCCGTTGGCGAGCAGTTTGTCCAGTCGGCCTTCTGCCTCCAGATCATGGAGGTCGTCGCAGCCACCGACATGTGTGTCGCCTATGAAAATCTGCGGAAAGGTCGTGCGCCCGTGAGCTCGCGACATCATCTCCTGGCGCAGTTCCGGAGAGAAGGAAGCGTCGTGCTCGGTATAGGCGACGCCTTTGCGCTCCAGCAACCGCTTGGCCGCCGTGCAGTAGCCGCACATCATGCGCGTATAGATCGTGACATCGACCATGACGAATTCCGCTTCCGTTGCCGACTTATATAGTCACGGACTCGTCCGCCCGGAAGTCCCCCGGCAACACACGGGCAAAGGTCAGCACGTCGACGGCGGCCGCACCTCCCCTTTTCAGCGCCTTGGTGGCGGCACGCACGGTGGCGCCGGTGGTGTAGACATCGTCGATCAGAAGCACCCTGCGGCCGGCAATCTCGATCTCGGCCTCTGCCGGCACGCGAAAGGCGGCGCGTACGTTTTCCTCGCGCTCCTGCCGCTCCAGTCCGACCTGCTGGCGGGTGAGTTTCACGCGCCGCATGGCGGAGGGCGAGAAAGGCAGCCCGCTGAGCTCGCAAACCGCGCGCGCCAGTTCCGCCGATTGATTGAACCGCCGCCTGAAAAAACGGCGCCAATGCAGCGGCACCGGCACCACCACATCCGCGTCGGCGATGAGCTCGGCGCCCACACGGACCATCCAGCGCGCCATCCAGGGTGCGAGATCCGTGCGGTCCTGGTATTTCAGCCCTTGCACCATCTGGCGGGCAACGCCGGAGTAGACGACCGCGGCCCGTGCCCGTTCGAAGGGAGGCGGATCCGCGATCGCCTCCGCCGACAGAAAACCATCGCCCATGTGATGGGTGAACGGCGTGCCCATCACCGGACACCAGGGCCGCTCCAGCAGCCGCAGCTTCGGCCAGCAGCCGCCGCACAACACACCGGGCTGCGAGACCTGCCGGCGGCAACCGGCGCAGACCGGCGGAAACAGGATGCGCGCCGGCCAGCCCAGAGCCGACCGTGCAGCAGACCCGGCCAGCTTCCTGATCTCGACGGACTTGATCTTGGGCATCGGATCGGCCACGTGATTGGTTCCTCGGCGCCACCAATACCAATCACATCAAGGCGCCGACATACAAGGATCAATCCCTTGCAGCCTATAATGGACACCTCTCTGTGGCTGGCGCACAAGCGGCGCGCGCTCATCCATCCGGTTGACGGCGCCGACTTCCTCATGCGCCGTGCCGCCGAGGATCTCGCCGACCGGCTGGGCGCCGTCGAGCGAAAGTTCGCCAAGGCGGCGGTGCTGTTTTGCCAGACATCGGCCGCGGCCGATGTCCTTGCGCGGAGCGGCAAGGTGGCGGATCTCGCCCGTGTCGAGACGGCCGCGGCTTTCCTGAACGGTGCCGCCGGCCTGATTGCGCCGCCGGAGACCGTCCCGTTCGAGCCGCAAAGTCTTGATCTGGTGGTATCGCTTTTGTCGCTGCAGGCGATGAACGACATCCCGGGCATGTTGATCCAGATCCGTCGCGCGCTGCGGCCGGACGGACTTTTTCTCGGCGCTTTCGCAGGCGCCGGCACGCTTGCGGAACTGCGCGAAAGCCTGCTTGCCGCCGAGACAGAGCTCTACGGCGGCGTCAGCCCTCGCGTCATCCCCTTCACCGACGTACGCGATGCCGGTGCGTTGCTGCAGCGCGCCGGTTTCGCGCTGCCGGTCGCCGACGTCGAGACGGTGACGGTGCGCTATGCCAACCCGTTTGCCCTGATGGCGGATCTGCGTGCCATGGGCGAAACCAACGCGCTGGCCGATCGCAGCCGGCGGCCGGGCACGCGCCAGCTGTTTGCCCGCGCCGCGGAAATCTACGCCGAACGCTTTTCCGACCCCGACGGTCGTATCAGGGCAAGCTTCTCGACGGTCTGGATGTCCGGCTGGGCGCCCGATGCATCGCAGCAAAAGCCGCTGAAACCCGGTTCAGCCAAGGTTTCGCTGAAGACTATACTGGAGGGACCTGATGGGCATTGACCTATTCGCAGGCACCAGCCTCATTGCGCAAAGGCGTTGGCAAGCCTGCTGGAGTTGTCGCTGAACAGCCAGGTCAGCGAGTTGAAGACCTGGCCGATACCGCCGATGATCGTCAACGATAGCACGGCAATGATCAGACCGTATTCGACGACCGTGGCGCCGTTTTCGTCCTCCAGAAAACGCACCAGCACTGTTTTCATGACCTCGATCCCCGTTGCCGAAACTTTTACCGCGGATCTGTTAAGAAAGGTTAACGGCAAAGGCTTAACAGGCGGTGAAGTCGCCGACCGTCGGAAATGTCCTGGCCTTGTCAGCAGTCGCCACTGCTTTTGCCATCGGAACGGATAATGCAGACGCCTCCCGGATCGGCCTGCAGCACGCTGCGGCGTACCGTATAGGTGCTGCGATGGCTGATCGAACCGGTAGCCGTCATGTCCAGGCCGGGGAAACCGTCGCGGGCCGTTTGCGAACGCGCCTGGCTGTCGAGGAAAGGGGTCGCGATCAACGCCAGCGCCACGGCGGCCGATCCGAACAGCAGCGTGAGGCGCAGGACGCCCATGCCCGCATCAGCGACACGAAAGCCGCGCTCGGGCCGGATCGAATCCCAATCCCTGTCCAGGCTCATTCTATCGCTCCCCAGCGAAATGACGGCGGCCGCACGAAAAAACGGCCATGCATCAATTTTTCATGATGAGATAAATCTTCCATTAACGCTGGCTGATATGGACGGTGGTCCAATCAAATCCTCAAAGGAGATCGATCAGGAAGGGGATCAATGGCGCATCGGCCGGCGGCATCGGATAGTCGCGCATCTGTTTGGGCCGCACCCATTTCAGCGCCTGCCCTTCCCTTGGCTGGGCGATGCCGCGGAAGCGGCGGCAGACAAAAAGCGGCATCAGCAAGTGGAAGTCGTCATAGGAATGGCTGGCGAAGGTCAACGGCGCCAGGCATGGGATATCGGTCTCGATACCGATCTCCTCCTGCAGTTCACGGATAAGGCATTGTTCCGGCGTCTCGCCGGCCTCGACCTTGCCGCCGGGAAACTCCCACAGGCCTGCGAGTTGCTTGCCTTGCGGCCGCTGCGCCAGCAGCACCCGACCATCGGCATCGACCAGCGCGCAAGCGGCGACCAGAAGCAGGCGCTTGCCGCTGGATTGCACATCATTCATGCCCGATTTCACCCATGAACAGCGGGCCGGCGGTAGTGGTAGCGATAGACTTCCTCGAAGCCGAGCGCGCGGTAGAGCGCCAGCGCCGGCGCGTTGCCAGCCTCGACCTGCAGCCAGGCTTCCCGTGCGCCGCGCAGCCTCGCCCATTTCAGCGCCGACAGGATCAGGTTGCGGCCGTGGCCCTTGTTGCGCGCCGCCTTGTCGGTAGCGACCTCGAACAGGCCGGCCAGATCGCCGTCATGCACGCAGATCAGCGTCGCCAGCGGCTCCGTCCCATCCTCGAGTGCGAACAGCCCGGCTTCAGGCTGGATAGCGCCGATGATCTCCGACAGGCCCGGCCGCAGCGACACGTCCGAGCCGCTGACCTTGAGCAATGCGCCGATGAAGCGGCTGATGTCCTTGAGCGGGATCTGGTCCATGGCGGCGTCGAGCTGCGCGTCGGCCAGCGGCAGCCGCATGACCAGCGATTCGTCGAACCGACTCCAGCCCTCCTTGTCGAGATGACTGGCAAGATCGGGACCCGACAATGGCGACATGCGGAACGTCAGCGGCCGGCCGTACGCGTCGAAACGGCGGCTCGCGCGGCCGATGCGGTCGGCGATGTGCTGGATGTCGCCGGGATCGAGCGGATTGACCGAGTTGAGCCGCTTGGCCGGATGACCGGCGGTCAGGCGCACCACCCAGGTGCCGTCATAGTGGATGGCGGCCGCGGGCCAGGCGCGAAAGCCGGCCGCCTCGTAGCGGCGCACGGTCGCGAGCATGCTTGCGGGATGACGCGAAACCAAGGCGATCAGCTCCGGTAGTCGCCATTGATGGCGACATATTCCTTGGTGAGATCGCAGGTCCACACCGTCGCCTTGCCGCGGCCGATGCCGATATCGGCGCGAATGCGGATGTCGTCGCGCTTCATATAGGCCGAGGTCTTTTCTTCCGAATAGCTGGGGTCGCGCTCACCCTCATGCGCCAGCCTGTTGTCGCCGAACCAGATCGACAGCCGGTCGCGATCCGCGGGCTCGCCGGCCTTGCCGACGGCCATGACGACGCGGCCCCAATTGGCGTCCTCGCCGGCGACCGCCGTCTTGACCAGCGGCGAATTGGCGATCGACAGCGCAATGCGTTTGGCCGAGCGGGCCGACTTGGCCCCGGTGACGGTGACCTCGACCTGCTTGCGTGCGCCCTCGCCGTCGCGCACCACCTGCAACGCCAGCGACTTCAGCACCTTGCCGAGCGCCCGGCGGAACTGGCCAAGGCGGGCGTCCCTGGGATCGGTGATCTCGGGCGCGCCGCGCTTTGCCGCCTTGCCGGTGGCAAACAACAGCAGCGTGTCGCTGGTCGAGGTATCGCTGTCCACGGTGACAGCATTGAACGTCTTGGCCGTGCCGCGCGACAACAGGTCCTGCAGGACAGGAGCCGCGATCGGCGCGTCGGTGGCGATGAAGGACAGCATCGTCGCCATGTCGGGCGCGATCATGCCGGCGCCTTTGGAAATGCCATTGATGGTCACATCGGCGTCGCCGAGCTTGACCGTCGCCGTCGCCACTTTCGGATACGTATCCGTGGTCATGATGGCCTTTGCCGCCTCTGTCCACAGGTCCGGCTTGCCGTCGCTGACCAGCCCGGCGAGCAGATGGCTGAACTTGGCCGTGTCGAGCGGTTCGCCGATGACGCCGGTCGAGGCCAGGAAAACCTCGCCTGCCGTGCAGCCCGCGGCCTTCGCCGCCGCTTCGCCCGTCAGCGCTGTGGATTCGCGGCCCTTCTGCCCGGTGAAGGCGTTGGCGTTGCCGGAATTGACGACCAGCACCCGCGCCTTGCCCGAGCCAAGGTTCTGGCGGCAGAAATCAACCGGCGCCGAGGGACATTTCGACCTGGTGAACACGCCGGCGACCGCGGTGCCTGCATCGAACACCATGGCCAGCAGGTCGGTGCGGCCCTTGTACTTTATCCCTGCTTCGGCGGTGGCGATGCGCACCCCTTCGATTTCTGGCATTTTGGGGTATTTCTTCGGCGCAAGCGGGGAAATCGTCGTGGACATGCAGACCTCGGGCGCGAAAATCGCAAGGGAAGGCCGGTTTGCCCGATACGGCGAGCCGGTGCAAGCGCGTTTTCGTCGCTCCCGCGGAGGGCAAACCCGTTCAGGATCAAGCTTGCATTTCAAATCTGTTGGCGTCGCCGGGGTCCGTGGCGCTATGATCTTCCACATTGGCAGGCGGGATCACTTATCGTTGCCAGCGAATTGAAACGGGGACGACAGGCATGGCCGAGGAGGTGGATACGGCGCGCAGATCGATCGGTGCGCGGCGCAATCCCGACAGCGCGGACGCCATTCTGGAGGCGGCCGAGGCAGTGCTGGTCGAAGGCGGCTATGCCGGCTTCTCGATCGAGGCCGTGGCGCGCCGCGCGCGCGCCGGCAAGCCGACCATCTATCGCTGGTGGCCAAGCAAGGCGGCATTGCTGCTCGAAGTCTATCAGCGCCAGAAACGCGTCGACATCCCAGACAGCGGAAGCTTGGAAGAAGACCTCGTCGGCTTCCTGAAAAACCTGTTCGCGCATTGGCGCGACACGCCTTCGGGCAGCGTGTACAGGTCGCTGATTGCCGAGGCGCAATCGGACGAGACCGCCGGCGCGGCGCTCGCCGGCTATGCCACGGGGCGCCGGACTCACAACAGCCAGATCGTGGACCGCGCCAAGGCAAGGGGTGAAATTGCCGACGATATCGATTCAGAGGTGGTCGCCGATCTGATCGGGTCCTTCGCCTGGAAGCATCTTTTGACCAACCGCCTCGACGTGAATGAAGCCACGATACGAACCGCTGTTGGCTATGTCACGCGAGGCATCGTCACGCCCAGGCGCTAAAAAACGGCAAAAAAATAGGCGCGGCGAGCAATCACTCGCCGCGCCTTCACGATTGCGTCCTACTTGGCGCTTTCCAGCGTGTCGACGGCCTTCTTCAGATTGGCGTCGGGGATCTCGACCTTGGCGCCGGCGCGAAGCGACTTGACCAGCGCGAAATACTTGTCGCGGATGACCGCCTGCTTGGCCTGGTCCTTGACGTCGTCGAAGGCCGGCGGCTGCTTGGCGCGCTTGTCCTCGAGCTTGATGACATGCCAGCCGAACTGCGTCTGCACCGGCTCCTTGGTGTATTTGCCGACCTCGAGCGCGAAGGCCGCCTTGTCGAACTCCGGCACCATCTGGCCAGGTCCGAACCAGCCGAGATCGCCGCCATTGGACTTGCCCGAGGGATCGCTGGTGTGCTCGTTGGCGAGCTTCTGGAAATCACCGCCGCCGTCGAGCTGCTTGATGATCGCCTCGGCCTCTTCCTTCGTCTTCACGAGGATGTGACGGGCATGCACCTCGTTGACCGGCGGCGTGTTGGCGATTTCCTGGTCGTAGCGGGCGCGAACCTCGGCGTCGGTGACCTTGTCGACCACACCCTTCTCGACCATCTCGCCATGCAGCGCGCGCTGCTGCAGGAAAGCCATGCGGCGCTGGAAGTCAGGATCCTTGTCGAGACCGTCGGTGACGGCCTTGGCCGCCATGACGCGGATTTCGATGGCCGCCGAAAGTGCCGCGGCGCGGCGCTGCTCGGGCGGCAACTGCGCGAACTGCTGCGACAGCTCGCCTTCGGCAAGCACCAGATCGGCTTCGGTCAAGGGCTGGCCGTTGACGGTGGCGATCACCGTATTCGGGTCGACTGGCGCCGCGGCCGGGGCGGCCGGAGCGGGAGCGGTCTCCTGCGCCGTGACAGGCGACAGGCAAAGAGCCGACAGGCCGAGGGCCAGGCCAAGACTGGCAAGCGACGCACGGCTGAACAACAAGGACATAAGGATGACTCCGGTCAGGGATTGTAGGGAGGGTGGCTTCCAGATCAGCCAGATTGTGGCGGAATTTGGCGCGACCGGCAGGGCCAGCGCGGCGTTGACATCAGTTGAGCCCCCTCTTATCTGTCCATCGACTTGGCGTCCAGAACCGTTTTCCGGGCGCTTTTTGTGTTTGCCCGTATTCAGGCGGTGCGTTCACGTGGATGTGATGGGGCCGCCCGGCGCCTGTCTCAAGATTGAGAATTCTATCGAAAGGACCATTGGATGGTCAGTCTCGGCGGTCTCGCCCGTAAGGTTTTCGGTTCCTCCAACGACCGTCGGGTCAAATCGACCCGCCCCCGTGTCGAGGCGATCAACGCCATGGAAAACGAGATGCGGGCGCTCTCCGATGCCGAGCTTGCCGGCCGCACGGAAAAATTTCGCCAGGATATCGCCAACGGCGCCAGCCTCGACGATCTGCTGATCCCAGCCTTCGCAACCGCCCGCGAGGCCGCGCGCCGCGTGCTTGGCATGCGCCCCTTCGACGTCCAGCTGATCGGCGGCATGGTGCTGCACAATGGCGGCATCGCCGAGATGCGCACCGGCGAGGGCAAGACCCTGGTCGCGACGCTGCCGGTCTATCTCAACGCGCTCGCCGGCAACGGCGTCCATGTCGTTACCGTCAACGACTACCTCGCCACCCGCGACTCCGAATGGATGGGCCGCGTCTACAAGTTCCTCGGCCTCTCGGTCGGCGTTATCGTCCACGGCCTGTCGGACGAGGAGCGTCGCGTCGCCTACGCCTCCGACGTCACCTACGCCACCAACAATGAGCTCGGCTTCGACTATCTGCGCGACAACATGAAGTACGAGCGCGCCCAGATGGTGCAGCGCGGTCACAATTACGCGATCGTCGACGAGGTCGATTCCATTCTGGTCGACGAAGCGCGCACGCCGCTGATCATTTCCGGTCCGCTCGAGGACCGTTCGGAAATGTACAACACCATCGATACCTTCATCATCCAGCTGCAGCCGCAGGATTATGAGATCGACGAGAAGCAGAAGACCTCGATCTTTACGGAGGAAGGCACCGAGAAGCTGGAGAACATGCTGCGCGATGCCGACCTGCTCAAGGGCGAGTCGCTCTACGATGTCGAGAACGTCGCTATCGTCCACCACGTCAACAACGCGCTGAAGGCGCACCGGCTGTTCCAGCGCGACAAGGACTACATCGTGCGCAACGGCGAGATCGTCATCATCGACGAGTTCACCGGCCGCATGATGCCCGGCCGCCGCTATTCGGAAGGCCTGCACCAGGCGCTTGAAGCCAAGGAACACGTGGCGATCCAGCCGGAGAACCAGACGCTTGCTTCCGTCACCTTCCAGAACTACTTCCGCCTCTACAAGAAGCTTTCCGGCATGACCGGCACGGCGCTGACCGAAGCCGAGGAATTCGGCAACATCTACGGTCTCGAAGTCACCGAGATCCCGACCAACCTGCCGGTCATCCGCAAGGACGAGGACGACGAGGTCTACCGGACGGTCGAGGAGAAGTACAAGGCGATCGTCAGGGAGATCCGCGAAGCCAGCGCCAAGGGCCAGCCGACACTGGTCGGCACGACCTCGATCGAAAAGTCCGAGCAGTTGGCCGAGCGCCTGCGCAAGGAAGGCTTCACGGATTTCGAGGTTCTGAACGCCCGCCATCACGAGCGGGAAGCGGCAATCGTCGCCCAGGCGGGCAAGCCCGGCGCCATCACCATAGCCACCAACATGGCCGGCCGCGGCACCGACATCAAGCTCGGCGGCAATGCCGAGATGCGCATTGCCGAGGAGCTGGGCGACATGCCGGAAGGCCCCGAACGCGAAGCGCGCGAAAAGGAAATCAATGCCGACGTCGAGCGCCTGAAGGAAAAGGCGCTGGCCGCCGGCGGCCTCTACGTGCTTGCCACCGAGCGCCATGAATCGCGCCGCATCGACAATCAGCTCAGAGGCCGCTCTGGCCGCCAGGGCGACCCCGGCCGATCGAAATTCTTCCTGTCGCTGCAGGACGATCTGATGCGCATCTTCGGCTCCGAGCGCATGGACGGCATGCTGCAGAAGCTCGGCCTCAAGGAAGACGAGGCCATCATCCATCCCTGGATCAACAAGGCGCTGGAAAAGGCGCAGAAGAAGGTCGAGGCGCGCAACTTCGACATCCGCAAGAACCTGTTGAAATATGACGACGTCTCCAACGACCAGCGCAAGGTGGTGTTCGAGCAGCGCATCGAGCTGATGGACGGCGAGGGCCTTTCGGAGACCATCGGCGAGATGCGCGCGGGCGTCATCGACGAGATCGTCGCCAAGGCCATTCCCGAAAACGCCTATGCCGAACAGTGGGATGTCGCCGGCCTGAAGGCCGAGGTCGCCGAATTCCTCAATCTCGACCTGCCGATCGAGGATTGGGTCAAGGAAGAAGGCATCGCCGAGGACGACATCCGCGAGCGCATCTCTCAAGCCGCCGACGCCGCGGCAAAAGAACGCGCCGACCGTTTCGGTCCCGAGGTGATGAACTATGTCGAGCGCTCCGTGGTGCTGCAGACGCTCGACCATCTGTGGCGCGAACACATCGTCAATCTCGACCATCTGCGTTCGGTCGTCGGCTTCCGCGGCTACGCCCAGCGCGATCCGCTGCAGGAATACAAGAGCGAGGCGTTCGAGCTGTTCCAGGCGATGCTCGGCAATCTGCGCCAGGCCGTCACCGCGCAGCTGATGCGCGTCGAACTGGTCCGCCAGGCCGCCGAAGCGCCGCCGCCTGAAGCGCCCGACATGTTCGGCACGCATATTGACGGCACTACCGGCGAGAATGATTTCGAAGGCGGCGAAACGGCCCTTCTGGTACGCCAGGAAAGCACCGCCATCGTCGCTCCCGAGGACCGCGACCCTAACAACCCCGCAACCTGGGGCAAGGTCGGCCGCAACGAAGCCTGCCCCTGCGGCTCCGGCAAGAAATACAAGCACTGCCACGGGACTTTCGCGTAAAGACCTGCAGGATCGGTGTTCCCCGGACTTCTGATCCGGGGGCGGCTCCCATATTGTCAGATCAGCCCGGAATCGCGCGCCGCGGCGGTTGCCTCGCCGCGCGAAACGGCGTCCAGCTTGCCCAGCACCGCTGAGACATGATGATCGACGGTCTTCGGTGAGATGGTTAGGTGCTCGGCGATTCTCTTATTGGAGAAACCGCGCTCGATCAGGTGCAGAACCTCCATTTGGCGGAGCGTCAGGCCAGCGTGATTGGCGCGTGTGCTCTGCCGCGGTCCCCTGGCGATGTTATGGACGCCATTCTGCCGCATGACGGCGCGGACGTGCTGGGCCACCGGCCGGGCACCGAGCCCTTCGAATATGTCCAGAGCCAGGCGCAGCGCCGGCTCGTCGCCGTACAACAGGGCGAGCGCCCGTTCGAACGGAGCGCCCAGCCGGGCCCACAGCATCGCGGCACCACGCCAGTCGCCGGTGAGCAGCAGGCGATAGGGCTCCGCCATGCCGGTCGTGTCGCCAGGACTGCTTTCAGGTGACAAGAGCAGCCGCCAGACGGCCAACTCGGCGAACATTGCCCTCGTCGGCGACAGGCTTTCGGCCAGGTCGATCAGGCGAAGTGCCTCTTCGGTGTCGCCTTGCCCGAGCCATGCCAGTTCGGCCATCGACGCCGTGTAGGGGACCAGCCGCTGCAGCTCCATTCCTTTGTCTAGGAACCGCTTCATTTCGTCCAGCAAGGGCGCGGCCGGATCGCCTCGTCTTATGCGCAATTTCGCCAGCGCGACCAAGGATGGGTAACGCACCAGGGCCGTGGTCGCACTATCGTCGATGACGTCGTGAGCCATCGCGGCCGCATCGTCCCAAAGGCCGCGTCGCAAAAGCAATTGCGCCTGCACGCCCCGCATATAGTCGCGCCAGGTCGCGAGGTCATTCTCGACGCAATAGGCAATGCCCCGGTCGAGAAAGGATTGCGCCCGGACAAGGTCGAGCTGGTTCATTTCGGCGCAGGCGCAATTGGTGAAGCCGCGTGCGGCGTGCTCCTGGAAATTCTGCCCGAGCGCGATGTCAAGGCTGCGGGCGAGATGCAGACGGCCCTTGGCCAGGTCAAGCCACTGCTCGGCGGAGCCAAGATTGTTGAGCGCATGACAGACTATCTCCGGCTTGTTCAACCGTTCGGCCAAACCGACTGCCTTGCAGCCGAGCAGCAGGGTCTCGTCGAGCTTCTCGGCCAGCATCGCCAGCTGCGAGAGATTGGAATAGGCCATGGCAAGCTCCGGACTGGCCGGCGCCTGTTCCAGCAACTCCACCGCCTGTGCCCCGAACAGGTCCGCCTGTTCTCGGTCACCCACCAGATAGGCGAAGCGCGACAGGCATCTGAGGCTGTCGCCCTCCCTGAGCGTGTCGCCCAACGCCTGCTGCAACCGCCGCGCCTGGCCCTGCGCCTCGATGGCCATATCGATGCGGCCGATCAGATGGCATTCAAAGGCATAGCCTTCGTAAAGCCTCGCCCGGTCGCCCATGGGCAGGCTGTCGGCGTGCCGCAGGGCGACCTCGTAATAGCCGGCCGCATCGCGATGCGCGCCGACGCGGGAAGCCTCGCGCGCCGCAAGCGGGGCAAGCTCGCGCACCGCTTCCAAATTCTGGGCCTCCACCGCATGGTGGACAAGTCTTGCCGTAGCCACCTCGGCGTTTTCCTGCAGTGCGGAAAGCGCGCGCTGGTTGAATTCGCGCCGATGGCTTGGGGTCAGCGCCATCTCGACGGCGCGACGGGCGATCTCGTGGCGGAAGGCATAGCCATCGCCGAGATCGTCGAGCAGGCCATTCGAGACACATTCCGCCAGTTGGCCCGCGCTGGCGACACCACAGAGGCCGCGCAGCGCCCAGACATCGGCGCGGCGTGGAAACACCGACACCGCGTCGAGCATCGAGCGCCCGCCCGGCGACAGGCGCTCGGCACGCGCCAGCACAGCGTCGCGGACGCTGGCCGGCGGGATCATCTCGCTTTCGGCAGCCAGCAACTCGGTGACGAAGAAGGCGTTGCCCGCGGTGGCGCGATAGATTGCGCTGCCGTCGCGGTTGGCGGCTTCGGCAAGCGACAACACCGCCGCTTCGCTAAGCAGCGGCACTTCGATACGCTGGACGTTGGCGGCCGGAATTTCACCGAGCACCCGACGCGCGCGCATCTGCCCTTCGCTGCGGTCGGTGCGTGCCGTGAACAGCACCAGCATATGCGTGTTGGCGATGCGTCGGCCCAGGAAACGGACGAAATCCAGGGTCGCGTCGTCGGCCCAGTGCATATCCTCGATGACCAGCAGGCCCGGCCGAGACCTCGCCTCGAAAACCTCGAGAGCGTCTGAAAACAGGGGCAGCCGCTGGCCTTGCCGGTCATCGATCGCCCGGGGCAGTGCCCACTGCGCATCCCGGGCCAGATCGTAGAGGGGTCCCAGCGGATCGGGGATCGACAGATCCTCGCAGGCGCTGCGGAATATGGAAACGTGCTGCCCAACACCGCTTACGAACGCCTCGACGAGTGCCGTCTTGCCGGCGCCGGCCTCACCCAGCAATGCCGCCACGCGGCCGCGACCGCGCGCCGCCGCCGCGAGCAGTTCCTCCAACTGATCAAGTTGCGCCTGCCGCTCCAGAAGCATCGTTACTGGCCCATGAGTATCGTCGTCTGCCCCATCCCCCAGGATACCCACGCTTCGGTATCCGCAGTGTGGCTCCGAGATCGAACGTCGAAAACATAGGGAATCGTCCCGCGAAATATGGGGAAAGGCTCCGATGCGCGCTTTCGAAGGCCATGGTTTTTCTCCGACCGCGCTCATTTCGAGCGTGAATCAATCGTAAAAGGAAGCCATTCCATGCCTCGCTATCTGATCGAACGGACATTCCCCGACGGACTCAACCTGCCGATGAACGACATCGGCGCAACGGCGCTTGGCGGCATCATCATGCGCAATGCCGAGAAGGGGGTCACCTGGGTGCAGTCCTTCGTCTCGCCCGACAAGAGCAAGAGTTTCTGCATCTACGACGCCCCCTCGCCGGAGGCCATCCGCAGCACGGCGCAGAAGAATTCCCTGCCGGTGGACAAGATCACGGAGGTGAGGGTCCTGGACCCCTACTTTTATCGCTGATCCAATGGAGCAAGGATGGTGCCATGAGCGTGAAATTGTCCTGGGCAATGATAGCGGGCGGTTTTCCCTGTTGTTCCCTCCCGAAACGGCCGCCGGCATGGCGTTCGACCCTGCACCCCACCGGCGCGGTCTCGCATCGCGGATTGTCTGCGCGCTGCTATCGCCATTGCGAGGCCGGCGCGGGCGCCTGCCTCCGCAAGACGATTATTTGAGACGGGACGTCGGTCTGCCGGAGCACGAGATGCGGCGGGACTACTGGGAATACTGGTGGTGGCACCAATGAGACCGCTGCCCGGCTAGACGGGATGGACGAGGATCGAACCCGTCCCGTACTGCCAATCCCATGCCGCGGGCGTCTGCAGCCAGGCCTGGCCTTGCTGGCCGGCCTGGGCGCCTGCCGGATCATCAACAATCAATGGAGAACAAAATGAACGTCAATTTCTGGCGCCTTGCCGCGCTGTTCATCACGTCGATCGCCTCCACCGCCGCATCGGCGGGGAAGGACAATCCGCTTGCCGACGAGGTGCGGGCGGCCAATAGCCGCTTCGCGAACGTCGCGGCGGCCACCGCCGAGGGCTATGCGCCGATTCCTTGCGCCAGTGGCATCACTGGCGGCGCCATGGGCATCCATTACGTCAATGGCGCCTATCTGAAGGACGATGCGATCGACGTCGCCAAGCCGGAGGCCGTGATGTACGAGCCGATGTCCGATGGCACGCTGAAGCTGGTGGCCGTCGAATACATCACAGCGAAGGGTCCGGCCTCGCTCGGAGGCCACTTGTTCAACTTCAACAGCGCTCCCAACCGCTATGGCCTCGGCCCTTTCTACGAACTTCATGTCTGGGCCTGGAAGCAGAACCCGACCGGCGCCTTCGCCGACATGAACCCGAACGTCTCGTGCGACGCCATGAAAAAGGCCGACTGACGGCGCCGCCTGCCGGCCCGTGCCGGCAGGCTTTTCGCGCGCATCGCGAGGAGAAATCATGCCCGAAATCGACATCGTCCTGGCGAGGCCGCGCACCCGGCCTTCGCGCCTGATGGCCGTTATCGCTTGGCTTGCATACGGATGGCACCTGCGGCATGACCGGCGTCGCTTGGAGGCCATGCCCGGTTTCATGCTGAAGGACATCGGTATCAGCCGTTGCGCGATCGACCATGTTGCAAGGCGCGGCGAGACGTGACGCCGGTAGACCTGACTGATTGACAAACGGCGCTGCGCCTGTGTCGCCTTTGCGGCACCCTCACCCGTTCGTCGTCGCTCGACCCTCGGCTACTACGCACGCCCTCCCCACCCACGCTTTCTTAAGGTGTCTTCGCTACACCAAAGCCTGAAAAGAGGCGGAAAACGGAGAGAAATCGGGGTGCGCTTTTCCGCGGCCACGACTGCCGGGCGGTTCTTGCCGCAGCGTTTGGCGCTGCGCGTGGAGCCTTTGCTTGGCCGTCTGGACGCCGTGCTGTTCACCGCCGACGAACGCGGCGAAGCCGGGCGCATGTCGGTCATCGCCTTCTCCATCCGCATCGTCAGTGCCGTCATCGCCTTCATCAGCCAGGTGCTGATGGCGCGTTGGATGGGTTCCTTCGAATACGGCATCTTCGTGCTGGTCTGGGTGACGATGGTCATCGTCGGCAACCTCGCCTGCCTCGGCTTCCACACATCGGTCATCCGCTTCATCCCCGAATACCGCGAGCGCGGCCTGATGGATGAATTGCGCGGCATCGTCGTTGCGAGCCGCCTGTTCGTGCTGATCGCCTCGACGGTCATCGCCGGGCTCGGCGCCCTCGGCGTCTGGCTGGCCGCGCCCTGGATCGAAAACTACTACGTGATACCGTTCATCCTCGGCGTCATCTGCCTGCCGATGATCGCGCTGTCGGATTTGCTGCAAGGGCTGGCGCGCGCCAATTCATGGGCGTTGTTTGCGCTGTCGCCGACCTACCTGATCCGGCCGGTGCTGATCCTGCTGTTCATGGCGCTGATGCTTTGGGCGGGCTACGCCGCCGACGCGCGGACGGCGATCTTCGCCTCGATCGCCGCTACCTACGCCACCACGCTGACCCAGCTCATCGGGGTCACCCAGCGCATGGAAAGGCAAATTCCGGCCGGCCCGATGAAAGTGCATTTCGCGCAATGGTTCGTCGTCTCGCTGCCGATCTTCCTGGTCGAGAGCTTCTTCTTCCTGCTCACCAACGCCGATGTGCTGATGGTCGGCGCCTATATGGATCCCAATGACGTCGCCGTCTATTTCGCCACGGTCAAGACGCTGGCGCTGGTGCATTTCGTCTATTTCGCGGTCAAGGCCGGCGTTGCCCAGCGCTACGCGCAGTTCACCCATGGCGAGCCGCAAAAGCTTGCCGCCTTTGCCCGCGAGACGGTATCGTGGACCTTCTGGCCCTCGCTGCTGATGGCGTTCCTGGTGCTGGCGCTGGGCGAACCGATGCTGGTGCTGTTCGGCCCCGAATTCACGTCGGGCTATCCGCTTCTGTTCCTGCTCGTCTTCGGCGTCGTGGCGCGCGCCGCCGTTGGCCCCTGCGAAAGCCTGCTCACCATGAGCGGCAACCAGAATGTCTGCGCCGCCGTCTATGCCATGACACTGGCCTTCAACATCGGGCTCAACGTAGTGCTGATCCCGCTTTTCGGCCTTTGGGGCGCGGCCATGGCCACCGCCTTTGCCATGATCTTCGAGGCCGGCGCGCTGTCCTTCACGGTCTGGCGCAAGCTCGGCATCGTCATGGCGATCTTCGTGCCAGCCAAAGGAGCCGCCTGATGGCCGCCATCCCTCTGCTCGAGGAAACCAGCGGCGGTCCCGCCGGCGCCATGGTGTCCGGCCTTGCCGGGCTGGCGCGCGACGCCGATCCCGCCCATATCGAGATCCTCGCCAACAACCGGCCCGAGCGCAAACTCGCCATCTACCCGGCGTCGGCCGGCTTCGACCTGGTCGAGGAACTGGACTATCTCTGCGCCCGCACGATCGAGCCGAACGTCTTCTTCAACCCGCGTTTCCTGGCGCCGGCCATGCCCCGGCTGGAAGATCGCGAGGTGCGCCTTGCCGTGATCCGGGACGGCGATGAATACCGCAACCGGCTGCGCCTGCTGGTGCCGATCTCGGTGGAACGGCCGGTGGTGCCGCTCGGCGTGCCGGTCATGCGCACATGGTCGAGCCCGTTCGGCCCACTCGGCACGCCGCTGATCGACCGCGACGATCCGGTCGGCGTGGTCGAGGACTTCTTCTCGATGCTGTCGCGCCCGCATCTCAAAATGCCGAAAGTCCTGGTCCTGCCCGACATCAGGCTCGACGGTCCGGTGACGAGCCTGGTCGCCACCGTGGCCGAGACGCGCGGCCTGGCGCTGGTCACCACGGGCCAGACTTCACGCCCCGTGCTGGAGAGCGAACTCGACGGCGATGATTATCTCAAGGCTTCGCTGCGCGCGCACCATTATCGCGAATTCCGCCGCCTGAAGCGGCGCCTCGGCGATCTCGGCAAGCTCGAACATGTCGTGGCACGCGGCCCCGAGGAAATCCGCCACGCCATCGAGCACTTCCTGACGCTGGAGGCGTCCGGCTGGAAAGGCCGCGAGCGCACCGCCATGGCGATCGACCGCTTCCGCGCCGCCTTCGCCCGCGAGGCGGTGCACCGGCTCGCCGAACAGGACATGTGCCGCATCCATTCGCTGACGCTCGACGGCCGCACCATCGCTTGCCTGATCGTCTTCGTCGAGGCTGGCGTCGCCTACACCTGGAAGACGGCCTATGACGAGACGCTGGCCGCCTATTCGCCGGGCACGCTGCTGATGATCGAGGTCACCAGGCAGCATCTCGACGATCCCAACATCATGATGACCGATTCCTGCGCCGTGCCCGACCACCCGGTGATGAGCCGGCTGTGGAGCGAGCGCAAGCCGGTCGGCACATTGGTGATCGGGTTGACAAGGGACGCCGACCGTCTCGCCCGCCAGGCCGCCTCGCAGCTGCATCTCTACCGCGAAACCCGCAACATGGCGCGCCTGCTGCGCAACCGGATGAAGAGCTTGCTCAAGAGGCGCTAGACCTGCGCTGGCGTGGGTGATGCAAAACCGTAGATTGCGACAACTGCCCTGTGGGCCGCGCTGCTGGTCGGCCTTGCAATCCCATTCAGAAATGTCTTCTGGCATGGCGGACCCAGGGCAGTCGAACGGCCGACATGCGTTCGAGCGGCTGTCGTGTCCCGGGACGGCCTCCGCAGGCCGTCCTGATCTCGCAAGTCCGTCATGTTGGTGCAACGTCGACCCTCCCGTTTGACTGAGAGCAGGCGTTCTCGGAAGGAAGTACCTTCGCCAGATAGTCACCGACCAGGGTGGAACTCGCGGCATCGAAAGTGGCGCCGACATAGCCGTCCGGCCGGATGAGCAGGCAGCCGCCCTCGGCCAAGCTGAGCTGATTAGAGGGGTCGCGCAGTTCCGCGCCTTCGCCCACCGTGACCACTCGCAGGCCCGCGCGCGCAGCCACGATCGGCCAGTAGTCAGGGCTCGATAGAAGCAGGGTCCAGTGCATGCCGGTCATCACGTCGAACAGACGGCGGGGCTGTCCAGCGGCGCCAGTTAGGGTCGCGTCCGGCATGCGCTCACCGGCCCGCGGGCGTATCGTCTGACCACCTCCGTCGTGAGAAAGTGATGAGTGGGGATAGCCGATGTCGAGCTGATGTGTGTCGCGGCCGCGCCGCATGCCGCCTTGTTCGCGCTGACGGTCGAGCAACTGGGTCGAAAGCCCCAGGACATCCGCCGCAACGGCGCGTCGCTCCTCCTCATAGGTGTCTAACAGCCCTTCGGGGGCGCCAGCCAAGACTGCGGCCAATTTCCAACCGAGATTGTAGGCGTCCTGAACGCTGGTGTTGAGGCCCTGTCCGCCCGTTGGCGGATGGATATGCGCGGCGTCCCCGGTTAGCAAAACCCGTCCGACCCGGTAGCGGTCAGCCAGACGCGCGTTCATCGCGTAGGCGGATGCCCAGGCCACCGACTGAACATCGATGTCGCTACGGCCAGTCCGCTCGGCGATCATCCGCGTCAATCCATCCGCGGAAAGGTCAGGCTCGCCGTCCAGCGGGATCGGCGCCTGCAGCTGGAACAGGTCCGTGCCGGCGAGCGGGCAGATCATGACGAGCCGCTCCATGTCGCCGTCATTGAACTGGTGCCAGGCAGCGCGGTCGAGTCCGCTCAGATGGGCATCCGCCACGATAGCACGGACACCCAGCGTCTTACCGGGAAAGTCGATGCCGAGCGCACTGCGGATCGAGCTGCGGCCACCGTCAGCACCAACCAGATAGCGCGTATGGACCCGCTCCTCGCCGCCAGACGACTTGAGGCGGGCGCCGACGCCATCATCGTCCTGCTCGAAGTCGATCAATGCGGTGCCGAACTCGACACGATGGCCCAGCTCCGCGAGGCGCTCGCGCATCACGCCCTCTGTAAGGAACTGCGGGATCATGAGCGCGATGAAATAGGGGACGTCGGGCGAGGGTTCGGGCGCTTCGAAAACGGCCTTTTCGTCATAGCCGCCGTCGTTGCGATACTCCCTCATCGGCGGATAGACACCGCCGGCTGCCATGATGCGGTCGATTATGCCCAGATCCTCGAACACCTCCTGCGTGCGTGGCTGCAAGCCCTTGCCGCGCGAGCCGGCGAAGGGACGTTCCATCTGCTCAACGATGCGGAACAACACGCCTCGCCTCGCCAAGTCGATTGCAAGCGTCAGCCCGGCTGCTCCCGCGCCGCAGATCAGGACGTCAATTTCAGCTCGCTCTTCCATTTTCGGCTCCAATGTGCATAATGCACACATTAAAGGGAGCCAAGCCGGTGTCAATAAAGAAAGTGCATAACGCACATATTAAAGTGTTGTTGCCCGAGCTGCATCGCTCGCTGATTGACATCGTCACCATCATGAACCGACCCGAGCGGGACGTGGAATTGCTCACCAAGGCGGGCCTCACGCTCGAGCGCGCCCTCTTCCCGCTGCTCGTTCTTGTCGAGAGACTTGGCCCCATCGGCGTTGTCGATCTGGCTGGCCGCGTCGGTCGCGATTACACGACCGTCAGTCGACAGGTGTCACGACTGGAGGAGCTGGGACTGGTCACGCGGCGCTTGAGCGCCGCTGACAAGAGGGTTCGCGAGGCCGTTGTCACACCGCAGGGAAAAGCGGCGACAGACGCGCTGGATGCGGCGCGGGAGCAAATAGCCGTTGCCAAATTCGCCGACTGGGACCGCAAGGACTTCGACGATCTAGTCCGCTTGATGCGAATGCTCGTCGATACGATGAAGGATTAGACCATAACCAACAGCAAGTGTCGCACTTTGCAAGGATCGACCTGCGCTCTCACTCAGCAATGCGTGTGTTATACACGCGCCTGATGAAAAGTGCAGCAGGCGCGACATGTCTGCTTACGCTGCACTTTCTCGACAGAAGCGAGCGGCTGAAACCGGCGCGCGCCTTGTTGTCGCCCATCACAGCGTGCCGAACGGAACGGCGAAGCGCTGGTTGGCGCGTTCGTCCGCCTTCGCCGACCGCGCCGGCGTCGATCGGGGAAAGGCCGCGGCCTGGGCAGAAATGGCCGGCCGTTTGCCGCTGCTTTCCGGCGCCGAAGAGGATCTGCTTTGCGAGGCCGGGTTCTCGGATGTCGAGCTTCTTCTATGCCGCCTTCTCGTTCCGTGGCTAAGTGGCGGCGGCAAGCATGGCCTGAGCGCCTCCCGCGATAACTGCCCCCAAAATGGCTAAGCTTTGCTCTGATTTTGAAGGATGGTGCCCCTAGCCGGGATCGAACCAGCACTCCTTGCGGAACTCGATTTTGAGTCGAGCGCGTCTACCAATTCCGCCATAGGGGCTCAGGCCGCGCGGCCTGGATGGGCGCGGACTATACGGTCGGAGGCCTGTTCGTCAACAGGCCAATTTCCAAACCAGCCTCTGCCGCGACCAGACGGCACCTTTCCAATTTGTAAGACCGCAGCCATTGTGCAGCGCGAAAAACCTTTCTAGACAGACGGGCCGTTCCATAGGAGAGCCGATGCTTCGCGGACTGTATGACTGGACCCTGTCGCTGGCGGCGCGCAAATCCGCCGAATGGTGGCTGGCCTTCATCGCTTTCGTCGAGAGCTCGGTGTTCTTCATACCGGCAGACGTTCTGTTCCTGCCCATGGCGCTGGCGCGCCCCGAACGCGCCTATCGCTACGCGCTGACCGCCACCGTTGCGTCCGTGCTGGGCGGCATCGCCGGCTGGCTGATCGGCTACTATGCCTACGACACAATAGCACGGCCGATCCTGGAGCACTTCGGCGGCCTTGCCACGTTCGAGAAGTGGCAGTCTTCCGGCACCGGGCTAATGCTGGTGCTGCTCGTCACATCCGGCGTTGCGCACCTGCCGCCGATCAAGGTGGTCACTATTCTGGCCGGCGCGCTCCACATCAACCTTGTTGTCTTCATCGTCTCGGCCATCATCGCGCGCGGCGCCCGCTTCCTGCTGCTGGCGTGGCTTTTGCGCCGCTATGGCGAGCCAATCCGCGAATTCATCGAAAAGCGCCTGGGCCTGATCGTCGGCGCCGCCGCGGTCGCCCTGATTTTGCTCTATATCCTGATCAAATACGCCCTCTGAGGTTTGATGCTTAAAACCGCGCAACGGTTTTGGCAGCGCGGCGAGCAGACTTTGCGGACGGCGAACACAACGGACGAAAGACGCCATGACAGCGACCATGAATGCCGATACCGGCCACCAGCGGACACGCGCGGCCCTGTTTCTCGCCGTCGCGATGGCCGCGACCGTTGGCTCGGCGCTCGGCTTCCAGCACATTGGCGGCTACATCCCCTGCCACCTCTGCCTGGAACAGCGCACGCCGTATTACATCGGCGTGCCGTTGATGGTGCTGGCGGCGATCGCATCGATGCTGCGCGCACCCGCATGGCTGACGCGCGGCCTGTTGGCCATTGGCGGCCTCCTGATGCTGTACGGGCTCTATCTCGGCGTCTATCACTCCGGCGTCGAATGGGCATGGTGGCAGGGCCCGGCCGATTGCACCGCGGGCGCCGGCCCGGTCGACACCGGCGGCAAGGGCGTCCTCGACGCGCTTGACAAATTCGTGCCGCCCTCCTGCGACAAGGCCGCCTTGCGCATTCTCGGCCTGTCACTGGCCGGCTGGAACGCCATTGCCAGCCTTATCCTCGCCGCCGTCGCCTTCCGTGGCGCGCTGGCCCGCGATTGAGCTACAGAGCCGACGCGAGATCGTTCAAAGAATTCGGCAGGCTGAGTCGCATGGAGTGACTGTCGAGAACCGAAACGCAGCGGACATTTGGTCCGTGAACATCGGAAGCACAGACACTTGCTCCAGACGGCCAACCTCCCGAAATCTCGAACGAACTCAAGGCTCCAGTTCGACATCCCAGTAGAGATAATCCATCCAGCTTTCATGCAGATGGTTGGGCGGGAACAGGCGGCCGTTATTGTGCAGATCATGCACCGTCGGCTGAAACGGCTTCTGCAGCGGCCACATCTTGGCGTGAGCCGGCATCATGCCGCCCTTCCTCAGATTGCAGGGCGAACAGGCGGCGACGACATTCTCCCATGTCGTGGCGCCGCCACGGTGACGCGGGATGACATGGTCGAAGGTCAGGTCCTCGGGGGTACCGCAATACTGGCACTGGAAACGGTCGCGCAGGAAGACATTGAAGCGGGTGAAGGCCGGATGCCTGGAAGGCTTCACATAGGCCTTCAGGCTGACCACGCTCGGCAGCTTCATCGAGAAGGTCGGCGAGGATACGGCGTGCTCGTATTCGGCCACGATGTTCACCCTGTCGAGGAACACCGCCTTGATGGCGTCCTGCCAGGACCAGAGCGACAAGGGGTAATAGCTGAGCGGACGGTAATCCGCATTCAGCACCAGCGCTGGAAGCCCATCCGGAGATACGGCAACCGTCACCTTGTTGACCTCCTAGTTCTAGAACCGTTCGGCGTGGATACTGTAAGCCTGACATGACAGGGATGTGAAGCGGATTGTCGCTGGCACGAAGCGCCAAAAACACATGATTTTTAGGCTTTCTTGCGGATTCAGGCTGGCGGTGCGGCGTCCCGGCCCCTGGTTTCGCGATAATAGGACCAGAAAAGCCGCGATGCGACACCTCGCCACGGGCTCCATGATTCGGCCAGCGCGATCAGTGTTTTCTCCGCTGGACGCGGGTCGATGCCGAGCGCCTGACCAACAGCGCTCTGCAGGGCAACGTCGCGCGCCGGGAAAATGTCGGGGTGTCCGGCAGCAAACAACAGATACACTTCCGCCGTCCACGGACCGATACCGGGCACCGCCGTCATCCTGGCGATCGCCTCCACGGCATCGAGCGAACAGAGGTGATGCAGGTCGAGCCCATCGGCCACGGCCTGGGCAACCGCGATCAGGCCGCGCTGCTTGGGCCGCGACAGGCCGGCCTCGCGAAACATGTCCTCGCCGGCGGCAAGGATCGCCCGCGGCGTCAGCGGATCGACGAGTTTCGTCAGCCGGCCGAAGATCGCATCGGCGCTCGCCCGCGACACCTGCTGCGAGACGATGATCGAGGCTAGGCTCCTGAAGCCCGGCTCCGAAAGCCTGAGCGGCACCTCGCCGGCCATGCCGCGCACTTTCCCCAGGCGCGGGTCGATGAGGCAAAGCGCGTCCAGCCCCCGCTCAACGTCGTCCAGTGTCGCGATGCGCTGCATGGTATCCTTGTCCGAAGATGTGCAGCAAGGTAGCAACCGCCAAAACCACAGCACAACCCGATTGCCGCTCGAGACATGACGCTCCTGACATTCCGCTTCGCGCCCAGCCCCAACGGCGAACTGCATCTGGGCCACGCCTATTCGGCGCTGCTCAACCAGAAGCTCGCAAATACCAGTGGCGGCCGCTTGCTGCTGCGCATCGAGGATATCGACACCACGCGCTGCGCGCCAGAGTTCGAGGCGGGCATGATCGCCGATCTGAAATGGCTGGGCTTCGACTGGGAAAGGCCCGTGCGCCGCCAGTCCGAGCATTTTGCAGAATATGGAACGGTGCTCGGGCGCCTGATCCGCGAGGAACTCGTCTATCCCGCCTTCATGAGCCGCGGCGAGATACGCGCCTTCATCGCCGATGGCGAAAAGCGCGGGCGCGACTGGCCGCGCGATCCCGACGGTGTGCCGCTTTATCCCCCGGCCGACAAGGCGCTTTCGATGAAGGAACGCAAGCGGCGGATTGCCGAGAATGCGCCCTTCGCCTGGCGGCTGGACGTCGGCGCCGCCATGGCGCGTGCCGGCAGGGACCTGGCATGGGCCGAATTCAGCGACGGGACGCTGTCCACGACGCACTCCGTCGAGGCGCGTCCCCAGGATTGGGGCGACGTTATCGTGGCGCGCCGCGACATCCCGACCAGCTACCACCTCGCCGTAGTCATCGACGATGCCCTGCAAGGCGTCAGCCATGTCGTGCGCGGACAGGACCTGTTTTCCGCGACCGGGGTGCAACGCCTGCTGCAGGAGATTCTGGGATTGCAGCCACCCGCCTATTTCCATCATCGGCTGATCCTCGGGCCGGATGGGCGAAAACTGTCGAAGAGCTTCAGGGATACGGGCCTTGCCGCCTTGCGCGACGCAGGCGCCTCGCCGGAGGAAGTCAGAAGGATGATTGGGCTCTGACAGGAGAAACGCTCTCCGGACACGCCACCCGTTCAACCTCCTTGACGCATGGATCAATCGTTTCGTTTTGCGCGCGGGGTTGAACAGGACTAGAGCATCCTCACGGTCAATTCTCACCAGCGCGGCGATCCCGGAAAATGTCCAGCATCAAGCGGTTCATCCCCGCCACCTTCGTTGTCCTGTGGGCGACCGGCTTCATCGGCGCGCGTTACGCCATGCCATGGGCGGAGCCGTTCACCTTCCTCGCCGCGCGTTTCGTGCTCGCCGCCATCCTGCTGGCCGTGCTGATGCTGGTGCTGGGCTCGAAACGAGCCACCCGCGAGGAGGCTCTGCATGCCACCGGCGCCGGCGTGCTGATGCATGGCATCTATCTCGGCGCCGTCTTCTGGGCCATCCATCGAGGCATGCCGGCCGGTTTTTCGGCCCTGATCGTCGGCCTGCAGCCGCTGATCACCGCGGTGCTTGCCGGCAAGTTTCTGGGCGAGGCCATCCTGCCGCGCCACTGGCTTGGCCTCGCTATCGGGCTGGTCGGCATCGTCATCGTGCTGTGGCCGAAACTCGGGGCGCTCGGTGGCGGCGTGACGGCGGCGACACTGGCCGCCTCGCTGGTCTCGGTGCTCGGCATGAGCGCCGGCACGATCTGGCAAAAGCGTTTTGCGTCCGGAGGCGACCTCGTGGCGGCCACCATGTGGCAATATGTCGGCGGCGCTTCGCTGATGATCCTGGCTTCGCTTGCCTTCGAAACCCAAACCGTCGTCATCAATGGCGAATTGGTCTTCGCCATGGGCTGGCTGCTGCTGGTGCTGTCGCTCGGCGCCATCTTTCTCCTGATGGTGATGATCCGTGACGGCGAGATGTCGAAAGTGGCCTCGTTGTTCTACCTGGTGCCGGCGGTGACGGCCGTCATCGCCTGGGCCTTGTTCAACGAGCAGCTCAATGCGCTGCAGATCGTCGGCATGGCCATCACCACTTTCGGCGTGGGCCTGGCAACCGCCCGAACAGGCAAACTTCAGCCGACCCGGGCACGCGCCTCTAGATAACGGCTGATCGCGGCGTTGAGCTCGCCGCCGAGGATGAAGATCGCCGAGACGATGTAGAGGAAGACCACCGCGATCATGATCGAGGCGAGACCGGCATAGGTCGTCACATAGGACGAGAAATGGTCGAGATAGGTGGCGAACATGGTCGAGCCGATAAGCCATGCGGCCAGTGTGAAGATGATGCCGGGTATCAGCGAGACGAAACGGCGCTTGCCGGCCGGCAGCCAGTAATGGACGGCAAACAGTCCGCCGATGATGACGGTTGAGGCGATGACGTACCGCCACAGCGTGATCGTGCCCGTATAGGGTTTGATCCATTCGAAATGGGCTTCCGCCAGCCGCGCCAGCAGGGGCGCGAACACCAGCAGCACGCTTATCGCCAGGAACCCGGCGGTAGCGATCAGCACGAAGAAGATGCTTTGC
Organism: Mesorhizobium sp. BR-1-1-10; assembly: GCF_020165595.1. Taxonomy (NCBI): domain Bacteria; kingdom Pseudomonadati; phylum Pseudomonadota; class Alphaproteobacteria; order Hyphomicrobiales; family Phyllobacteriaceae; genus Mesorhizobium; species Mesorhizobium sp. BR-1-1-10. The sequence goes on along the minus strand of NZ_JAIUIL010000013.1, from coordinate 131,459 downwards.
ACCCGGCGATAGATGATGCCGCGCGTTTCCGTGACCCGATAGGCGCGGTTCAGCGAGGTGCGCAGCGCCTCGATGCCGTTGGAGGCAAAGTAGGCGGCAAGCAGCACGCCATAAGTCAACAGATCACTGCGCCTGACGGTCAGCACGTTCAGCACCTCGTGCGCGATCGGCTTGGCGATCTGGTCCGGCCAGGTGTCGAAGACCAGGTGCACGGCTGTGTCGGCAAAGGCCTGGGCACCAAGGAAGCTCCCCAGCGTCGTGGCGAAGATCAGGAATGGAAACAGCGCCATCAGCGAGGTGATCGCCAGATGGCTGGCCATCGCCCAGCCGTCATCGGTGTTGAAGTGGCCGAGCGCGTCGTAGAGCACGCGGCGCAGGGCGACAATGTTCCGCAGCAAGGACGCGCGCTCCCCTCGATTGTCTCGACGCCGCGAATATGGGAAATGAATGCGGCAAATGGCAACCCTTCGTCAAACCCCGAATTCTCCAGCTGCAGACTTGCGCACCATCATCGTCACCGGCGCGTCTTCCGGCATAGGCGCCTATTGCACCCGTGCATTGAAGGCTGAGGGCTGGCGGGTGTTCGCGACGGCCCGCAAGCCGGAGGACATCGCCGCCCTCGAAGCCGACGGCATCGAGGCTTTTTACCTCGATTATAGCGAACCGGACTCCATAGCCGCCCTGGCGGCGGCGGTGCTCGATCGCACCGGCGGCAGGCTCGACGCGCTGTTCAACAACGGTGCCTACGCGCAGGCAGGCGCCGTCGAGGATCTGCCCGTTGCGGCGCTCAGGGAGCAGTTCGAGGCCAATTTCTTCGGCTGGCACGACCTGACCCGCCGCCTGGTTCCGGTGATGCGACGCCAGGGCCACGGCCGCCTCGTCCATTGCTCGTCGATCCTCGGTCTCGTGCCTGTGCGCTTCCGCGGCGCCTATTCGGCCTCCAAGCATGCCTTGGAGGCCCTGATGCTGTGCCAGCGCCAGGAACTGGCCGGCAGCGGCATCTATGTCTCGCTGATCGAGCCGGGGCCGGTGAAATCGAAGATCGCCAGCAATGGCCTGCCCTGGTTCCTCAGGAATATCGACCATGAGAATTCCGCGCATCGCGCAGACTATGCCGCGCAAGTGGAGCGCATGCGCGCCGGCGGCAGCAAATCGGCGCGGAAGCCCGGGCCTGAAGTGGTCTACAAGGTGCTTCGCCATGCACTTCTGTCGCGGCGCCCACGCCCGCACTATGTGGTAACAATGTCGGCCAGGATCGGTGCCATGCTCAAACGCGTCCTGCCGGCCTCGATGCTCCACCGCCTGCTCGCCAAGCGCGCCTGAACAAGCAAAGAACTGGAAACGCAAAAATGGCCACTGCCTTCAACATACTTGCCATTCTGGTCATGGCCGCCGTCGTGGTCGTGCTGATCAGGGGGCTCATCAACATGATGCGCGGCGGCTCCGGAGTGACCTCCAACAAGCTGATGCAGGCCCGCGTTCTGCTGCAGGCCGTGGCGCTGGCGCTGATCCTGCTGGCCGTGTATTTCACCCGCAAGTGAGGCTTTTCGGGAGGCGATGTGGTCAAGCTCAACAAGATCTACACCCGCACCGGCGATGATGGCACTACGGGCCTTGGCACTGGTGAGCGGCGGCTGAAATCCGATCTCAGGGTGGACGCCTACGGCACGGTCGACGAAGCCAATGCCTGCATCGGCATGGCTCGCGTGCATACCGAACAGAGCTACCAGGCGATCGACGCCATGCTCTCGCGCATCCAGAACGATCTCTTCGACCTCGGCGCCGATCTCGCCGTGCCTGATGACGGCAAGCCGCTTGGCTACGAGCCGTTGCGCATCGTTGCCACGCAGACCGACCGTGTCGAGCACGACATCGACGTCCTCAACAAGAAGCTCCAGCCGCTGAAATCCTTCGTGCTGAACGGCGGCACGCCGGCAGCGGCGGCGCTTCATCTCGCCCGCACGGTGGCACGGCGCGCCGAGCGGCTGATGGTCGCCCTGGCTCAGGACCCGGCCGAACACGTCAACCGCGACGGGCTGAAATACATCAACCGCGTCTCGGATTTCCTGTTTGTCGCCGCCCGGGCGGTCAATGACAACGGAAATGCCGACGTGCTATGGGTTCCCGGCAAGAACCGCTGAACGGACCAGAGGCGGGAGGGGCCGGCGACCGATGTTCATCCCGCTTTACGACACCAACAGGCTGCGCCACATCAGGCTGCAATATGTGACCATCGGTCTGATTGTCGCCAACGCCGTGATCTATTGCGCCACGGCGCTCGGCGGCGAGAACTTCACCAATGCCGCCGTGCTTGGTCTCGGCTTCATCCCGTCCGTCGTTCACGACACGGCCGAACTCGACCCCCGCTTTGTCATCATCCCCGAGAGCCTGAGCTATCTCACCTATTCCTTCCTGCATGCCGATATTTTCCATCTCGGCGGCAACATGCTGTTCCTTTGGGTTTTCGGCGACAATGTCGAGGACGCGCTCGGCCACATCCGCTACCTGATCTTCTATCTGCTGTGCGCCATCGCCGGAGCCGCCTTCCAGGGGCTGGTCGCCTGGGATTCGCAGGCGCCGTTGATCGGCGCGTCGGGTGCCATCGCCGGGGTGGTCGTCGCCTACCTGATCCTCTATCCCAGGGTGAAGGTGTGGGTGCTTGCCTTCGCCCGCATCCCTTTGCGCATTCCAGCCTTTATTCCGCTCATCCTGTGGGTGCTGTTCCAGATCGTGATGTTCGCGGCCGGCGGCGAGGATCAGATATCCTGGGCCTGCCACATCGGCGGCATCATTGCCGGCGCGGTTCTGGTGCTGGTCCTGCGCAGCCGCGGCGTGCCGCTGTTCGCACCCGCCGACGAGGATGCCGTGGTACCTACTCCTGAACAGCCGCCGGTGGTCGGCGAACCAGCGGCGCCCCAAACGGCCGCCACCACGACGCGCTGGGGACGTGGAAACCCTTCTGGCCCAAACTGAACCGATTTGAGCGGCTTTCAGCGTATTGACGGCACGGGTTGCCACAATTACGGAAACGTCTCCGCCGCGGCCCAAGGCGTTTAAGGAGCAGCCAGGGCGGGCAAAGACCAGAATTTCCATCCGGCCAGAATTCCGTCTGGCCGGAATTCAGTCAGGAATGTCGGCTTTCGACAACTCAGAAGGGGCGCAGGCTGCTATAGCGCGCCCAACTAGCGTGAAGAGGTGACAGGCAAATGAAGATCCTTGTGCCCGTGAAGCGGGTTGTGGACGCAAACGTCAAGGTGCGCGTGAAGGCTGATGGTTCGGCGGTGGAGCTGGCCAACGTAAAGATGGCGATGAACCCGTTCGACGAGATCGCGGTGGAAGAGGCGATCCGGATCAAGGAAGCCGGCAAGGCCGAAGAGATCATCGTCGTGTCGATCGGTCCGCAGCAGGCGCAGGAAACCTTGCGCACCGCACTCGCCATGGGCGCCGACCGCGCCATCCTGGTCAAGACCGACGAGCAGACCGAGCCGCTCGGTGTTGCCAAGGTGCTGAAGGGCGTCGTCGAGGCGGAACAGCCCGGCCTTGTCATTCTCGGCAAGCAGGCGATCGACGACGATTCCAACCAGACCGGCCAGATGCTGGCCGCCCTGCTCGGCTGGGCCCAGGGCACCTTCGCTTCCAAGGTCATCATCGACGGCGACAAGGCCAAGGTGACGCGCGAAGTTGACGGCGGACTGCAGACGGTGGAGTTGAAGATGCCGATAATCGTCACCGCCGACCTTCGCCTCAACCAGCCGCGCTATGCTTCCCTGCCCAACATCATGAAGGCCAAGAAGAAGCCGCTCGACGAGAAGAGCCCGGCCGATTACGGCGCCGACGTCAAGCCACGCCTCAAGGTGATCAAGACCGAGGAGCCGAGCGGCCGCAAGGCGGGTGTCAAGGTCAAGAGCGTCGCCGAACTGGTTGACAAGCTCAAGAACGAAGCCGGCGTGCTCTGAGATCGGAAGGAACAGACAACATGACAATTCTCCTCATCGCTGAACACGACAACGCTACCCTTTCCGACCAGACCGCCAAGGCGCTTTCGGCTGCCCTGCAGATCGGCTCGGACGTGCATGTGCTGGTGGCCGGCAAAGGCGCCAAGGCTGCCGCCGACGCAGCCGCCAAACTGAAGGGCGTCACCAAGGTGCTGCTCGCCGAAGCCGACGAACTCGCCGAGCGCCTGGCCGAGCCGACGGCGGCACTGGTCGTCTCGCTGGCTGGCGCCTACGACACGGTCATCGCGCCGGCGACGTCGGCCGGCAAGAACATCGCGCCGCGCGTGGCGGCCCTGCTCGATGTCGCGCAGGTCTCCGAGATCATCGAAGTGGTCTCGCCCGATACCTTCAAGCGGCCGATCTATGCCGGCAATGCCATCCAGACGGTGCAGTCGAGCGACGCCAAGAAGGTCATCACCGTGCGCACCGCCTCCTTCCAGGCCGCGCCCGACGGTGGCTCGGCTTCGGTCGAGACGGTCAATGCGGCAGCCAATCCCGGCCTGTCCACCTTCGTCGAGAACAAGCTGTCGGAGACCGACCGTCCGGAGTTGACCTCGGCCAAGATCATCATCTCGGGCGGCCGCGCGCTCGGTTCCTCGGAGAAATTCCAGGAGGTCATCCTGCCGGTCGCCGACAAGCTCGGTGCTGCCGTCGGCGCCTCCCGCGCCGCCGTCGATGCCGGGTACGCGCCGAACGACTGGCAGGTCGGCCAGACCGGCAAGGTCGTCGCCCCCGATCTCTACATCGCGGTCGGCATCTCCGGCGCCATCCAGCACCTTGCCGGCATGAAGGATTCCAAGGTCATCGTCGCCATCAACAAGGATGAGGAAGCGCCGATCTTCCAGGTCGCCGATTACGGCCTCGTCGGCGACCTCTTCGTCATCCTGCCGGAGTTGCAGAAGGCGCTTTGACGCTTCCGCGCAACCGTATTAAATTGTGAGGGGTGGGGTAGACGAAGTCGCCCCACCCTTTTAGTTTGCACCGCACAATAAGCACGCCACAAAGGCTGAGAGCAATTCCAGCGGCAGTGCGCAGGGGTTTTTGCGCCGGGAATTGCGGGAAAACAAAGAGATGGGGCGGTTCGCGATCCAGCGAAAAACGCTCCGGACGGGATCGGGTAATGAGCAAGATCGAGACGATCGGCATCATTGGTGCGGGCCAGATGGGCGGCGGCATCGCCCACGTCTCCGCGCTTTCGGGCTATAAGGTGCTGATCTACGATATATCGCCCGACCGCATCGAGAAGGGCATTGCCACAATCAGCGGCAACATGGCCCGTCAGGTGGGGTCCGGCAAGCTCGACGAGAAGCTGCGCAATCAGGCCATGGCACGCATCGCGTCGGCACCGACGATGGCCGATCTCGCCGGCGCCGATCTGGTGATCGAAGCGGCGACCGAGGACGAAACCGTCAAGCGCAAGATCTATGCGCAGCTCTGTCCTCAGCTCAATCCCGAAGCGATCCTGGCGACCAACACCTCGTCGATTTCGATCACACGGCTAGCTGCCCAGACCGACCGGCCGGAGCGGTTCATCGGCATACATTTCATGAACCCGGTACCGCTGATGAAGCTGGTCGAACTGGTGCGCGGCATCGCCACCGAGGACCAGACCTTCGAGGCGGCCAAGACCTATGTGAAGCAGCTCGACAAGACGATCACCGTCTCGGAAGATTTCCCGGCCTTCATCGTCAACCGCATCCTTCTGCCGATGATCAACGAAGCGATCTACACGCTCTATGAGGGCGTCGGCTCGGTCGATGCCATCGACACCGCCATGCGGCTCGGCGCCAACCATCCGATGGGACCGCTGCAGCTTGCCGATTTCATCGGCCTGGATACCTGCCTGTCGATCATGCAGGTGCTGCATGACGGCCTGTCGGATTCGAAGTACCGGCCTTGCCCGCTGCTGGTCAAATATGTCGAGGCCGGCTGGCTCGGCCGTAAGACCGGGCGCGGCTTCTACGATTATCGCGGCGAGCATCCCGTTCCGACGCGCTGACGTGATTGCCGCTCACGAGGCCGCGGCGAGTGGCTTGGGCGGTTCTGACCTGTAATCGTCGCTGACCTTGCCGTCCGGCGCCACCGAAACGCATCCCCGGCCGGCGGCCTTGGCTGCATAGCAAGCGGCGTCGGCCCTTGCGATGATCTCGTCGACTTCGCCGCAATTGGCGCAGATCGCGGTCAACCCGATGCTGGCGCCGATCCCGTGCGGCCGGCCATCCCAGGTGAAGTTCAGGCCCGCTATCGCATCGATGATGGAACGCGCCGCGATCCTCGCGTCGGTGGTGGAAGCCGATTTCAGGATCACGGCGAATTCGTCGCCACCCAGGCGCGCGACGATGTCTTCAGGACCAAGCACGCCGCGCACGGCGTCAGCGACCCGCTTCAGCAGGGCGTCTCCGGCAGCGTGACCTCCCGTGTCGTTGACCAGCTTGAAATGGTCGAGGTCGATGAACATGAACTGATGGCGGCCCCCTGTCGTCGTGCCGTCCTTGCGCGCCTGATCGACCATCCCCTCCATGGCGCGGATGAAGCTCGAGCGGTTGGCAAGGCCCGTCAGTGCGTCGTGCGCGGCGGCATGGGCAAGCTGTCGCTGCAGGGCACGCGCATCGGTGAAGTCCTGGAAGACGATCACCAGACCGCAGAATTCGTTGCGTTCGTTGAGGATCGGCGACACGACCTGGCGGATGCTGCAGCGCGTGTCGTCGCGGCGGATGAGCACCGCGCGGCTGTTCTGGTCGGAGCGCGCCTCTTCGCCTGTCACCGGCCGCGTCATCCCGATCCTGTGGCCCGTCTCCTCGTCGACTGCCCAGTAGACATGGCTCAGCGTCTTGCCCAGCGCATCGTCACTGGAAACGCCGGTCAACTTTTCGGCCACCGGGTTCATGAAAGTGACGCGGTTCGCGGCATCGGTGCAGATGACGGCATCACCGATCGATTGCAGCATCACCCTCAGCCGCTCCTTCTCGTCGGCCAGCATCGCTGCCGAGACGATGAGCCGTTCTTCGGCCTGCTTTCGCCGGGTAATGTCCATCAAGCTGCCGATCGCTCTGACCAGGTGTCCGTCCGCATCGCGCTCGATGGCCTTGCCGCGGTCGAGGATCCAGATCCAGCGGCCGTCCTTGTGGCGCATGCGGAACTCGGCTTCGAAAAATTCCGTCTCGCCGGCGAGATGGGCGCGATCGGCCTCCGCGACCGTGGCGCGATCGTCTGGATGGATCATCGTCAGCCAGCGATCGGGGTCACCATCGAGCTCGCCATCCCCGTAGCCCAGCATCTTGACCCAGGTGGAGGAATAGGTGGTGCCCCCCTTGCGCATGTCGAAATCCCAGACACCTTGACCGGCGCCGGCCAGCGCGAAGTTCCAGCGCGTTTCGGCCTCTGTGATGCGCGCCTCGGCCTGTTTGCGCGCGTCGATGTCCTCGATCTGCGAGACGAGATAGAGCGGCCGGCCGCTTTTCTCGTCGCGAATAACCGAGCCGGCAAGATGAGCCCAGACGGGTGTGCCGTCCTTCTTGAGATAACGCTTCTCGAAGTGGAAGGCATCGACGGTGCCCGCCTTCAGGCCGGCCATCGTTTCGCTGCCGATCTGCACATCGTCGGGATGCGTGAGCTGGAAGAAGGTCAGCGCCTCGATCTCGTCGCGGCTGTAGCCAAGCATGGCGGCAAAGGCCGGATTGGTCTGGAGAATACGCCCGTCGAGACCGACGATAGCGATGCCGATCGCCGAGTCCTCCATGGCCCGGCGGAACCGCTGCTCGCTATCCGTGATCTGCCGTCGATCCTCCGAGATTCGACCGATGAACAGATAGGCCGCGAAAAGCGCGCAGACCGTCACAGCGACCGATATTTGGAGGCAAAGTCTGAGGGCTTGCGCGCCAAGGTCCAGTCCTGACAGCACAAGCGAGGCGGCCACTACGGCCAGACCGGCCACAAGCAGCGCCAGAGCTGCATGCTTGTGCCGTCCCGGCCCGATGATACCTCGCAATGTCACGATTCGTGCCACCCCCGTGGGCAATCGCTTTTTCCCGTTAAAACCCTGAAGGATCGATTTTAAGGAAAGGTTGCGCCCAGGGCATAGGCGACATGGAAAACCGGCAAACAATTGCCGGCATGATTAAGGATCGGTATTCACGGGGTGTAGGCGTGAGTATCCTGCTACCAGCGCACGAAAAACCGCCCGCCGAGCGCGCCAAGCAGAGCGAGAGCCGCGATGGCGATCGTGTACCAGGTGGCAACGAAAAGCGGCGAATCGTCGAAGCAGTGCGCCGCATAGAAAGTCGCCGCCAGCCCGCCGGCAAGCAGCCCCGCGACCGCGCCGGCAAGCACCGGCCGTGTCGGCGCGCCATAGCGCAGCATCCACAGGAAGATGGCCAGCGGGCCGATGCCGATCAGCGGGATGAAGCCCATGCAGATCATCATGTTCGAGCCGATCATGCGCGTGCTCCACAGGGCCTGCGGCACCACGAAGAGCTCCAGCACCACGGCCACCGCGACCAGCAGCGGCGCCGCGATCATCGCCGCCATAGCCCGGCCTGTCGCCGCGCCCGGCGTCGACAGGGCACGGATCAGGGCAAAGGCGCTGATGGCGAGCACGATGGTGAAAACGAATTTGGACAGGAAACGCACCGTGTGCGCGGCCACCATGAAATCGGGGCGCGGCCCGATCGTCATCATGAAGACAGCGGCCGCGACCAAGGCGGCCGCGCCAGCCGCCAGCCACCAGGCCGAGCGCAATGGCATCGCCTTGCTGTGGGCATCGGCGTCGAGCGCCTTGATGAGATCGTCGGTCTTCATGTCATTCCCGCCCGAACCGCCCCTGCCCGAATCGCCTGGCTATGGCGGTAAGTCCCCGGTGCAGCGACACCCGCACCGCCGTCTCGCTGATGCCGAACTTAGCCGCCGTCTCGCCGATCGAGCGGCCCTCCACGGATACTGCTGAAACCACCGAACGCTGTGCCGGCGGCAGCCCGTCGAGCGCCCGGTTGATGTCCCGCTCGCTGACGGTTTCCGTTTCGGGCTCGGCGAACGTCTCGGCGATGTCGTCGACATCGATCTCGATGCGCCGTCCGCGCCGCCGGAACGCATCGATCAGCTTGAAACGGGCAATCGCATAGACCCAGGGCAGCACCGGCGCGTCCTGGCGCCAGGTGTGCCGTTTCACATGAATGGCCAGCAAGGTTTCCTGCACGACATCCTCGGGATCGACCCCGCCCTGCACGATCTTGCGCCTGACGAAACCGCGCACCAGCGCGGCAATCCGGTGCAGAAAGTCGGCATAGGCCTTTTCATCCCCCGCGATCGCGGCCCGCATCAGCCGGGAAAGCTCGGCCTCGTCCTTGCCGCTCACAAGAGTTCACTCCCCGATCTTCGCGCCTCGGCACTGATTTGTTACGTGGCCGGCGAAATAATGTCCAAGCCAAACTACGGGCAAATCACGAAAGTTTGCGGGATGGCTCGCTAAATTCCCGGACGGGTTCTCTGGTTCCCAGCTCATGCGTGAGGAGCGGCGCGGGACCAACCTTTGATTGACGTAAGGTAAACCCTTCTGTAGCGTCAAGGGATCGGAGGGCGGCCGAAATGGATTTCATTGAACGCATTTTTGGATTTTCTCCCGACAATGGCTCGGGAACTTTCGAGAGCAGCCTTGTCATTGCGGCCATAGTCCTTGTCGCCGCCGTCTACTTCTACAGAAGACAGGGATCACTGAAGAAATAGCCTCTGGACAACCGGCGGAGACAGGTCCGCCAGGAAAACATTACCGTTGCGTCCTCTCAGCGTGGGAAACACGACATGGCAGGATCTCTGGTCAACCACATCAGAACCGCGGCCTTGCTGTTGTTCGCCGCCGAATTCTGGAAGCGTCTGGCCGCCGGGCTGAAGGTGCTGTTTGCCACGATATGCAGGCTGCTGTGCCGGCTGGCCAAGGGCCAGCGGCTGCCCAGCCCGGCGCAGAACGACTGCTGCATCCAGCTGCCGCCCGACATCTACAAGCGCGCCGATCCTCTTCTATACGCCCAGTATTATCTGATGGCGCAGGGGCTCGCGGTCACCTGGGACAATCCCGACATCGACATTTTCGACGGCACCTTGCCGGTCAGCGGCGCGCTTCAGCCAGCACATGCATATCGCGTTCGCGTGCGCGTCTGGAACGGGTCCTATGACGCCCCAGCGGTGGGCGTCGGGGTGGCACTGTCCTACCTGTCATTCGGCGCCCAGACCATTTCCCGTCCGATCGCCAACGTCGCCATAAATCTCGGAGCCAAGGGCACGATCGATTGCCCTGCCTATGCCGAGTTCAGTTGGACCACGCCCGCCACCGGCGGCCACTACTGCCTTCAAGCACAGCTTTCCTGGGGCGATGACGCCAACCCCAGCAACAACCTTGGCCAGAAGAACGTCAACATTGCCGAGATGCGCTCACCGGCGAAGTTCGTCTTCAGCGTGCGCAACGAGGCCTCGGTCGTCCGGCGTTTCCAGATCGAGGCGGACTGCTACGCTCTGCCGAAGCTGCGGCCATGTATCCCGCCACGCGGCCAGGGTCGAGACGAGCGCACGGACACCCCACAGCCGCGGCTCGCCGAAAGCAAGGCGCGCTGGGCCGAGGCCCTCGAGGAACAGGCGTATGGCCGGTTTCCCGTGCCGGACGACTGGTCGGTCAGGATCGTCCCAAGAACGCTTTTGCTGCAGCCGCGCCAGCTGACCGAGATCGCTGTCGAAATCGAACCGAAGGACACCGCGTTCCGCGGCTCAAAGACCTTCAACGTCCACGTCTTCACGATCGGCGAGAGTGGATCGCGCACCATGACCGGCGGCGTGACGCTCACCGCCACGAAAGGCTGAGGCGCTCCGATGGCTTACAAGTACTATACGAGCTGCTTTCTCTATCCGGTCGGTGGCAAGCCCTACAACGAGGACGATCGGCTGGCTTTCCTCGCCGGCCAGGCGCTGCAGATCATCGTGATCACCGGGTTGGCGGCCGCCTTCGGCCTGCTGCTGGGGCCGGTCGGTGCGGCACTTGCCGCGGCAATCGCATTTCTGGCGTCCGCCACCGCGACGATCGACAAGGCCGCCGGGGAATGGCTCAACCACCGCCTGGTCTGCCTCGACAAGGACAATCCGAAATGCGCCGTCGGCATCGTCTCCTACAATCCGTTCCGCAGCGATCTCGGCGCCTTCGACAACGACCAGTATTTCGACGTCATACTGATGCCGCATCCGACGACGGAAATTCTCAACGCCGAGACCAACGAGGCGGCCTTGGCGGCGGCCAATCGCTACAATGCCGACGGCACCGTCGCGGCGGAATTCGCCGCCAGCGTCGCGGCCCATCCGGCCAACGATATTCTCAATGACGGCTTTCAGGGTCATGAGCTGCTGTTGCCGCGCGACGACCTGAAGACGGATCTGGGCTACGCACCGGCCGACGATCATGCCCGCTGGGGCCTGCACTGCGAGGCCGAGGGCGACTTCTGGATCAAGATGCGCCAATGGGCGCCGGCCATCGTCATCCTGCTGACGGCGGCCCTGGTCGTCACGGTGGCCGCGGCGGCTGCCGGCGCCAGTGCCGGAGCGGCTGTCGGCTGCGCCATAGGATCGTTCTTCCTGGGTGCGCTGGGCTGCGCCATCGGCTCGTTCCTGGGAGGATTGCTCGGAGCGGCCATTGGCGGCGCCATCGGCGGAGCGGCATCCTATTTCGGCGGGGTCAAGCCGGTCCTGCAGGGATTGTTCAACTGGAACCCCGGCAATGTCGAGGACGCCAATGTCGGCGACAAGGCGCTCGGTCCCATCAGGATGGGCGATCATGTCGCCGTCCTCGGCGAACATGTCTATGACGGCTACCACAAGGGCTGGCACGAGTTTCATCCGCTGATGGCGGTGGTCAAATTCGATGCGGCCGCCAGTGTCGACGCGAAACACTATCTGCAGTGGGATCCGGACTTTGCCGACACGGGCACGGTTCCGCCCAAACCGCCGGGCGAGACCACCGACCTGACCGCGCAGGATATCCGTGACGGGCTTGGCAGCGCAGCGTTCCGGGCGCGCTGCGACAATCTGCGCAGGACCTGGTGCGCCATGCTGAACGAAGCGTTCGATCCCGAGACCAAACGAACACAGCAGGGGCTGGACCAGCGGTGGACCATTCATCCGATGGTCGATGGCTGCATCCCGCAGGAGCAGCCACCAGCCCCGCATATCGGGTGATGCCATCGGCGTCCGACACGCGAAACCGTGATGATGCCCGTCGTCTTTCAATCTTGACTAGTGCATTCATGAATTGGTACTCGGACGCACCCCAGTGCGGGACAACCCGAGGAGTACCCTTATGAAATCCCCCCTTCTTGCCCTTGCCAGCGTAGCCGCGCTTGCAATCAGCCTCGCCGCTGGTCCGGCGACGGCCGAAGATGCCGGCATCGTCGTCTATAACGCCCAGCATGAAAGCCTGGCGAAGGAATGGGCGGAAGGGTTCACCAAGGAGACGGGGATAAAGGTCACCTTGCGCAACGGCGGTGACAGCGACTTCTCCAACCAGATCGTCGCCGAAGGCGCCGCCTCGCCCGCCGACGTGTTCCTGACGGAAAATTCGCCGGCCATGGTGCTGGTCGAAAATGCCGGCCTGTTCGCGCCGGTCGACGCCGATACGCTGGCTCAAGTCCCGCAAGACTATCAGGCCACCAGCGGCAAATGGGTGGGCGTGGCCGCGCGCAGCACCGTGTTTGCTTATAACACCACCAAGCTCAAGGCAGACCAGCTGCCCAAGTCGATGCTCGATCTCGCCGACCCGAGCTGGAAGGGCCGCTGGGCGGCTTCGCCTTCCGGCGCCGATTTCCAGGCCATCGTGAGCGCTTTGCTGCAGCTCAAGGGCGAGCCCGCCACGGCCGACTGGCTGAAGGCGATGAAGGAGAACTTCACCGCCTACAAGGGCAACAGCACCGTGATGAAGGCGGTCAATGCCGGTGAGATCGAAGGCGGCGTGATCTACCACTACTACTACTTTGGCGATCAGGCCAAAACCGGCGAAAACTCCAAGAACGTCGCGCTGCACTATTTCAAGAACCAGGATCCGGGCGCTTTCGTATCGGTTTCCGGCGGCGGCGTGCTGGCCTCGAGCAAGCATCCCAAGGAAGCCCAGGCCTTCCTGAAATGGGTGACCGGCAAGAACGGCCAGGACGTGCTGAAGAACGGAACCTCCTTCGAATACGCGGTCGGCAAGGGCGCGCAGTCCAATCCGAAGCTGGTGCCACTGGCCGACCTGCAGGCGCCGAAGGTCGATGCCACGACGCTGAACTCCAGGAAGGTCACCGACCTGATGACGGCAGCCGGCTTGCTTTAGTTGCCGTTCTTCCTAATAAGGACGTCAGATCGTGCTCCCGCGGGAATTCACCTTTCGCGGGAGCGTTTTGTTTCGAGATGCATTCGTCCATGACGACACGCTTCGTTCCTGACCGCGACCGTGGTCCCATGATTGCCGCTGCCGCGTCGCAACGGTATGGCGCCTGAACTGATGCAGTCCGAGGTCGATCTCGCGCGTCCCGGCCTGCCGCCCAAGATGCGTCGACGGGCGCAGCGGCGGGCTGCGCCTTGGCTTGTCGCCGCCGCCATATTTGTCTCCCTGCTGGCGCTACTGCCGCTCGCTTTCATCATCTGGATCGCGGTGCAGACCGGCTGGGAGACGGTCTCGGCACTGGTCTTTCGGCCGCGTGTCGGCGAACTGCTGGTCAACACCGGCCTGCTCGTCCTGCTGGCGGTGCCGATCGCCATCACCTTGTCGGTGACGCTGGCCTGGCTGACGGAACGCAGCGACCTGCCCGGTGCCCGGCTGTGGTCCTGGCTCTGCGTGGCGCCGCTCGCCATCCCCGCTTTCGTGCACTCCTATGCCTGGATCACCCTCGTGCCCGGGCTGCACGGCCTGTGGGCTGGCGTGCTGGTGTCCGTCATCGCCTATTTCCCTTTCCTCTATCTGCCGGTGTCGGCGGCCCTGCGCCGTCTCGATCCCGCTCTCGAGGACGCGGCCGCGGCACTTGGCCATGGACCCTGGCGCGTGTTCTGGCGCGTCGTGCTGCCGCAGCTCAGGCTCGCAATATGCGGCGGCTCGCTGTTGGTCGGCCTGCATCTGCTGGCCGAATATGGCCTCTATGTCTTCATTCGCTTCGACACCTTCACGACCGCGATCGTCGATCAGTTCCAGTCGACCTTCAACGGCCCGGCCGCCAACATGCTGGCCGGCGTGCTGGTGACCTGCTGCTTCGTGCTGCTCGGCCTCGAAGTGCTGGTCCGCGGCGAGGAGCGTTATGCCCGTGTCGGCTCGGGTGCCGCGCGATACCAGCAACGAATGAACCTCGGCCGCGCCACCCTGCCCAGCTTGCTGCTGCTCGCCGTCACCACATTGCTGGCGCTTGGCGTTCCGTTCGTGACCATCGGGCGCTGGCTCGCCGCCGGCGGCGCCGATGTCTGGCGCTTCGACGAGATCGGCCTGGCACTCGGCCAGACGCTGTTCCTGTCCCTCGCTGGCGCCCTGCTTGCCACTGTCGCGGCCATGCCGATGGCCTGGATCTCTATCCGCGCGCCGGGTCCGTTGCAGCGCTTGCTCGAGGGATGCAATTACATCGTCGGCTCGCTGCCCGGGGTCGTGATCGCGCTGGCGCTGGTCACCATCACGGTGCGCATCGCACTGCCGCTCTACCAGACCCTGTTCACTATCCTGGTCGCCTACGCACTGATGTTCCTGCCGCGCGCGCTGGTCAGCCTGCGTGCATCGATCGCGCAAGCGCCGGTCGAGCTCGAACGCGCCGCGTCCAGCCTCGGCCGGCGGCCGCTCGATGCGCTGTGGTCGACGACGATCCGCCTGTCGGCGCCCGGTGCGGCGGCTGGCATGGCGCTGGTGGCGCTCGGCATCATGAACGAACTGACCGCGACCCAGATGCTGGCGCCGAACGGCACCCGCACACTGGCCATGGCGTTCTGGTCCTACAGCAGCGAGATCGATTACGCCTCGGCGGCTCCTTACGCCTTCATCATGGTGGCGATGTCGCTGCCCCTGACCTGGCTGCTCTACGTCCAGTCGAAGCGGATGGCAGGACGATGAGCTTTCTCGAACTCGGCAATCTGCACAAGCACTACGGCCCGGTAGCCGCACTGGCCGGCGTCAACCTGAACGTCGCCAGCGGCAGCCGCACGGCGATCGTGGGACCTTCCGGCTGCGGCAAGACGACCTTGCTGCGGCTGATCGCCGGCTTCGAGGCGCCTGACCAAGGCCGCATCGTACTCGACGGGCAGGTGCTGGCCAATGGCGGCGCCGCTGTCCCGGCGCATCGCCGCGGCATCGGCGTGGTGGCGCAGGACGGCGCCCTGTTCCCGCATCTGACCATCTCGGACAATATCGGCTTCGGCATGGCACGGGACGACGACAGGCGCGCCGAGCGCATCGTCGAACTTGCCTACATCGTGGGACTCGACAAGGCGATCCTCAAACGCCGCCCGCACGAGCTCTCCGGCGGCCAGCAGCAGCGCGTGGCGCTGGCCCGGGCCATGGCGATGAAGCCGCGGCTGATGCTGCTCGACGAGCCGTTCTCGGCACTCGACACCGGCCTGCGCGCCTCGATGCGCAAGGCGGTGGCCGAACTTCTGGAGGCGGCTGGCATCACCACCATCCTGGTGACGCACGACCAGGCCGAGGCACTCTCCTTCGCCAGCCAGGTGGCGGTAATGCGCGATGGAAAATTTTCCCAGGTCGGCACGCCGCGCGAGCTCTATCTCAAGCCGAAGGACAGGATGATCGCCGAGTTCCTCGGCGATGCCATCATCCTGCCGGCGAGCATTTCGGGCGGCTTCGCCAGTTCGCCGCTGGGCCGCATCGCCGTCGACGCGCCGGACAGCCGCGATGTCGCCCGTATCATGCTGCGGCCGGAACAGATCGGCCTGAAACGCACCTCGCGCGAGGGCATGTCGGGCACATCGGACATGCCGTTCGGCGAGGTGACGGAATCGGAATTCGCCGGCTCGACATGCACGATCGCGGTGCGGCTCCTGAACAATTCCGATCCGCCCGACGCCGCGGCCATCGGCGGCACGCCGCTGATCCTGCGCAAATCCGGCATGGACGCGCCGGCGATCGGCGAGATCGTGCGGCTGACCGTATCGGGCAAGGCGCACGTCTTTGCCTGAGCCCGACGATTTTAAGCCCTTGAACCAAAGCGAAGTGGCAAGCTCACGCCGTGATGCGTTCGCCGGTTTCGGCTGAATAGATCGGCCATTGCTCGATAAAATCGCAACCGTGCACCACCACGCACGCGTTGGCGCTGTCGATGAGGATGACGGCGTAGGACGGCGGCGCTTGTTCGACGATCTCGCTCGATCGCTCGAGGGCGAGCTCGAAGCGGGCATGCAAGCCGCGCTGCGCCGAGAACGGAATGCCGGCAACGGTGCCGGCAATGTCGCGATGGACATGGCCGAAGAAGATATGGCGGACGTTGCCATGGCCCCGCAACAAGTCGAGCAACCGCTCGGGCTGTTGAAGCGCCAGCGGATCGAGTTGAGGCAGGCCGAGCGCGACCGGCGGATGATGCAGGAACACGTAAGCGGGCCGGCCGCCCGACCGTTCCAGCCGGGCTTCGAGCCAGGCAAGCCGCCTCTCGCACAGTTCGCCCTCGATGCGCCCTTCCGCCAGGCAGTCGAGAAACAACAGCACTTCGTTGCCGGTATCGTGGACCGACTGCACGAAGCCGTTTTCGTCGACCGGAACGTCGGGAAACGCGGCGATGAGATTTGCCCGCCGGTCATGGTTGCCCGGCAGCAGCCTGTACGGCACCGACAGCGTGGTCAGGGCAGCGCGCAGATCGGCATAGCTCCGCGGCGCACCGGTCTCCGTCAGGTCGCCGGTGAAGACGCAAAGCGCGGCGTCGGCGTGATGCGCATTGATGTGCGCGATGCACTGATCCAGCCGCTGGTGCAGGTCGGCCCCATAGCGGCGCTCACCTTGCCGACCGAGATGCACGTCGGTGACCTGGATGATTTTCATGTACGTCTCTTTGGCGGCGCGCGTGCTGGAAATCAAAGCGCTGGCTCTGGCACCGAAGCCTTGAAGACATCGAGACGGGTGCCTGTCTCCGACGAGAAGAAGTGCATGTCGTCAGGCGAGATCTTCAGGCCGACGGTGCTGCCGGGCTCGGGGTGAACGGGCTCCGAGGTCATCACCGAAAACGGCGCGCCGTCGAGGTCGACATAGATCACCCGCCCCGCGCCCAATTCCTCGACTAGGTCGACAGTCGCATCGAGCGCGCCCGGCGTTCCCGGCGCCACCAGCCGCACCGCCTCCGGCCGGATGCCCATCGCCACTTTCGTGCCGACCGGCAGGCCGGCGCGAGCCATCGCCAGGCGCCGGCTGCCGCCGAGCAGCGACAATCCGTCGAGTTCGGCGGTGCCTTCGAGGATGTTCATGGCCGGCGCGCCGACGAAGGTGGCGACGAAGCGGCTGGCCGGGCGGGTGTAGATTTCACCTGGCGTGCCGACCTGTTCGACCCGTCCCCCATTCATCACCACCAGTCGGTCGGCCAATGTCATGGCCTCTACCTGGTCGTGGGTGACGAAGACGGAGGTGGCATTCAGCCGGCGATGCAGCTTGCGGATCTCCGAACGCATCTGCACGCGCAGCTTGGCGTCGAGATTGGACAGAGGCTCGTCGAACAGGAACACCTTCGGCTCGCGGATCATGGCGCGGCCCATGGCGACGCGTTGCCTCTGGCCACCCGAAAGCGCCATCGGCTTGCGGTCGAGCAGTTGCTCGAGTTCCAGTGTGCGGGCCACCGCCTGGATGCGCTGGTTGCGCTCGGCCGAGGGAACACCGGCGACTTTCAGCGAATAGCCGATGTTCTGGGCCACGCTCATATGCGGATAAAGCGCGTAATTCTGGAACACCATGGCGCAGCCGCGCTCGCGTGGCTCGAGTTTGTTGACCACCGTGCCGTCTATGGCGATCGTGCCGTCGGAAATTTCTTCCAGCCCCGCGATCATCCTGAGCAGCGTGGACTTGCCGCAGCCGGACGGCCCGAGAATGACGACGAATTCGCCCGAGGCAAAGTCGAGATCCACGCCGTGCACGACCTGCGTCTTGGCATAGTTCTTCTTGACGCCGCGTATTGCGATGGAGGCCATTTTTTGTCTCCTTGTTACTTCTCGGTGGCGATCAGGCCGCGCACGAACCAGCGCTGCATCAGCACCACGACGATCATCGGCGGCAGCATAATGATGAGAGTGCCGGCCATGGCGATATGCCACTCCGGAGTGCCGCCGACGTTGGGGATGAGCTGCTTGAGCTCGGTCACCGCCATCGCATGCGACTGGTCGGTGGTGATGAGCAGCGGCCATAGATACTGGTTCCATGCCCACAGGAACATGATGGTCCCGAGCGCCGCCATGTTGTTGCGCGACAGCGGCAACAGGATATCGATGAAGAAGCGCAGTGGCCCGGCGCCATCCATGCGTGCGGCCTCCGTCAATTCGTCCGGCACGGTCAGGAAGAATTGGCGATAAAGGAACGTCCCGGTCGCCGTGGCGACCAGCGGCAGAATTAGGCCGGGATAGGAGTTGAGCAGCCCAACGCTGAGGTGGACCTGCACGCCCGAAACCGTTTCGATCAGCCAGCTCAGGCCGGTCACGTCCAGGATAGCCTGATACGGCTCGAGCACGTTGGCGACCACCGCGTAGGTCGGCACGATGCGCACTTCAAGCGGCAGCATCAGAGTGATGAAGATCAGCCAGAAGATCAGCGTGCGTCCGGGAAATCGGAAATAGACGATCGCGAAGGCGGTCAGCGCCGAGACGATCACTTTGCCTGCGGCAACGCCGGTCGCAACGATGAAGCTGTTCAGCAGCTTGGGACCAAGGTCGGCCGTCACCCAGGCGGTCTTGATGTTGATCCAGAAATCGCTACCCGGCAGCAGCGACATCGGCACGTCGTTGACATCCCTGAGATTATGCGAGGCCGCGATCGCCACGATGGCGAACGGCGCCACACAGAAAACGAAGCCGACGAACAAGATCAGGTGCGTGAAAAAATTGAGGAACGGGGTGCGCTCGACCATATCAGTCTCACCTGTAATGGACGCGCCGCTCGATGAAGCGGAACTGGAAAATGGTCAGCACGATGATGAGCAGCATCAGGATGATGCTCTGCGCGGCGGCACCGGAGTAATCGAGGCCTTTGAAGCCGTCGGAGTAGATCTTGTAGACCATCAGATTGGTGGCATTCGCCGGCCCACCGGACGTCATGATGTCGACGATGCCGAAGGAATCCTGGAAGCTTTCCGTGATGTTGATGACAAGCAGGAAGAAGATGGTCGGGGTGATCAGCGGAAACTGGATGTCCCAGAAGCGCCTCATGACACCAGAGCCGTCCATCGCGGCGGCTTCGATCAGGGAACGCGGGATCGCCTGGAACGCGGCGAGGAAGAAGATGAAGTTGTAGCCGACATACTTCCAGGAAAAGGCGATGATGATCGAAGCCATGGCGTCGGCGCCGTCCAGGCCGGGATCCCAGAAGCCGGGCCAGACCTGGTTGACGACGGCCATGAAGCCGGCTTCCGGCGCCAGGATGAAGCGGAATGCCAGCGCCAGGGCGGGCGCGGCGATGCCATAGGGCCAGATCAGCACCACGCGATACAGCCATGAGCCGGCTAGCTGGCGGTCGGTGAGCGCGGCGAGCACGAGCGCGACGAACATCGCAAGCCCGGTGCTGATGCCGGCAAAGACAAGGCTGGCGGTGATCGAGTTCCAGTAATCGGCGTTGGCCAGGATCGAGCGGAAATTGTCGAGACCGACCCAGATGTTGCCGCCGCCCCAGGGCTGCTGCAGCGTCAGCGACCAGTATACGGCCTGGCCGGCAGGCCAGTAGAAGAAGGTGAAGATCAGCAGGAGCTGCGGCACCGCGAAAAGAATGCCGATTGTCCAACTGCCGAAAGTGACGCGTTTTTCCATCGGTCCGCCGTTGCCGCAGGGTGGTCAGCTTAAAGCAAGCGAGAGATTAATAACGAAATGCCCGCCCGTCGACCCAGGCATGATCCCGAAAACTGGAAACCGGTCTTCGGGATCATGCTCAAATGGGTCGGCGGGCGGTCTGGGAAATCCCTGGATCAGGGCAGGGTCTTGCCTGGATATGTCTGCTGGAAGCGGTCGAGGATGGCGTCGCCGTTCTTGACCAGCGTATCGAGGCCTTCCTGCACGCTCACCTTGTTGGCGAAGATCGCCTGCATCTGGGTGCCGAACTCGGCGCGGATCTGGGTGAAATTGCCCAGGCGGATGCCGCGGGTGATTTCGGTCGGCTCGGAGGCGGTCAGGCTGGCGATCGCGACTTCGCGGCCCTTGTAAGGCGCCTTGTCGTAAAAGCCCTGGCCCTTCATGTAGTCGAAGCCCGACTTGGTCACCGGGATGTAACCGGTGTTGGTCGACCAGAACAGGGCGGTCTTCGGATCATGGATGAAGTTGAGGAACGCGGCCGCGCCCTTGTATTCAGCATCCGACTTGCCCGAGAGAACCCACAGCGATGCGCCGCCGACGAGCGAGTTCTTGCGCTCCGTGCCGGCATAGACGGGCAGTTCGCCGACGTCCCAGTTCATGCCTTCCTTCTGCGTACGGCCAACCGTGCCGTGATCGCCGACCGAGGTCAGGATGACCTGGCAGGTGCCGGTGGCAAAGGCCTGGACCATATCCTGGCCGAGATCCTTCGACTTGATCTTGATCAGGCCGGCATCATACCACTTCTTGAGGTCGGTGACGTACTGCACGAACTTGGTCTTGTTGACTTCGAGGCGGGCGTCGAGGCCGTCATAGCCATTGTTCTTGGTAGCGATCGGCTGGTTGTGAATGGCGGAGAACTGCTCCATCAGCTGCCAGCTTTCGTTGGCCGAGATGTTGATCGCCATCGGGCATTCATAGCCGGCGTCCTTCATTGCCTTGAGGTCGGCGCCGACGTCTTCCCAGGTCTTCGGGGCTTCGGTCTTGCCGATCTTGGCGAAGGCGTCCTTGTTCCAGTACATCAACGCCGTAGACGAGTTGAACGGGAAGGACAGCATCTCGCCTTTCGAGGTGGCGTAATAGCGGGCGATGCCTGGGAAATAATCGGCGTAGTCGATCTTGTAGCCATTTTCTTCCATGAGCTTGTCGGCCGGCTTGTAGGCACCCGACAGCATCATGGTGGCGGTGCCGACGTCATAGACCTGAACGACGGTGGGCTGCTTGCCGGCGCGGAAGGCGGCAATGGTGTTCTGCAAGGTGGCGTCGTAATTGCCCTGGCTGGTGCAGACGACTTCATAGTCCTTCTGCGAGGCGTTGAAATTCTTGCACAGCGTGTCCACGACCCGGGCGAGATCGCCCGAAAGACCAAACCAGAAATCGAATTTTGTCGGTTCCGCGAAGGCAGGCATCGCCAGCGCGGAGCTGAGCACGCCAGCGGCAAGGGCAGCAAAGCCCCGCTTGATGATCGTCATGATTTCTTCCCTCTTGAATGACTGTTGACAAGGGTCTTGCGCAAGTCCTTGCCCGCTCTCTTAGAGAAGGTATGTGACAGTTCTGTTGTGGCTCCCGGGCCTGTGCACAGCTGGTCTTTCCTCCCCTCCGGCGGCTACAGCGGCATGAAAACGTCACACCGGCGCCTTAGGTAGCTAGGGCGACTGCCAAGGACGTAAAGGCCGTCATTGTTACCCGGCTAAAGGGGATGATGAAATGCTGGTGAAGCAGCTGACGCACGTGCCCATTACCGACAGGCAGGCGATGCGCGAAGGCCCGCGCGACAGCGCCACCCATTTGCGGCATGCAGCCGCATTCCGGCTCTTGGCCAGATCGAAATCGGCGGCAAGGCGTCGCGCGCGAACGTCGGCGAGGCCTTGAAGGTGGTGGCCTGGAACGTCGAGCGGCTCCGTCATGTCGATGCCATTGCACGAACGCTTGCCGGGCAGGCCCCCGAAATCGTGCTGTTGTCCGAGGTGGACAAGGGCATGGCACGCTCCGGCAACGGCCATCCGCTCAGCGTGCTTGCCGACCGGCTCGGCCATGCCTTCGCCTATGGTGTCGAGTTCGTCGAACTCGCTGGCGGCAACGAGGCCGAGCGCATGGCAACCGGTGAAGCCGCCAACGCGGAAGGCTTTCACGGCAATGCCGTGACCAGTGGCATGCCGTTGCTGCGACCCTTCCTGGTGCGCCTGGACGCCGCCGGCGGCTGGTTTCGGCCGGAGCGCGGCCAACCGCGCATCGGCGGACGCATGGCGATCGGCGGCCAGGTGCGCATCGGCGACCGCAGGATGACGGTCGTCTCGGTGCACCTTGAAAACCGAACCGATCCGGCTGGCAGGGCAGCTCAGACACGCAAACTCCTCGACGCGATCGACAACTATGATGCGCAAGCGCCGGTACTGCTCGGCGGCGATTTCAACACGCTGACGGCAAGCCACGAGGAGCGCCATGACGACCCACGGGCGTGGATGGCTCGGGTCATGGCCGAACCGGACCGGCTGATCCATGCCGAGCGTCACGAGCCGCTGTTCGCGGCCCTTGCCGAGCGCGGCTATGATTGGCAGGCCGCCAACAATTTGGACCTGCCCACCCAGCGTCGGCCCGCCGGCACGCCGGTTGGCCGAATCGACTGGTTCTTCACGCGGGGCCTCGCGGCCAGCGCGCCGGCGGTTCTTCCGGCGGTGTTGCCGGATGGCAGCCCAAGCTCGGATCATGACGCCCTGACAGTGACCGTCCGCCTGAAATAACCGTCGTCTTCAATCGATGCGGCTGACCTAGCCTGTGCTCTTGCGGTCAGCTTGCGCCGCAAAAGCACGCTATGGTTGCAGGCGGCTTTATCGATCCTTCAACAGCCAAGCATTAATCAGTCATATTTCTTTCTTTATTTCCTGCGGGCCAGGGGGAATAAGATGCTGACGGTCTATAACTGCATCGTGAACCAGCACGATCTGAGGTTGGTTGCACTGGCAGCGCTGATTTGTGGAATTTCCTGTTTTTCAGCCGTCAATCTTCTTCATCACATAGGTCGCTCGACGGATCGAAATCGGCTTGCCTGGCTGACGATCGCCTCCACCTCGACCGGTTTCGGCATCTGGGCAACGCACTTCATCGCCATGCTTGCCTTCACGCCGGGAATCCCCAACGCCTATGATCCCGGACTTTCAGTACTCTCGCTCGCTGGCGCGGTGGCGGTTACGGCGGCCGGCATGTGGGTCGCCACCTTGCGCGACGAGCTTGATTACCATCTGGTCGGCGGCGCCGTTCTGGGCGGCGGTATTGCCGCCATGCACTACATCGGCATGGCGGCATTCGAGGTCGAGGGCCGGATCGAATGGAACCTGCTCCTCGTCGCCGTCTCCTTGCTGGCCGGCGTGACGCTCGCGGCGCTGGCTTTGCGCGTCGTCCTGCGCGGCTCGTCGCTGCCTGCGACGCTTGCCGGTGCGGTCTTGCTGACGCTGGCAATCTGCGGCCTGCACTTCATCGCCATGGCTGCCGTCTCGATCTTCCCGGATTCCTCGATCGCCATATCCCAACACACCGTCGCACCGACCTCGCAGGCCTTCGCCGCCGCTGCGGCCACTCTGGTGATCCTGGTGCTTTCGGCCACCGCGCTGTGGATCGACCTTCGCTTCCGCCGCCAAAAGCTTGAGGTCGACCGCATGCACGGCTTAGCCAACGCCGCGGTGGAAGGCCTGATCGTCTGCGATGGCAATCGCATCGTCAGTGTCAACGACAGCATGGCCAGGCTGACCGGCATGGTCGCCACGACACTGAACGGAAGGGAACTTGGCGACCTCTTCGATGAGCGCACCGCATCCGACCTGATCAACTTCCAGGGACAGCCGTGGGAGGCGGAACTAAGCAATCGCGACGGGATGAGAATTCCCGTCGAACTGATCGCCAGAAGCATCGACTATTGCGGCAAGCCTCACAATGTCGTCGCCGTCCGCGACATTCGCGAACGCAAGAAGGCGGAACAGGAAATCCTTCGCCTCGCTCATTTCGATCCGCTGACGGGGCTCGCCAACCGCCGTAGCTTTTCCAGCCGGCTTGATACCGAAATCGCCGCCACGAGCCGAGACGCAAAAGCCGGCAAGGGCGCGAGGGGCGGGCATCTTGCGCTTCTGCTGCTCGACCTCGACCGGTTCAAGGAGGTGAACGATCTTTATGGGCATGGCGCCGGCGACGCGATGCTTCAGAAGGTGGCGAACTGCGTCTCCGGCGTTCTTCGCCACGGACAGATGCTGGCGCGCCTGGGCGGCGACGAATTCGCCATCATCGCCCCCAACCTGCCCGACCCGCAGGCGGCGAGCCGGATCGCCGACGCGGTGCTCGCCGCGATGCGCGAGGAGAACCGGCTCTCGGCGGGTGGCGGGCTGGTATCGGGGAGCATCGGCATCGCGCTCTATCCGCTGGACGCGGAAGACCAGGCCAGCCTCATCAGCCATGCGGATACCGCGCTCTATCGCGCCAAGACCGAAGGCAGGGACACCTATCGCTATTTCGAGGCGTCGATGGGCGCCGAGGCTCGCGACAAGCGCGTCATGGAGCACGAACTGCGCCAGGCAGTAGCGCGCGACGAATTCTATCTCGTCTACCAGCCGCAGAAAGAGATCAGCAGCGGCAAAATGGTCGGCTTCGAAGCCTTGATCCGTTGGCGGCATCCCGAACGCGGCGATGTTCCCCCGTCCATATTCATTCCGCTGGCGGAGGACAGCGGCGCCATAGGCCAGATCGGAGATTGGGTGCTGACCGCAGCGTGCCAGGAGGCCGCCAGTTGGGAAAATCCACTGACGGTGGCCGTCAACGTCTCCGCGGTGCAGTTGCACAATCCGAACTTCAGCCGAAAGGTGCACGAGACCTTGCTCAAGTCCGGTCTCGCGGCAGCCAGGCTGGAACTCGAAATCACCGAGACGGCGCTGGTGAAGGACATGCCGCGCGCGCTGGCGAGTTTGCGACAGGTCAAGGCGCTTGGCGTGCGCGTGGCCATGGATGATTTCGGAACCGGCTATTCCTCCCTCTCCAACCTTCGCGCCTTCCCTTTCGACAAGATCAAGATCGACGGTTCCTTCATCAAGTCCGTCGACACCAACGGCCAGGTTGCGGCGATCGTGCGCGCCGTGCTCGGGCTGGGGCGCGGCCTGGGTCTGCCGGTGCTGGCGGAGGGCGTCGAGACGCTCGGCGAGTTGAAGTTCCTCGACGCCGAGGCCTGCGAGATCGGCCAGGGCTATTATCTCGGCAAGCCGGCGCCGATCGAGGCGTTCGGAGACCTGACCGGCCACGGCAAGCGTGTTCGGGCGCGAGGCGCCGACCGCCAGGATGGCAGCCTCGTATTGCTCAAGCCGAGCGTACGCTCGGCCTAGAGCTCTTTGTTTTTACGCAATTCCGGACGGAGAACCGTTACACACTATCCTGGAGGTGCTCTGGCTCACGACCCGAGCGCCGTCTCGACCAGCCGCTTTGCATCGGGGCCGGCCCATTCGGCTGGACCGTTCATGTGGGCGATCAGGCAGCCTTCGCCGTCGATCAGCATGGTGACGGGCAGGCCGAGCGCCAGACCGCGCGTCTTGAGGTCGTTGAACAGTGTCATCGTCGAATCGCGGTAGTAGCCGAGCGTGTGCACACCGGCATCGGCGAGAAACTTCTTCGGTTTCACGTCGTCGCCGGCATCGACGTTGACGGCGACGACCTGAAAGGCGTCGCTGCCTTTCTCCTTTTGTAGCGCATCGAGCGCCGGCATTTCGGCACGGCAGGGCGCGCACCATGTGGCCCAGAGATTGAGCAGCACGGTCTTGCCGGCATGATCGGCGATCGTCATCGGCTTGCCGTCCGGACCGTGGAAGGCGAGGCTCCTCATCGACTGCGGCGGATCGGCCGGCAAAAGTGCCGCGACCTCGCCGGTGGCCGCGGCCGCGACCTTCTTGGCGCGATCGCTCTTGGCGGCGCAGGCGACATCGTCCTTGCTGTCGCCGGCGGCTGCTTGGGGCGCGGCGTTGTTGCCAGACCGGCTCTCGCTGACATATACCGCGACCGCGCCGGCCAGCGCTCCCGCCACCAGGGCGGCGAGGATCAGGCGCCGGGCCGGGAAAAATCTGTTTCCGTCTGCCATATTCTCAAACTGCTCCGAAGCACGGGTTATAGCCATGAGCGACAAGAAGACCAGCAACCAGATGTGGGGCGGACGATTTGCCTCGGGTCCGGCCGCGATCATGGAAGCGATCAACGCGTCGATCTCGTTCGACCGCAAACTCTACGCGCAGGACATAAGAGGCTCGATCGCTCATAGCGAGATGCTGGCGCAAACGGGCATTATTTCGGCGGCCGATCAAGAAAAAATCGCTCACGGTCTGAACACGATCCTGAAAGAGATCGAGGGCGGCAGCTTCGAGTTTTCGACGCGGCTGGAAGACATCCACATGAACATAGAGGCCCGCCTTGCCGATCTCATCGGTCCGGCGGCCGGCCGGCTGCACACCGCCCGTTCGCGCAACGACCAGGTGGCCGTCGATCTGAGGCTCTGGGTCAAGGACGAATGCTTTCGTGTCGCCGAGGCGTTGAAAGGCTTGATCATGGCCCTCCTGGCGCGAGCCGAGGAACATGCGGCGACCGTCATGCCGGGTTTCACCCACATGCAGGCGGCGCAGCCGGTCACTTTCGGCCATCATTGCATGGCCTATGTCGAGATGTTTTCGCGCGACCTGTCACGCGTGCGCGACGCCATCGAACGGATGGACGAGAGCCCGCTCGGTGCCGCCGCCCTTGCCGGCACCAGCTTCCCGATCGACCGTCACCAGACCGCGAGCGCGCTCGGCTTTCGCGAGCCGATGCGCAATTCGCTGGACAGCGTCTCGGACCGCGATTTCGCGCTGGAATTCCTGGGACTGGCGGCGATATGCGCCACGCATCTGTCGCGGCTGGCGGAAGAAATCATCATCTGGTCGACGCCGCAATTCGGCTTCATCAGGCTGTCGGACAGCTTTTCGACCGGCTCCTCCATCATGCCGCAGAAGAAGAACCCCGATGCCGCCGAACTGGTGCGTGGCAAGACCGGGCGCGTCACCGGCCATCTGGTCGGCCTGCTGACGGTGATGAAGGGCATGCCTTTGACCTATGGCAAGGACATGCAGGAAGACAAGGAATCGGTGTTCGACGCGGCCGAGACGCTCGACCTGATGCTGGCCGCGATGACCGGCATGGTTGCGGACATGACGGTCAATGCCGCCGCGATGAAGAAGGCCGCCGGCTCCGGCCACGCCACCGCCACCGACCTCGCCGACTGGCTGGTGCGTACCTTGGGCCTGCCGTTCCGCGAGGCCCATCATGTCACCGGCCGCGCGGTGGCGCTGGCCGAACACAGGAAGGTCAGCCTGGAAAAGCTTTCGCTGGAGGATCTGCAGTCGATCAACCCAGGCATCACTTCCGACATATTCTCGGTGCTGGCGGTGCAGAACTCGGTCAAGAGCCGCACCAGCTTCGGCGGCACCGCACCGTCGGAAGTGAGAAAGCAGATCCGCTATTGGAAAAAGCGTCTCGCCAAGGCGTAATGCCGGATATCGCGATCAGCAATATCCGGGGTGCAATGCACCGAGAACTCGGCTAAAAGCAGCGGCGGACAGAGAGTTTCGGACGGATGGATCGATGACCGGAAGCAGGATTTTGGTGACGCTGACGCTGCTTGCGGCGCTTGCCTTCGTGACCGCCTGCGGCCGCAAGGCGGGCCTGGACACGCCCTATGAGGCGGCTGTCCAGGCACGCAAGGATGCCGAGAAGGCCCACCAGCCCGTGCCGCCGGAACCGGAAAAACCGGTCGTGGACAAGAAGTTCATTCTCGACCCGCTGATCTAGCTCCGATGAAGGCGGGATTGGTCTTTCCAAACCCGATCGCATCGTGCCTCAACTTCCGGAACCACTCTCGTGAACCATTTCGACTACCGCGACGGCGTGCTGCATGCCGAGGACGTGGCGATCCCTGACATCGCCGCACAGGTCGGCACGCCGTTCTACTGCTATTCGACGGCGACCCTGACTAGGCACTACCGTGTCTTCGTCCAGGCCTTTGCCGGGCTCGATACGCTGGTCTGCTACGCCATGAAGGCCAATTCCAACCAGGCGGTGCTGCGGACCTTGGCCAAGCTCGGCGCCGGCGCCGACGTCGTCTCGGAAGGCGAATTGCGCCGGGCTCTCGCCGCAGGAGTCCCGGCCGGCAGGATCCTGTTCTCGGGCGTCGGCAAGACCGCCCGCGAAATGGACTTTGCGCTCCAAGCCGGCATTCTCTGCTTCAACGTCGAATCCGAGCCGGAACTCGAGCTGTTGTCGGCACGTGCCGTGGCGCTCGGCAAGGTGGCGCCTATCTCGCTGCGCATCAATCCCGATGTCGACGCCAAGACCCACAAGAAAATCTCAACCGGCAAGGCTGAAAACAAGTTCGGCATTCCCTGGCAGCGGGCGCGCCAGGTCTATGCCCGCGCGGCAACGCTTCCGGGCATTAAGGTCACCGGCATCGATACCCATATCGGCAGCCAGATCACCGAGTTGCAGCCCTTCGACGACGCCTTCGCCTTGCTGGTCGACCTGGTCGGAGCGCTGCGCGGCGACGGCCACGCCATCGAGCATGTCGATCTCGGCGGCGGTCTCGGCATTCCCTACCGCGTCGACAACAACCCGCCCCCCTTGCCCGACGCCTATGCCCAGATCGTCCGCAAGCATGTCACCAAATTGGGTCTCAAGGTGATGTTCGAGCCGGGCCGGCTGATCGTTGGCAATGCCGGCATCCTGGTCTCGGAAGTGATTTTCGTGAAGGAAGGCGACGCCAAGAATTTCCTCGTTGTCGACGCTGCCATGAATGACCTGATCCGGCCGACGCTCTATGATGCCTTCCACGAGATCAGGCCGGTCGTGCAGCCGCCGGCCGACGCGCCGCGCATGATGGTCGACGTGGTCGGCCAAGTCTGCGAGACCGGCGATTATCTCGGCCTCGACCGCGACCTGCCCCGGCTGATGGCGGGCGATCTCGTCGCCGTTTCCACCGCCGGCGCCTATGGCGCGGTCCAGGCCGGCACCTACAACACTCGCCTGCTGGTGCCGGAGGTGCTGGTCGACGGCGACCGTTTCCATGTCGTGCGTCCGCGCCCGACCTATGACGAGCTGATCGGGCTGGATTCGGTGCCGGACTGGCTTGCGTAAGCCGCCCTGCCGCGACGCTATAACCGGTTCTGCGCTATAACCGGTTCTGGATGAGTGCCCTTGCGTCGGCGATCCTGTCCTCGTCGCGGCGGTAGAAGGTCCATTGCCTGATGCGCTTGGTTCTGAGCAGGCCGGCCTGGACGAGCACGCGCATATGCTCGGAAAGCGTCGCCTGAGTGATGCCGAGCTTCTCGGCGATCAGCAGCGCGCAGACGCCGTCCTCGACCAGATCGCCATCCGCCTGTGCCCGGAAATGCGCACGTGGATTCTTGAGCCAGTCGAGAATCTGCAGTCTGCGCTCGTTGGCGATCGCCTTGAAGACATCAACCTCTTGCATTTAGCCATTTTGCCAAGTTACTAATTGCTGTCAATCCCAAGGAGATTTTGATGTCGCAGGGCAACGTCGTCACACGCGGACGCATCGCCGCGATGGAACCGCGCATCCGCCCCTATATCAGGCACACACCGGTTCTGCGCGTCGACATGGCCGACTTCGATCGGGGGCCATTGGCGATCGACCTCAAGCTCGAATGC
The DNA here is from genome assembly GCF_020165595.1 of Mesorhizobium sp. BR-1-1-10. Classification (NCBI taxonomy): domain Bacteria; kingdom Pseudomonadati; phylum Pseudomonadota; class Alphaproteobacteria; order Hyphomicrobiales; family Phyllobacteriaceae; genus Mesorhizobium; species Mesorhizobium sp. BR-1-1-10. Next base: position 101,745 of record NZ_JAIUIL010000013.1, on the reverse strand, counting down.
CTGCAGCATTCCGGCTCGTTCAAAGCCCGCGGCGCCTTCACCAACCTCCTGGAGCGGCCGGTTCCCGAGGCCGGCGTCGTCGCCGCATCGGGCGGCAATCATGGCGCTGCCGTCGCCTACGCCGCCATGCGGCTTGGCCACAGAGCAACCATCTTCGTTCCCGAAGTGAGCCCGCAGGCCAAGCTGGACCGCATCCGGGCCTATGGCGCCGACCTCGTTGTCGGCGGCGCCCGCTATGCCGAAGCGCTGGCCGCCAGCGAACGGTTCGCCGAGGAAACCGGCGCCTTGCAGATCCACGCCTTCAACCAGGAGGAGACGCTGGTCGGCCAAGGCACTCTCGGGCTCGAAATCGAAAGCGATCTGCCTGAGATCGACACGCTGCTGGTCGCCGTCGGTGGTGGCGGCCTGATCGGCGGCATCGCCGCCTGGTATGCCGGCCGCATCCGCATCGTCGCCGTAGAGCCCGAGGGTGCGCCGACGCTTCATCGCGCCTTCGAGGCCGGCCATCCGGTGGACGCGCCGGCGGAAGGCATCGCCGCCGATTCGCTGGCGCCCAAGCGGGTCGGCGAGATGATGTTCCCGATCGCCGAAGCCTTCGTCGAACGCTCCATCCTGGTCAGCGACGACGACATCATCGCCGCCCAGAAGGCGCTCTGGAACCGCGTGCGCATCATCTCGGAGCCGGGTGGTGCCGCCGCCTTTGCCGCGATCCTGTCCGGCCGCTACGCGCCGACACCGGGCGAACGGGTCGCCGTGCTGGTCTGTGGGGCCAACGCAAACCCCGCCAATTTCTGATTGCAACCATTTCGGCAGGCTTCACGTTTTCTCAAACTGCCTCGCCTTTGCCGTGTTTACTGGTATTCTTCGAGTCGTGAGGCTTGGGCTATCCCGTCCGCCTCGCCGCATGATCCCGAAAAATAGAATCCAAGTTTCGGAACAGATCATGCCAAAAGAGATAGAGCCCATTGCGGTCCTTCAGGACGGAACAGGGCTCCAGGAAGGGCCGATGACCGAACGACCCACCTTCAGCAGCAATCGCGGCCTGGCCGGACGCCTGGCCTTGAGCCGGCTGGCGACGCGGGTCTCGATGGCGATCGAGCGTGGCTGGCCGCTGCTGCTTCCGCTCATTGTCGTCGTCGGCCTGTTTCTCAGCGTCTCCTGGTTCGGTATTTTTCCCCGGCTGCCGGACGTGGTGCGCATCGGCCTTATCGCCATGTTTTGCCTGGCAGGTCTGGCGGCGCTTTATCCGCTGCGCTTTTTCCGCATACCTGGCGCGGCCGAGATCGATCGCCGCATCGAAGCCGCCAACAGACTGCTGCACAGCCCGGTGCAGGTGCAGAGCGACCGGCCCAGCGGCCAGGAAAGCAGTTTCTCGCAGGCGCTCTGGCGCGAGCACCAGAAGCGAATGGCTGGAAAGCTCGACAATCTCGGCGCCGATCTGCCGCGCACGCGCGTGCCGGAGCGCGACCCGTGGGGATTGCGCGCCGTGGCGGCGCTCCTGCTGGTCACTGCCTTTGCCTTCTCCTTCGGGCCGACCGGCGGCCGGCTGACAGATGGGTTCAGCGCACATGGCACGCTCGACGCCGTACCGCCGCGCATCGACGCATGGGTGACGCCGCCGGCCTATACCGGCAAGCCGCCGATCTTCCTGACTGCCGACGCCAACCAGGCGACGCCGACTTTTCATGTCCCCGAGGGAAGCGACGTCTCCCTGCGCGTTACCGGAGGCTCGGGCGAGGAAACGCTTGCCTATGCCGACAAGGACGGCAATGCGCGCGCCATCGACCCCGCAAGCCCGCAAGCCGCCGCCAAGCCGGCAGCAAGCCCGGCGGTGTCGTCCGCCTCGCCTTCGAAGGTGCGCCAGTTCGCCAGCAAGCTGACCGGCGACGGGACGCTGACGCTGAAATCGGGGGAGGATCAGCTTGGCCGCTGGGCTTTCGCCGTCATCCCGGACAAGCCGCCGCAGATCCGCTTCGTCGGCGAGCCCAAGCGCGCCGCCAACGGCGCCTTCGAGCTCAACTATCAGATCGATGACGATTACGGCGCCGCCACCGCCAAGGCGGTCTTCGCGCTGGCCGACCCGCAGCCGCCGGGTGCGCATCCGCTCTATGGTCCGCCCGAAATGCCGCTGACACTGCCGCGCCGCGGCGGCAAGTTGAATGCCGCCAAGACCACGAAAGACCTGACCGAGCATGTCTGGGCCGGCAGCAGCATCAAGCTGACGCTGGTCGCCACCGACGACGCCGGCCACACCGCCTCAAGCGAAACCAAGACGCTCGCGATGCCCGAGCGGCCGTTCACCAACCCGCTGGCACGCGCGGTGATCGAACAGCGCCGCCTGCTTGCGCTCGACGCCAATGCCAAGCCGCGCGTGCTCGACCTGATGGAGGCCATCACGCTGCGGCCTGAAGACACGTTCGATACCATGTCCCACTACCTCGCCATCATGAGCGCAATGAGCCGGCTGAAGCTGGCGGTGAACGACGATCAATTGCGCAGCGAGGTTGCCTACCTCTGGGAGATCGCGCTTGGTATCGAGGAGGGCAACCTCTCGGCGGCCGAAAAGCGGCTGCGCCAGGCCCAGCAGGCACTGCAGGACGCCATCAAGAATGGCGCCAGCGATGCCGAGATCGAGAAGGCGATGAAGGAACTGCGCGAGGCGATGAACCAGTTCCTGCAGGAGTTCGCCGAACGCGCCAAGCAGAACCCGAACGCGCCGCAGATGCAGCAGAACGGCCAGGAGCTGCGCCAGAGCGACATCGACCGCATGATGGACCAGATCGAAAATCTGGCGAAGTCCGGCGATCGCGACAAGGCCCAGCAATTGCTGTCTCAGTTGCAGGACATGATGAACAACCTCCAGGCCGGCCGCCAGCAGCAGGGGGGCGAGCAGGACAGCCAGATGCGTCAGCAGATGGACAAGCTTGGCGAGATCCTGCGGCGGCAGCAGGAGATGATGAACGACACCTTCCGCATGGATCAGATGCAGCGCGGCGAGCGCCAGCGCGGCCGCAACCGCGACGAGCAGCTTGGCCAGAACGATGAGCAAGGTCAATCTGGCGAAAACGGCAAGCCCGGCGAGAATGGCGAGCCAAAGCCTATGACGCCGCAGGAATTCGCCGATGCGCTGAAGCAGCTGCAGGAGGGCCAGGGCCAGCTGAAGAGCGATCTGGAGCAGCTGAAGAAAGGCCTCGAGGGCATGGGCATGGAGCCCAATGAAGGATTTGGCGAGGCCGGCAAGTCCATGGGCAGCGCCGAGCAGGCGCTTGGCGAGGGCCAGGGCGACGAGGCCGTCGGCCACCAGGGCCGGGCGCTCGAGGCGCTGCGCAAGGGCGCCAAGGACATGATGAAACAGATGCAGGCCATGCAGGGCGACCAGGGCGGCAGCCAGCAAGGCGGCCGCCAGCAGGATGCCGACCGCGACCCGCTCGGCCGGCCGCGCGCCAGCCAGGGTCCCGATTTTGGCGATTCGGTGAAAGTGCCCGACGAGATCGACGTTCAGCGCGCGCGCCAGATTCTGGAAGCGATCCGCAAGCGGCTCGGCAATGCGCTCAGCCCCGACATCGAGCGCAGCTATCTGGAACGGCTGCTGGAGCTGAAATAGGAAACGGCGAGAGCGACCAGCTTCATTTCCATGGAGCCGTCTACCTGTTGACGAACGCCTCGCGGATTGCCTCCTGCATGCCGTCGATTGCTTCGCCTGACGCATTCGGGTTGCGATGCATCACCACATTGGAGGAATCGATGTCGCCGAACCCGTCCGCGGACGTCAGCTCTCGGCAGTCCGCCGGAATGTTGCTGCGTGAGATCGGCGCGATCGCCAACCCCGAGGTGACGGCAAGCTTCAGGCCGCCATTGGTATCGCTTGTATAGGCGACGCGGTAGGCAAGGCCGCGCTGCTCCAGCGATTTGATGGCGAAGTCCTTACACCAGCCGGCGCGGTTATAGAGCGCGATCGGCACCGGGCGCTCCTCATGCATGTGATGCAGGTTCGACGTCACCCAGACAGTCGGATCATGCATCAGCACTTCGCCGCCGGAAGGATCCTGCCATTCGAACACCACGCATAAATCCAGCTCGCCGGCGGCGAGCGCCGCGATCTGCGCCTCCGAATGCGCGTAGCGTACGGTGACCTCGACCTTGGTGTGACGCTTCGAAAATGCGCCGAGCGCGCGCGACAGGATGGCGTGGCCATATTCCTCCGGAATGCCGATGCGAACCGGCCCACCGAGCGGCGCCGCCGCCATCGACGCCGCCGTTTCATCGAGCAGCGAAACGATACGGCGGGCATTGACGATGAGTTCGCCGCCACGCCGCGTCAGCGCGACGCCGCGTGAACCTCGCTCGAACAGGCTGTCGCCGACCAGCTCTTCGAGCTTCTTCATCTGCATCGACACGGCCGATTGCGTGCGGCCGGCCTGCTCGGCGGCCCTCGTGAAATTGCCGGCCTCGGCTATGGCGACAAAGGTACGCAGGAGATCACTGTCGAGGGTTGGCCGCATGGCATCCATCATAAGTAGATTTGATCGCTGGCATCATTCCAATTCGTTTGCAACATGTCAAACGCCGAACGATAATCGCCTCACCCATTGGATATGCAGTCGCGAAATCGGCTGCGGACCAATCAAGAGTCCTCACTCGTGCCCGCTACCCGAAAACGGTGGCGGGTTCTTTTTGATCTGGTGAGCGTCGCCGGATCGGATGCGCGGGAGCCTGAACGGATGCAGAATAGGATGGTGCGCGGCATCCTGAGCCTGTGCCTGGGCGTGCTGGTCTTCTCGCTGCAGGATCCGCTCGTCAAAGCCGTGTCGAGCGGCTACCCTGTGACCGAGGTGATGGCGATCCGCTCGATCGTAGCCTTGCCGATCCTGATCGTTCTGGTTCACGCCGATGTCGGGCTGCGGGCAATCCTGTCGAAACGGTTCGGCCTGCTGACGATACGCGCCTTCATCCAGTTCACCTCCTACACGGTCTATTACCTGGCCATCGCCGCCCTCCCGCTGGCCGACGCCGTGGCGCTCTATTTCATGGCGCCGCTCTGCATCATGGCGATGGCCGGCCCCTATCTCGGCGAGCGCGTTTCCTGGCAGACGCTGTCGACCGTGCTGATCGGGATGCTTGGCGTGCTGGTGATGCTGCGCCCCGGCGCCGGGCTGTTCGACTGGGCGGCCTTGCTGTCGCTGGGCTCGGCCGTGCTCTACGCCTTCTCGCAGCTGATGGCTCGCAAGATCGGCGATACCGAATCGTCCACTGTCATGGCCTTCTACCAGAACGGCGCCTATCTCGTCGGCGCGGCCGTCGTCGCCGGCACGTTCCACATTGCGGCCATAACCCACGCCGTCCACCCGAGCCTCGAATTCCTGGTGCGACCATGGATCGCGCCGACGCTGCCGGATTTTCTCAAGATGGCCGCCTGCGGTTTCGTCGCCTCGGCCGGCATGATCCTGCTCTCGCAAGGCTACCGGCTGGCGCCGGCCAACCGCGTCGCCACCTTCGAATATACCGGCATCCTGTGGTCGCCGCTGTGGGGTTTCCTGTTCTTCGCCGAGGTGCCCAGGTCAGCGACGGTGATCGGCGCGGCGCTCATCATCGGCGCCGGCCTGCTGGCACTCAACACCGAGCGCCGCGCCAGCCCGGCACCGGCGCTTGTCGCCAGGGATCCAGCCTGATCAGGCGAAGCAGATCAGCGCCCGTTCGACGCGAGAGCGAATCTCGGCGAGCGTGAAGGGCTTTTGCACGACATCGAGGATGATGCCGTTCAATTCATCGGCGCGCTCGCGCTGGTCGGCATAGCCGGTCATCAGCATGATCTTCATCGCGGGAAAAAGCGCGGCTGCCGCAACCGCCATCTCGATGCCGTCCATCTCCGGCATGCGTATGTCGGAGACGACGAGATCGTACCCGCCTTTTGCGGCGCGGATCAGCGAAAGCCCCTGCGCGCCATCGGCGGCGATATCGATTGCGTGGCCGGCGCGTTCGAGCGCGCGGGCTGCGAGGGTGCGGACGGACTCATCGTCCTCGACGATCAAAAGCTTTGCCATGGCCGGCATATTTGGTGGCGAAACGTTGACTTTTCCTGAAAACCCAGGCGCTCGCCCAGACTAATTTTCCTGACACCGTTAAGGCCTTTTTCAGGATTCACCGGTGCGAGGCACTCGCCTTACACATCGCCTTTCACCACACCCACGAACGGCAATTCACGGAAAGCATGCGCCACATCCATGCCATAGCCGACGACGAAATAATCGGGGCAGTCGAAGCCGACATAATCGGCATTCAACGCGGTCTGGCGGCGCATGCGCTTGTCGAGCAGCACGGCGATGGAACAGCTTTTCGCGCCGCGCGACAGCATCAGGTCGCGCGTGAAGCTCAGCGTCTTGCCCGATTCCAGAATGTCGTCGATCAACAGCACGTCGCGGCCGGCGACCTCGTTGTCGATGTCGCGCAGCACCCTCACCTCGCCGCTGGTTGTGCCGGCGCCATAACTGGAGATGAAGATGAACTCGACTTCCGGCGACAGGCCGACATCATGCATGGCGCGGATCAGGTCGGCGGCGAAGATGAACGAGCCTTTCAGCACCGAAATCACCAGGAGATCGTGATAGTCGTGCCCGGCAATCTCCTTGGCGAGTTCGAGATTGCGCCGCGCGATCGCCGATGCCGAAAACAGCACTTCGATGTCCTTGCCGCGCACGTTTGGCATTTCTCGCCCTCCAGTTTTTTTCCGAAACGCCTTCACACCGAGCGTGTGTTGAGAGTCAGGTCAGACCGAGCCGAAAGCAGTGGTTTCCGAGAACCGGAGCGGAGCGTACGTGAGCACCGGAAGCGCAGGGAACCACCGTTTGCAGGCCGGCTTCACCTGAATATCGACACACGCTATTCGGCGAAGGTGACCAAAACGGTCCTTACCCCGTTCTTAGGCACGTCGAGCCGGCTGGCAAAGCCGAATCTTTCGCCCGATGCCAGCGAATGGCCAGATGTCCCCAGCGTATAGCGGGTTGTGCGGCCGTCATTGCCCGTCACCCGGATTTCGAGTGGCGGCATTGTCGCGGGCCTCGTCCCGTCATTGGCGGCCTCGCCGTCGACGAACAGCACCGGATTGGCGCCGGAGGCATCGATGCGTGACGTCACGCCTGAAATGGTCAGCGCCGACGCTCGCGCGCCGGGCAGGAACGGTGCCTGGCGCACCAGCGCATGGCCGCCCGAGACCCAGAAGGCGGCAAGGGCGGCGCCGATGCCGGCGATCCAGAAGATCGGACCGCCGCGCGAGGCCGGCGGCCGTTCCGCTGGCATTTCCGGCTTGCGCAGCATGTCCATGCCTTCGATGGCCGGGGGGACAATCGCACGCGGCAGCGGCGTCACATTTCCGACTGGTGGGGCCGGCCGCGGCAACACCATATAATCCGCATCGATGATATCAGCCGCCGGGGCGCGCAAGATCCGGTCCGCCGCGGCAATTGCCGCGGGATCGGTCATGATTTCGCCGGAAACCGGGCGCGCGGTTCGTTCGTCAGCCATCATGGCCCCAGTATTGCGCGTGTTCGCTTTTCGTTTCTTTTGCGTAAACACAAATGGTTAACGCTTCCCCACCGGAGCCCTCTTGAAGAGCCTAAACGAGCCAGGAATTAACCGCCGGTTAACCATGCCGGCCGATGGTCTTTTCACAAAACAGGCCGGTTCGCCGCGGCCAGGAAATTCAGGTCGTCGAAATTGATTCGCTTCGAAAATGTCGGCCTCCGCTATGGCATGGGTCCGGAAATCCTCCGCGACATCTCCCTGCACATACCGGAGCGCTCCTTCCAGTTCTTGAGCGGGCCTTCGGGTGCCGGCAAGACGACATTGCTGCGCCTTTTGTTCATGTCGCTGAAACCGACGCGTGGACTGATCACCATCTTCGGCAAGGACCGCTCGCGCATCTCGCGCACCGAACTGCCGCATCTGCGCCGCCGCATCGGCGTGGTGTTCCAGGACTTTCGCCTGCTCGACCACATGACCACCTATGAGAATGTCGCGCTGCCGCTGCGCGTGCGCGGGCGCGAGGAAGCGAGCTACCGCACCGATGTCACCGAGTTGTTGAAATGGGTGGGGCTGGGCGAGCGCATGCATGTGCTGCCGCCGGTCCTGTCCGGAGGCGAGAAGCAGCGCGCCGCGATCGCGCGCGCCCTGATCGAGCAACCGGAGATCCTGCTCGCTGACGAGCCGACCGGCAATGTCGATCCGCCGCTGGCGCGGCGGCTGCTGCGGCTGTTCATCGAGCTCAACCGGCTTGGCACCGCCGTTGTGATCGCCACGCATGACCTTGGCCTGATGGAGCAGGTTGACGCGCGCCGCATGATCCTGGCCGGCGGAAGGCTTGATATCTATGACTGAGACCGAGCTATCGGCCGACCATTTCGAGGAGCAGGATGCCGAGGCGGTGGAGGCGAGGCCGCGCGCACAACGCAAGATGGCGCCGATCGTGCCGGCGCAGAACATTGCCGGCCGCGCGCTGGTGCTGGTCATCGCCATCATGACTTTCCTGTCCTGCCTGACTTTCGGCGCGGTGACCCTGGTGCGCGACACAGCCTCGGTTTGGGAAAACCAGATCTCGCGCGAGGCGACGATCCAGATCAAGCCGGCCGACGGCCTCGACATGGAGGCGGCGCTTACCCAGGCCTCGCGGATCGCCGGCGAATTCCCTGGCGTGAAGTCGACCCGGATCATCGACCGCGAAGCGACCGCAAGGCTGCTGGAGCCCTGGCTGGGTTCGGGCCTCAACATCGACGACCTGCCCGTGCCGCGCCTGATCATCGTCACCATCGACGAGAGCAGCCCGCCTGACTTCGCCGCCATGCGCGCCGCGATCACGCCGAAACTGCCGAGTGCATCGCTCGACGACCACCGCACCTGGGTCGACCGGCTGGTGGCCATGGCCCGCACCACGGTGACCATAGGCGTCGCCGTTCTGGCCCTGATGCTGTCGGCGACGGTGCTGACCGTGGTGTTCGCGACCCGTGGGGCCATGGACGGCAACGGCCACATCATCGAGGTGCTGCATTTCGTCGGCGCCGAGGCGCGCTTCATCGCACGCGAATTCCGCCGGCATTTTCTGGTCACCGGCATGAAGGGCGCGGCCGCCGGCGGAGCGGCGGCGGTGCTCGTCTTCATCGTGTTCTCCTGGTGGTCGTCACGCAACATGGCAACGCCGCAGGCCGATCAGGCGACCGCTTTGTTCGGCAACTTCGCCATCGGCTCGGCGGGTTACGCAGGTGTCGTCCTGATGGTGCTGGTGATTGGCGCGCTGACGGCGGCAACCTCGCACGTCACCGTCGTTGCCTATCTCAGCGACATCGACGTTCGCCAACCCGATGCATGAAAGGACCTCGTCTTGGCTTGGACGGAAACAGGGCGATCACGGAGAAAGAATTCGCGTAACGCAAAGTGCGTCTTTTACCTATCAAAGGCCGCATTTGAGGATTAACTATATGACCATGGACGTGCGGGATTCGACCGGGACGGCTGGACAGTTGCCAGTGGTGGTTGACCGTTGGCGCGGCCGTGGCAGGGTTAGCCATCTAAGGACCGCCCTGCGCTTCTCCGCTCTCTCCCTGCTTGTGCTTGCAACAGTGTTCGCTGGCGGCTTTGGCTGGTTCGCCAGCAAGGTCAGTCATCTGACCACGCCCGCCAACCCGGCCAAGGCCGACGCCATCATCGTGCTGACCGGCGGCCAGTCGCGCCTCGACGCCGCGATGGAGCTGCTCGCATCCGGCAAGGGCGAGCGGCTCTTGATCAGCGGCGTGCACCCCTCGGCCAGCCGGCGCCAGCTTCAGGCGGCGACCGGCGGCGACAAGAAACTGTTTTCCTGCTGCGTCGACATCGATCGCGCCGCGCTCGACACGATCGGCAATGCCGAGGAAAGCGCCAAATGGGTGGAAAACCATGCCTATGGCACGGTGATCCTGGTGACCAACAATTATCACATGCCGCGCAGCCTTTTGGAGATGGGCCGGCTGCTGCATGGCGCCAAGCTCGAACCCTACCCGGTGGTCAATTCCAACCTGGATAATGGCAGTTGGCTGACCAAGCCACGGGCAGTGCGCGTGCTGTTCACCGAATACACCAAGTACCTGCTGGCGCTGGCTCGCGGGTTTATCCCGGTGAAGCCGACGCCTGAGGGAATCGCCCTGGCCGAGACCGCCGCCGGCGGCTGAGCCGCGTCATTGCTTGGCGACAGCCCCTGAAACGCCCTTGAGGCGCGCGATCTCTTGTTCAAGGTCTTGGATGCGCCGGTCGCGCTCGCCAAGCGCGGCTGCCACATCAGCCGCCTCGAAGCGCTGCGGTATATGTTGCGGGCAATTGGCATCCCATGCCGAGACGGTGAACAGGATGATCTGCTCGGGACGCGCCTTGTAGTCCGGCGGCATCAGCCTCGCCGTCAACTCGGCATCGTCCTCGACAACGCGCGCCGTACCCCAGATCTTGATGCGCTGGCGCATCATGTAGTCGATCAGGAACAGGAAGGCCCTCGGATTGTCGGCCAGATTGCCCTGCGTGATGAATTGCCTGTTGCCGGAAAAATCCGCGAAGCCGATCGTCTTCTCGTCGAGCACCTTGAGAAAGCCGGCAGGGCCGCCGCGGTGCTGGATATAGGGCTGGCCGTCGCCATTGGCCGTCGACAGGAAGATGCTGGTCTGCATTTCGATGAATGCGGCGAGGTCCGGTGTGATCGCCGACTGCCAGCCGCCGCGCTCCTCGACGCGGGCGTAGGACTGGCGCGAGCCCTTGCGCGCCTGGATCGCCTTGACCGTCGGCGTGAAGGCGACATCGCTGGTAAAAGCGTGTGCGTTCATCGAAACCTCCTTTGCCTGAATGCTTCTAAAGACCGAGCTCCGACAGCGTCGGATGGTCGTCCGGCCGCCGGCCGAGCGGCCAGTGATATTTGCGCTCGGCCTCGGCGATCGGCAGGTCGTTGATGCTGGCGATGCGCAGCCGCATCAGCCCGTGCTCGTCGAACTCCCAGTTCTCGTTGCCGTAGCTGCGGAACCATGAGCCGCTGTCGTCGCGCCATTCATAGGCGAAGCGCACGGCGATGCGGTTGCCGTGAAAGGCCCAGACCTCCTTGATCAGCCGGTAGTCGAGTTCGCGGCTCCATTTGCGCGTAAGGAACGCCTGGATGGCATCGCGGCCTTGCAGGAACTCGGCGCGGTTGCGCCAACGGCTGTCCGCCGTATAGGCGAGCGCCACCCGCGCCGGATCGCGCGAGTTCCAGGCATCCTCGGCCATGCGCGCTTTCTGGGCTGACGTCTCGGCGGTGAAGGGCGGAAGCGGCGGGCGGCTCTCAGACATGGGATTTCCTCTGCGGCATGAAGGGTGGGGACCGGCGGGCACCGCCGCTCCTATCCGGATTCAGGCAGCATTGCGGGCGGAAACAACCGGAAAATCGATCTCGGTCTGGGCAACCTCATTGATATAGTTGGTCCAGACGTTCAGGGCGACATGCTGGACAATCTCGATGATCTCTCCGTCGTCATAGCCCGCGAGCCTGACAGCGGCGATATCCTCCTGGGCGATATGTCCGCGGCTTTGCGCAACCCGGGCTGCAAAACGCACCGCCGCGGCTGCCTTGGGGTCCATGGAGCCGCCATGGCGATTGGCCATCATCTCGGCATCGTCAAGGCTTGCGAGCGTCTTGCCGAGATAGGTGTGCGCGCACAGACAGTAGTTGCAGCCATTGATCTCGGCGATCGCCAGCGCGATGCGCTCGCGTGTCGGCGCCGGAAGCCGGCCCTTGGCCAGCGCGCCCATCATGCCGAGATAGCCTTCCAGCGCCGCCGGACTGTTGGCGACCATCCGAAACAGGTTCGGCACGACACCAAGCTGTTTTTCCACCACTTGCAGCATGGGCTGCGCGGCGGCGGGAGCGGCAGCGATGGACGAAGGCGTAGCGATGCGGGGCATAGAGATTTCCTGGTTGAGGTGTGCCCCCGTTATATGCAGCCTTCCATGTTGCGGATGTAGATGCCATATTTGCAACCAACCCTTCCATTTTCTGGAAGAAATGATGGATCGTCTCGAAGCCATGTCCCTTTTCGTCGCGGCGGCGGCGGGCGGCCGCCTTTCCCCCCCCCCGCGCCATTCGGACGTTCCGTTGGCAACAGTCAGCCGCAAGGTCTCCGAACTGGAGCGGTACCTGAAGACACGCCTGTTGAACCGCTCGACGCGGCGGCTGACACTGACCGACGCTGGCCATGCCTATCTCGCTGCCTGCCGCCGCATCCTCGACCAGGTCGGCGACGCCGAACGCACCGCCGGCGGCGAATACAGCGCCCCGACAGGGGAATTGATCATCACCGCGCCGATCGTCTTCGGCCGTCTTCACGTGCTGCCGGTCGTCACCGACTTCCTCGCCGCCTATCCCCTGGTGGATATCCGCCTGACGCTCGGCGACAGGATAAGCCAGTTGGCCGAGGATCATATCGACCTCGCCGTCCGTATCGGCAGGCTGCCGGATTCGCGCATGGTCGCCATCAGGGTCGGTTCGATCGGTCATGTTGTCTGCGCGAGCCCTGCCTATCTGGCCGGACGCGGCATTCCAGAAACTCCGGGAGATCTCGAGGCGCACAGCTGCATTACCTTCGAGGGCCTTGGCTCGCTCGCCACCTGGACCTTCACCGTGGACAAGGCTGATTTTGTCGTGCCGGTCCGATCAAGGCTCCGGGTCAACACCGCCGAGGCGGCGATTGATGCGGCGATCGCCGGCGTCGGAGTGACACGGGTGCTTTCCTACCAGATTGTCGCCGCCGCACGCTCGGGAACACTGCGCCCCGTGCTCAGGGATTTCGAACCCGAGCCTTGGCCGGTAAACCTGGTGCATGCGGGCCAGGGCCGGCTGCCGGTGAAACTGCGCGCCTTCCTCGACTTCGCCGCCCCCCGCCTGAGGGAACGCCTGGCGCAGGCGACCTGGTAGGACGGACAGTATCGCACCGTTCCTTTTTCTCCGCGCTTGGTGTAACCAACGCACACTTCCTCACCGGACCTCCCCCATGCTCTATGTCAGATCGCTGGCGTTCAATTTCGTCTTCTACGTCAATCTGATCGTCCAGATGATCCTCTGGACCCCGTACTATTTCCTGTCGCCCCGCCACCGCGCCTGGTTCGTGCCGAAATTCTGGTCGCGCACCTCGATGTGGCTCTATGACAAGATCGCCGGCACCAAAAACGACATCACCGGGCAGGAAAACCTGCCCGAGGGTTCCTTCATCCTGGCGCCCAAGCACCAGTCTTTCTGGGACGCCATCGCCTTCTTCCCCTTCCTCCAGGACCCGCTCTACATCCTCAAGCGCGAGCTGACCTGGATCCCCTTTTTCGGCTGGTACATCTTGAAGATGCGGATGATCCCGGTGCATCGCGGCAGCCGTTCCAAGGCCTTGAAGGCGGTGGTTGCGGCGACCAAGGAAGAAATGGCGCGCAACCCGCGCCAGCTGATCATCTATCCCGAGGGCACGCGCCGGGCGCCGGGCGACGAGCCGGCCTATAAATACGGCATCGTCGAAATCTATTCGCAGCTTGGCGTTCCGGTCGTGCCGGTCGCCCATGTCGCTGGCCTCTATTGGCCGCGCCGCAAGTTCCTGCGCTACCCCGGCACCGTCAAGGCGCGCTTCCTGCCGCCTATACCGCCTGGCCTGGGCAAGGACGAGTTCATGGCGCGGCTGATCGGTGAGACCGAAGCTGCCTGCGACCAGCTTCTCCTCGAGGCATCTCGCGCATCCAACCCGCCGGCCCTGCCGCCAACGGCGGTGAAACGGCTTCGGGAGCTCGGCGCGAAGGCCTGAAGCCTCCTGACCACGGGCCGTCAGCCGTACACCGCCAGCACCGTGGTCAGCACCAGCGTCGCAGCCTCAGGCGCTGGCCTTGTCGAGTTCGGCCATATCGTCCGCGGACAGCTTCAGCGACGCCGCGCGGATCAGGCTGTCCATCTGCTCAGGCTTGGTCGCACTGGCGATCGGCGCGGTGACGCCGGGCCGCGCGATAACCCAAGCAAGCGCCACTTCCGCCTGTTTGGCCGAATGCCTGGCCGACACCGCGTCCAGCGCCGCCAGGATGCGCATGCCACGCGCATTGAGGTAGTCTTTCACCCCGCCGCCGCGCTCGCTTTGGCCGAGATCGGCCTCGCTGCGGTACTTGCCGCTGAGAAAGCCCTTGGCCAGGCTGAAATAGGTGATGACGCCGATATCCTCCGCCACGCAGAGATCGCGCAGCGGGCCATCGAAGGAGGAGCGGTCATAGAGATTGTATTCCGGCTGCAGCACCTCGTAGCGCGGCAGGCCGCGCAGGCTTGCCACGTCAAGTGCCGCGCGCAACTGGCCGGCGTCGAGGTTGGAACAGCCGGCATAGCGGATCTTGCCCTTGGCGAGCAGTTTCTCATAGGCGCCGAGGGTTTCCTCATAGGGCGTGGTCGGATCCGGCCAGTGCGACAGGTAAAGGTCGATGAATTCGGTCTGCAGCCGCTTCAGCGATGCATCGACAGCCTTTTCGATATAGGCGGCCGACAGGTCCTTGTGGCCCTGCCCCATGTCTGAGCCGACCTTGGTGACCACCACGACCTTGTCGCGATTGCCACGATCCTTCATCCATTTGCCGATGATGGTTTCCGATTCACCGCCCTTGTTGCCGGGAACCCAGCGCGAATAGGCGTCGGCCGTGTCGATGGCATTGAGGCCGGCTCCGACAAAGCGATCGAGCAGATCGAAAGAAGTCTTCTCGTCGGCGGTCCAGCCGAAGACATTGCCACCCAGAACCAGCGGCGCGATGGAAAGGTCGGTGCGACCGAGACGGCGTTTCTGCAAGACGGATCTCCGTGGTGATTGGGACCGGGCGGATGCCGCCCGCTGGCTGGGTTCGGAGCCTAACCTAGGTCTTGCCGCATCGAGGTCAAAGGCCTGGCCACCCTTTTCCGCGGAGCCAGCGCTTCACAAAGTCGCTATCCGGTGCGCCACATCCTCCAGCCAGTGGTCGCGAATCTCGAGCGCTTCCAGATGCTTCAGCGTGCTCAGCACATAATCCTCGTTGTCACCGGATCGGCCGACCGCGCCGCGCACCACGGCCGCCGCCTCCGCCGCGTCCAGCGCGCCCGCATATTGCTCATGCTTGCGGTCGACGACGTAGGCCACGGCTTCCACCGTGCCACCGCCGTCGAGGCGAACCTTGAGCGTCCGCTCGAGATAGACGCTGGTGACGAGTTCGCGCTCGCGCAGATAGGCAATGACCTCGTCGCGCAATTCGCCAGGGACGCGGTACGCAAGGCCGACGCAGGAGCCGCCATGGTCGAGGCCAAGCACCAGTCCGGGCCGCTGGCGCGTGCCGCGATGCACGAAGGAATAGACGCAGAGCGAGCGGCGATAGCCATGCAGGCGGGCGCGTCGTGTCTCGACATGAGCGAAACCCGGCCGCCAGATCAGCGAACCGTAGCCGAACACCCAAAAATCGCCCATATCACCGCGCCTGATTGCAAAAAGAATGGCAGCACCGCACCGGTAACCGGTGTTTTTTCCATCCGTCTCTGTCTACCTAGTGTTCGGAACCTGAGAATCCGTCCACACCATCCATGCGTTAATGAGAGCCAAAGCATGACGTCAAGTGACGAACGCCAACCGGGTAACCGTCGCCGTCTGTGGTGGCTTGCCGCGTTCATCCTCGTGCTGTTCGCCATTTACAGCGCCGGCTGGTTCTATCTGGCCAACAGGGTCCGGTCCGAGGCCGACAAGGCGGTTGCCACGCTCAACAAGAGCGGCATCGAGGCCGGTTGCGCCAACCTCCAGGTCGGTGGCTATCCACTGAGCTTTGCCGTCTCTTGCGACAACCTCGCCTACGAGGACGACGCCAAGAGCATTGCTGCCTCGGCCGGCTCCTTCAACGCCGTCGCCCAGATCGTCCAGCCCTTGTCGCCTGTTGCCAATCTACGCGGTCCACTCCGGACCTCCGTCCCCGGCATGATGCCGCTCTGGATCGACTGGGACAATCTGCAGGCCAACGTCAAATTGTGGTACCCGCTGCCCCGGCGTGTAGCGCTGCAGGCCGAGGGCCTGTCGGGCCAGACCGACCCGGCCGACGACACCGATCCGGTGGAACTGTTCAGTGCCGGCAAGGCGTCAGGCCAATTGCAGCCCAACAACGGCGATCTCGATTATGTCGGCAGCTTTGGCGATCTCGAGATCGATGCCGACGCGATCGGCGGGCGGGTGTTGCCGGCGCTCGATGCCAGCGGCGACGTGACACTGAAGAACGGCGTGGCGCTGATCGGCACGCAGGTGAAAAGCCTGCGCGGCCAGCGGATCGAAATCCGCAACCTCGATCTGTCGTCCGGCACGGCGCGCGTCACCGTTTCCGGGCCGCTGTCAGTCGATGCCGAGGGTCTCGTCGACGCCGACCTGATGATCAGGATCAAGGATCCCAAGGCGGTGGCATCTATTCTTGCCGGCGCCATACCCGAGCAGAAGAATGCGATCGAGCAGGGTTTTGGCGCCCTGGCGCTGCTTGGCAGCGAACCGTCCATGCCGCTGAAAGTGGTCAAGGGCAAGGCTTCCCTCGGCTTCATTCCGCTGGGCAAGATCAAGCCGGTCAACTAACGGATGGCGGGGCCGGCAAAGCTGCTGAGCGTCGGCGCACTGACGCTTGACACCATTCTTCGTGTCGAATCACTGCCCACGCATCAGGGAAAATTCATCGCCTCGGACGGCATCCAGATCGCCTCGGGCATGGCGACGAGCGCGGCCTGCGCCGCGCATCGCCTGGGTGCCGAGGTGTCGCTATGGGCTAGCGCCGGCGACGATCCGGTCGGCGATCTGCTGATTGCCGGGATAGAGGCCGAGGGCGTCGATTGCAGCCATGTACGCCGCGTCAGCGGCGCCCGCTCGGCACTGGCCTCGATCCTGGTCGATGCGCATGGCGAGCGGATCATCGTGCCTTTCTACGACGCGCGCGCGCAGGCCGATCCCGAGGTTTTGCCGTTCACCGACATAACGGCATTCGACGCCGTACTGGCCGACGTGCGCTGGCCGGGCGCCGCGGCGCTTGCCCTTAAGGCGGCGCGCGCCGCCGGCCGCCCAGCCATACTCGATGCCGATACCGCGCCCCTGGCGGTACTGGAGCGATTATTGCCGCTCGCCTCGCACATCGTCGCCTCGGAGCCGGCGGTCCGCATCATATGCGGCCACGCGCTGGATCTGGAGACCGCCTGCACCGATTTGGCGTCCCGCACCGATGCGTTCGTCGCGGTCACCGGCGGCGCGGCGGGTACCTGGTGGTTCGACCGAAGCGCCGGATCATCCCGCCATGTCGAGGCACCGAGGGTCAAGGCGGTCGACACGCTGGCCGCCGGCGATGTCTTTCATGGCGCCTTTGCCGTCGGGCTGGCGGAAGCCATGGCGGTCGAGCACGCACTGCGCTTTGCCAGCGCGGCCGCCGCGCTCAAGTGCCTGCGCTTCGGCGGCCGGCTGGGCGCGCCGGATCGGGCGGAGACGCTCGCCATGATGGCAACCGCCTGGCCGGTTGAAATCACCTAGCTCTTTGCCGGATGCTCGACCGCCTGGCGGCCAAAATCGGGCGCGTCGATATCCTGGCCCGCCTCGATGATCGAGCGGCGCACGGCGCGGGTGCGGGTGAACAGGTCGAAGAGCTTGTCGCCGTCGCCCCAGCGGATGGCGCGCTGCAGGAACGCCAGGTCTTCCGAGAACCGCGCCAACATTTCCAGGATGGCATCCTTGTTGTGCAGGCACACGTCCCGCCACATGGTCGGATCGGAGGCAGCCAGACGCGTGAAATCGCGAAAACCGGAGGCGGAATATTTGATCACTTCCGTCTTGGTCACCGATTCCAGATCGTCGGCGGTGCCGACGATGTTGTAGGCGATGATGTGCGGCAGATGCGAGACGATGGCCAGCGTCATGTCGTGATGCTGCGGGTCCATCGTGTCGATGTTGGCGCCGCAGCGGCGCCAGAATTCCGACAGCCGTTCCAGCGCTTCCGGATCGGTGCCCGGCACCGGCGTGAAGATGCACCAGCGGTTGTCGAACAGGTCGGCAAACCCGGCATCCGGGCCGGATTTTTCGGTGCCCGCCAGCGGATGGCCAGGAATGAAATGGACGCCTTCAGGCACATGCGGCTGCATCTGCGCGATGACCGAGGCCTTGGTCGAGCCGACATCGGTGAGGATCGCCCCCTTTTTCAGCGCCGGCGCGATTTCCTCCGCTACAGCGCCGGATGAGCCGACCGGCACCGAGACAACGACCAGATCGGCATCACGCACCGCGTCCCCGGCATCGATGGTGTAGGAATCGCCAAGGCCCAGTTCCTCGGCTCGCTTGAGCGTTGCCGCACTGCGCGTCGAGATGGCGACATGGCGAGCCAAGCCCTCGCGTCGGATGACGCGGGCCAGAGACGAGCCGATCAGGCCGATACCGACCAGCGCGATCTTTTCGAACATCGGTGATGCCATGGTGTTCCAGCTCTTTAGACGTTCTAGCTTTTCAGGAATGTCGTGAGCGCGGCGACAACGCCGCGATTGGCCTCTTCAGTGCCGACGGTCATGCGAAGCGCGTTGGGAAAGCCGTAACCTGAAACGCGCCGCAGAATATAGCCGCGCGCGCTCAGATAATCGTCAGCCGCCGCCGCGGAATGCTTCTGATCGTCGGGAAAATGAATGAGCAGGAAATTGCCAACGCTCGGCGTCACGCGCAGCCCGAGCCCGGTCATTTCGCCGCTCAGCCAGGTGAGCCAGGTCTCGTTATGCGCCACGCTACGCTCGACATGGGCACGGTCGCGGATCGCGGCGATGCCGGCCTCGATCGCTGTCGCATTGACGTTGAAGGGGCCGCGTACACGATTGATGGCGTCGACGATATGCAGGGGACCATACATCCAGCCGATGCGCGCGCCGCCGAGCCCGATCTTGGAGAAGGTGCGGGTCATCACCACGTTCTCGGCGCTGCCGGCCAGCTCGATGCCGGCTTCGTAATCGTTGCGGCGGACATATTCGGCGTAGGCCGCGTCGAGCACCAGCAGCACATTTCCCGGCAGTCCGGCATGAAGGCGGCGCACCTCCTGGAAAGGGACATAGGTGCCGGTCGGGTTGTTGGGATTGGCCAGGAACACGATTTTCGTGCGCGGCGTGACGGCCGCCAGCATCGCATCGATGTCGGCGCGCTCGTCGGTCTCCTTGACCACGACCGGGGTGGCGCCTGCCGACTGGATGTAGATCTTGTAGACCATGAAGGCGTGTTCGGTGAACATAGCCTCGTCACCCGGCGCGAGATAGGTCTGCGCCAACAGGCCGAGGATCTCGTCCGACCCGTTGGAGCAGATGATGTTTTGCGCGTTGAGGCCATGCACCTCGGCGATAGCCTCGCGCAACCGCCTGGCGCTGCCGTCGGGATAGATGTCGAGTTTGCCGGCGACCTCGCGCGCGGCCTCGATCGCCTTCGGCGAAGGCCCAAGCGGATTCTCGTTCGACGACAGCTTGTAGACCTTGGCCACACCGGCGGCCGCCGAGCTTTTGCCGGGCACATAGGCCTCTATATCCATGATGCCCGCGCGCGGAGTTGGACGTGCCTGATCCGGTGTCTGGTTCATATCTTGCAAAATCCGTCGAAAACCCCTCCATCCGGAGGCCGCTGCGGAGATACAAGCCATGGCACGCAATGTCGAGAGGTGGCAGCGGTGCCAGCCGCCGCCATTGACGGCGAGGCAGGCGGGTTCTAGAAAGACGATGACAGTTCCGTGGTGATTTGGCCGGTCGGCTTGCAGCCACGTTAAACAATTCGCTAAAGGGCCGTTTGCGTGACGTAACCGGCTTTGCGAAGGCAATGCCGGTTTTTTGTTGTCCGCGACCGGCCGGACGGACGCATCGGCGGCGGAGATCGGCAGCGATTTCCACGAGCGCACGGTGCAGCAAGAGAGACGTGATGGCCGCTCTGCGTGCAGGAAAGACCAACAACGAGGCCGACCAACCGTCGAGCCCGGTGTTGCGGTTCGGGCCCGACAAGCCGCTCAAGCTCGATGCGGGTACGTTGCTGTCGCCGTTCCAGATCGCCTACCAGACCTATGGCACGCTGAACGATGCCCGCTCCAATGCCATCCTCGTCTGCCATGCGCTGACCGGCGACCAGCATGTCGCCAGCACAAATCCGGTAACCGGCAAGCCCGGTTGGTGGGAAGTGCTGATCGGACCGGGCAAGATCATCGATACCAGCCGTTTCTTCGTCATCTGCTCCAATGTCATCGGCGGCTGCCTGGGTTCCACCGGTCCGGCCTCTACCAACCCGGCCACGGGTAAACCCTATGGCCTCGACCTGCCGGTCATCACCATCCGCGACATGGTGCGCGCGCAGCAGATGCTGATCGACCATTTCGGCATCGAGAAACTGTTCTGCGTGCTCGGCGGCTCGATGGGCGGCATGCAGGTTCTGGAATGGGCGTCGAGCTATCCCGAGCGCGTGTTCTCGGCGCTGCCGATCGCCACCGGGGCGCGCCATTCGTCACAGAACATCGCCTTCCACGAAGTCGGGCGGCAGGCTGTGATGGCCGATCCGGACTGGCATGGCGGCAAATATTTCGAGCACGGCAAGCGTCCGGAGAAAGGGCTGGCGGTGGCGCGCATGGCCGCCCACATCACCTATCTGTCGGAAGCCGCCCTGCACCGAAAATTCGGCCGCAATTTGCAGGACCGCGAAGCGCTGACCTTCGGCTTCGACGCCGACTTCCAGATCGAGAGCTATCTGCGCCACCAGGGCATGACCTTCGTCGACCGCTTCGATGCCAACTCCTATCTCTACATGACGCGGTCGATGGATTATTTCGACCTCGCCGCCGACCATGGCGGCCGGCTGGCCGACGCCTTCGCCGGCACGAAAACCCGTTTTTGCTTGGTGTCCTTCACATCGGACTGGCTGTTCCCGACAGAAGAGAGCCGCTCCATCGTCCACGCACTCAACGCCGCCGGCGCCTCGGTATCCTTCGTCGAGATCGAGACCGATCGCGGCCACGACGCCTTCCTGCTCGACGAGCCGGAACTGTTTGCCGCCATCAACGGCTTCATCGGCTCGGCCGCGCGCGCCAGGGGGCTCAGCGCATGACCCCGAAAAGTTGCAGACGTTTCGGACCAAGGCCATGCGCCGTCCACGAGGCGAAGCCATGAGCGTCAACGGCAGCCAACGCGTCGACCTCGAGGTCGTCGCCAACCTCATCCCGCCGCAATCGCGTGTGCTCGACGTCGGCTCGGGCGACGGCTCATTGCTCGAATTGCTGCAGGACACCAAGCAGGTCGATGGTCGCGGACTCGAGCTGTCGCAGCGTGGCGTCAACGAATGCGTGGCGCGCGGTCTCAGTGTCATCCAGGGCGACGCCGACACCGATCTCGAATTCTATCCCGACAAGGGCTTTGACTTCGTTGTCCTGTCGCAGACCCTGCAGGCCACCCGCAACCCGAAGCTGGTGCTCGACGAGCTGCTCAGGATCGGCAACCGGGCAATCGTGTCTTTCCCCAATTTCGGTCACTGGCGGGTGCGCCTGTCGCTGTTCGTCAAGGGCCGCATGCCTGTGACCAGCGACCTGCCCTATTCCTGGTACGACACGCCCAACATCCACTTCTGCACGATCCGAGACTTCGTCAATTTGTGCGAAGAGCTTGGCGCGACAGTGGAGAAGGCGACCGCGCTCGACGCCAACGGCCAGAAGATCGGCCTGTCGATGCCATGGTGGTTCTGGAATTTCTTTGGCCAACAAGCAGTGTTCCTGCTGAAGCGATAATGAAATGGGCGACGCCCGCAGGCGCGACTGCCAATCCTTGAGGGTGGCCGCGCGTCTTTCAGCGGGTGCGAAAGTGTTGCAGTTGAAGCGCCATGAGCTGGAATTCATCATACCTGGTCGGTCGAACGACGGCACGACGGGGTGACATGGCAGGTTGTTTTTTGTAGCGTCGCACCGAATCCGATGAGGCCCATCCAGGGGGAAGTCCGATCCATTTAGCCATCCCGATGATCAAAGGACCTGGCGCGAAGGGTGTTTACGCGCTGGAGGCGGCCTACGTGATATGATCGGGAAGACCGAACAGGCGCCCCTCGTCACGGTGATCACGCCGACTCACAACCGGCGCGAAACGGTGCTCCGCGCCGTCGAAAGCGTGCTTTCCCAGAGCATGCCGCGATTTGAACATATCGTCGTCGACGATGGTTCGACGGACGGGACCGAGGCGGCGCTCGCCCGCATCCATGACCCCCGGCTGATCTATGTCGGCGCGAAGTGGCGCGGCGCCAATGCCGCCAGGAATGCCGGCATCGAGCTAGCCCGGGCGCCCGTGGTGACTTTTCTTGATTCGGACGATCTCTTCCTGCCGCACCGGCTCGAACGGACGCTGGCATGGTTCGACGACAATCCAGCGCTCGAAGTCCTGCTCTCCTCATATGTCTCGGTGAAGGGTGGCCGCGGCACCGCCTGCGTCAACCGCGGCGCTTTCCTGAACCCGCCAATGCTGGAGCGGGCGGTGGTCGCGCAGACGGCCTTCATAGCCGGATCGGCTATAACAGCCAGACGCGAGGCTTTGCTGGCCATCGGCGGCTATGACAGCGACATTCCCCGGATGCAGGACCGCGAGCTTCTGCTGCGCTTCGCACAGCGCTTCGGCGCGCAATTATCGGAAGATATCGACTGGACGAAGCACAATTCGCAGAATTCGATTTCAGGCCGCAGGGACGGCTATGTCGAAGCCTACGCGATCCTGATGAGTAAGCATCCGCACATCGCTCGCTCCTACCCCCATGTCCCTCCCTTTATGATCACGCGGCAGATCATCGCCGATATTCTCCGGGGGCGAATACCACAGGCATTTGCAGGATACATGGCCAACCGCTCGTCTGATGCGCTTGGTTATTCATTGCCGGAACTGATCAACGGTTATCTCCACGGCCGCCGCTGGCGGCGCGACCTCTACGACGAAGTTCGTGGCAAGTTTGGAATTCCACCGGCCTGACCGGCGACAGCTCAGCGATCGAGCACGGAGCGTTGCAGGGCGCATTCCTTCTCGTCCGGCAGCGAGATGCCGACCGCCAGGGCCTTGGCGGCCAGGCAACGGGCCGCAACGGGGGAAAACTGCTACTTCCTGTGGTGGAGGCTTGCCGCGGCTGGCGGCGGCTCGATGGCACCCGCCCTGACGTGGGCAGGTTTCAGCGCGGGCGCGTCGGAATCCTTAACGATCGTCAGGGAACGCGGGAAGAACTGATTGTTGTGCTGGCCGCGCCCGATGTTGATGATCGCGGCGCCGGGCAGGCGCTTCTCCAGCAGCGACAGCACGCGCCGCAGCGAGGGTCCGTCGAACGCATCCATGGCTTCGTCGATGATCACCCATTTTGGCTGTCGCAAGGCGAGCCTGGCCACGCCAAGCAATCGCTGTTCGTCATCGCCCAACTCATGGTCCCAGCGTCCGACGCGGTCGAGCGACGACGACAGCCGTCCAAGACCGACCTCGGCAAGCACCGCTGAAATGTCGGCGTCGTTCGCCGGCGCATGCCCGTTCGGGTGATTGAGGACCTCGCGCAGCGTGCCGGCTGGCAAATAGGGCACACGCGGCACGAAGATGATGGTTTCCCCCGCCGGCAGGCCGATCCGCCCGCTGCCCCACGGCCACAGCCCGGCAATGGCGCGGAAGAACAGCGTCTTGCCGGCGCCCGGTTCACCGGTGATCATGACGCGCTCGCCGGCATGGATTTCGACATGCTGGTCGGCGAGCTTGGTGCATCCGTCCGGCGATGCCACCTGAAGCTTCTCGAACGTCAGGTTGCCATTGGCGTTGTCGGCGAATTCGATGCGCTTCTCCTTGTCGTGCAGCACATCGGTTTCATCGAGCGCGATGCGGAAGTCGGCGACACGCATCAGCGTGGCGCGCCAGTCGGCAATGCTGCCGATGTTGTTGATGAACCAACGCAGGGAGGAGTGGACCTGGTTGAAGGCCCCGACCGCCATCATCAGCCCGCCAAAGCTGATATCCCCCGAGAAATAGACCGGCGAGGCGACCAGGATCGGCGCCACGACCGTGATCCAGCCATAAGTATCGGTTACCCAGGACAGATTGATCTGGGCGGTGTAGATGCGCCGCATGGCGCCCAGCACCGTGCCGAGGTCGAGTTGCAGCCGTCGCTTGGCGTCATCCTCCCCACGGTACAGCGCGATGGCATCGACATTCTCGTTGACGCGCACCATCGAGGAGCGCAGCTCCGCTTCGCGCGTATAGCGGTCGCTGTTGAGGCTGATGAGCGGCCGCCCGACCAGCCAGCTCAGCCACGAGGCGGTACCGGCATAGAGGAACGCGGCCCAAACCATGTAGCCCGGTATCGCCAGCGACCAGCCGTTGACGTGGAAGACGAAGCCCGAAGACAGTTCCCACAGCACACCGACAAAGGACACGAGCAGGATGAACGACTGCAGCAGGCCGACACCAAGATCGGTCGACAGGTCCGAGAGATGCGCGGCATCCTGTTGCATGCGCTGGTCGGGATTGACGCCGATGGCGCCGGCATTGGCCAGCCGGAAGGCGCGCGCCGGCCGCATCCATTGGTCGATCAGGTCCAGCGTCAGCGCCTCGCGCAACTTCAGCCGGATCATCTGGTTGAGCCAGGTCTGGCCGATATTGAGCACCAGCAGTCCGCCGGCGATCATGGCAAAGACCATCAGCTGATGCAGGAAGGCCGCCATGTCGCGGCGCGCGAGGGCATCGTAGAAGGGCTGGTTCCAGCGGTTGAGCAAGACCTGGCCGATCGACGTCGCGATAATGACGCCCATGATGCCGAGCGACGTCCACAGCAACCACTTGCGAACCGGCGATCCGATCAGCGCCCGCTTGATCGTCGCCACCTGATCGCGCAGGCTGCTGGCGACGGCGACCGGCTGAATGGTGGCCTGATTGTCCAATTGATCAGCCATGGCCGAGGTCCTTGCGTTCAGTAGCGAAGCTGAAACCGGATGAAGGGAGCCGACGGCGGCAGCCCCTCAACCACTCCGCGAGCCCAGCACGACAGATAGGTCGGAAAGACGCGGCGCGATGCAAGTTTCCATCGCGATCACGAAGGTGTCACTTGCCGGGGCGATGCCACACCCCTTGCCTCGGCCCGCCGGCCGAGCCGTGTCGCGCCATGCGGCGACAGCACCGGCACGAAGACGCGGCGGGACGCACGCTGGGCCACCGGCACGCCTTGATAGAGCCGTTTCTGCGCTTCGACGACAATGACGCCGGAAAAGATCGGCCACAGCCTCCGGCCGGCGCGCTCCAGCACATTGTGGAAGCGCATCATGAAACGCCGCCGCGATGGCGGGAAGAACAGCGCATCCGACCAGGCGGCGGGCGTGAAATTCGCCTCACGCAGCAATTCGGTGAGCTGCCCGCGTGAGAAGGGCCGCCCATTGCCGAACGGCGTATGTTCGAAGCGCGCCCAGACACCGCGCCGGTTTGGCACGACGATGACGACGCGCCCGGCCGGCGACAGCACCCGCCAGATCTCGTTCAGCGTTTCACGCGGGTTTTCGACGTGTTCGAGCGAATGGACGAGCAGCATGCGGTCGATGCAGGAATCGACCAGTGGCAGTTCCTCGTCGAACACCAGGGCCGTCGCCGTTGGCCCGGCCGCCGGCCAGACCACGGCGCCCTGGGTCGCCGGCATGAAGGCGAAGACCCGCTCGGCGTCGGTGCCGAAGCGTTCCAGCCAGGGCAAGGTATAGCCCAGGCCGACCAGCCGCTCATTGGGCACCGCGGCCCATATCGACGACAGCGCCATGGTGATCGAGCGCTCGGCGAACCGGCCGAGCGTTGTCGAATAGAAGGAACGAAGGTCGACGATGTCGGAATGCATGTCAGGGATGTAGCCGTGATGTCAGCCGGATTCAACAAAAGGCCAAAGCGGCCGGCACGGCGGATGTCAATTTGACATCCCACGATAACATTCGCTTTGCTCGCCATCCGGGATGACATTCGCTTTCTCATCCGGGATGACATTCACGCAGCGGCGCCCTATGTCTGCGGCGGCAAATGGAGAAATGCGATGCCGGTCGAAATCGAACAGTTCATGTGCCGCACCGACAATTTCGGCGTGCTGGTGCATGACCCCGAAAGCGGCCAGACCGCGATTATCGACGCGCCCGAGGAAGCGCCGATCCTGGCCGCGATCAAGCGCACCGGCTGGACGCCGACGATGATCCTGACCACGCATCATCATATGGATCACGTCGAGGCCAATCTGGCGCTCAAGGAGCGCTTCAAGCTGCGCATCGTCGGCCCGGAGGCGGAAAAGGCCAAGATCCCCGGCATCGATGAAACCGTCGAAGAAGGCTCCGTCCTGCATCTCGGCCATGAGCGCATCGAAGTGATCGCCACGCCCGGGCATACCGCTGGCCATGTCTCCTACCATCTGCCGTTATCGAAAGTGGCGTTCACCGCGGATACGCTGTTTGCGCTGGGTTGTGGACGGCTGTTCGAATGCAAGCCGCCGGTGATGTACGAATCGCTGCGGAAGCTCGCGGCCCTTCCCGCCGAGACGACAATCTATTGCGGCCACGAATACACGCTCGCCAATGCCCGTTTCGCGCTGAGCGTCGACCCCACCAATTCGGCGTTGAAGGAGCGCGCCGCGCGGATCGAGGCGCTGCGGGTCGACAACAAGCCGACGCTGCCGACGACGATCGGCGAGGAACTGTCGACCAATCCCTTCCTGCGCTGGCACGATCCGGCAATCCGCAAGCATCTCGGCATGGAAAAGGCCGGGGATGCCGAGGTCTTCGCCGAAATCCGCAAGCGCAAGGACAATTTCTGACCACCATGCCAGCTATCTGCCGATGACCAGTTCCGCGGAAATCATAGCAACGCTCGCCCTGAAGCCGCATCCGGAAGGCGGCTGGTACGCGGAAACCTTTCGCGACGAAGCCGGTGGTGCGCGCGGCCATTCGACCGCCATCTATTTCCTGCTGGAACAGCATCAGGTTTCGGCCTGGCATCGGGTCAGGGACGCCGCCGAGCTTTGGCACTTTTATGCCGGCGCGCCTCTGGCGCTGTCGATGTGGGAAGAAGGCGGCGCCATTATCGAGCAGGTTCTCGGCGTCGAGCTCGCGGCGGGTGAACGGCCGCAGATCATCGTGCCGGCGGGCTGGTGGCAATCGGCGCGCACACTGGGCGAATGGACGCTGGTCGGCTGCACGGTGGCGCCGGGTTTTGATTTCGCCGCCTTCGAACTGGCCGAGCCGGGCTGGCAGCCGAAGCCGATTTAACCCAGCAGGAATCCCAGCGTGACCGCCAGTTGGGCGGCATAGTACAGAACCCACACGGTGAAACGCATCCAGGCGCGATGCTGCGAGACGGCGGCCACTAAAAATTTCTCCATGGCGAGCAGCCCGTCCGATGCCATGAACAGCACGGCGCCACCGATCACCCAGACATTGCTTGTCGTTAGCGCCGACATGCCCATCGCCAGGATCGCCACGACATAGACGGCAATCGGTATATGTAAGCCGGGACCAACGCGGCGCCAAAGCGCGGCCAGCATGACGATCGCGAACACCGCCATGGCCAGCGCGATCGCGCTGCGCCAGGGCTCGGCGCCAAGCAACTCCAATCCGGCACCGCTGCGCAGCAACAACGCGACATAGACGATATGGGCGACGAGAAAACTGGCCAGTCCACCCAGAAAGGCTTTTTCGCCGTCGCGCGACAAGAAGGCATCGCCAATGGCGCTCAGCGCAAGGGCGGCGACCAGCAGCAGCGGCCCGCCTTGTATTGCGGCAAGTACCGCGAGCATCGCGACGGCAAGTGTCTTTGCCGCCGAGCGGCCCAGCGTCGGCGGCGTGCCAAGCGTGAAGCCATAGATCACCGCCGCCACCAGCGAAAAGATCAGCGTCGCATTGGCGTTGCCGTCGATGCCCCCGGCAAACGGCATCGTCATACCCTGGCTCCGCCTTCGGATGCCCTGGCTCCGCCTTCGGATGTCCCGGCTCCGCTCTCCGTGGCCGGCTTGCGCAGGAACAGCGATTTTGCCGCTAGCGCCGCGCCGCCGGTGATGAGCACACAGGCGACCAGAATGCGCAGCGACGGTTCGGCGACGCCGGCCGCGATCAGCACCAGCGTCGACAGCAGCGGCGCCGCGTAGCTCGCGGCACCCAGCACCTGGATGTTGCCGCGCTTGACACCGATGTCCCAGGCATAGAAGGCCGCGCCCACCGGCATCAGGCCGAGCCCGAGCACGGCCAGCCACTGGCCGGCGCCGTCAGGCAGAACCGTTTGTTCCAGCGCCAGGTGGCAGACGAGCGACAGCACGGCGGTTGCCGCGCAGAACCAGGTGACGATGCTGGTCGGCACCGACGGGAAACGTCGTGACAGCAAGGAATAGGACGACCATAGCAGGGCGCAGACGGCGGCCATGGCGTAACCGAAGGCGTAGCGCGCATCGAAGGCCAGGCCGCCGCCCTTGGTGACGATCAGCACAGTGCCGGCAAGGCCGAGCAGCGCGCCGACGACATGGTTCCAGGCCAGCTTCTCGCCCGGCATCAGCGCCGAGCCCAGCACGATCAGCAACGGCCAGAGATAGGCAATCAGGCTCGCCTCGACCGCCGGCGCGTTGCGCAGCGCGGTGAAGTAGAAGAAGTGGTAGCCGAAGAGGCCGGCAATGCCGATCACCCAGACCTGAGGAGGGATCTTTTGGCTCCTGTCGGTGGCCGGCATGAACAGTCGCGCGACAAACCCTACGCCTGTGCCGATCGAGAAGGTGATGGCCGACAACAGGAATGGCGGCACCTTGCCGGACGCATCCGTCAGCAACGCGAGCAATGCCCACATGGCGACCGCCGAAAAGCCGATCAGTGTCGCGCGCCCCATTTTGTCTCCAGTGGCGCGCCCGTTCTGTCCCGGTGGCGTGCCTTATTGTACCGCTTCGAACCGTCTGGCGCTGATGGTCAAGGTGCCGATCTGCGTTCCGACCGTGGCGTGGATCGGCGCATATACGCCGGTTTGGCCGAGCGGTGCAAACGTCACCATCATGCGGCTTTTGTTCTTGAGATAATTGAGCGCCTTGCGGCCCTTGCGATAGCCCGCCACCGGCTCGAAACCCATCTGGCAGGTGACGGTGTCGCCCTTGTAGCCCGGCACCGAGATCGTTCCTTTCGAGGCGTAGGTCAGCGTCAGGTCGGCGCGCATCTCACCATCGTAGAACTTGACCTTGCGGCCACAGACCTGGTCGAGGCTGTCGGCATGGATGACGGTCGCCGCCATCGGATCGAGCACCGATGCCAGGTCGCCGGCGCCGAGCGGCACCCAGGCCTTGGGATCGCGCTTGCCCGGAGCGGGGATCACCCGCGTCGAGGTCACGTTGCCATTGCTAAAGCGAATGTCGATCGAAGACGCCTTCTTGCCGGAAGTGTAGTCGGCCCGAAACGCCTGCGGCACCATTTTCTGGCCCGAAATCGTGCCTTTTGACGAGATCGTGCCCCGCGTGTCGTCGAACAGCTTGGCCAGACCCGCCGCCGAGACACTGCCTTCGATCGCGTAGGCACCGTTCTCATAATGGCTGGAAAAGGTCGATCTGGCGATCGAGAGACCAAGGAACGACACCGTGTATTCGCCCTTGAACGACTGCGGCGAGGCAGCGGACGCAGCGGTCGGCAAGGCAATGACAAGCGCGGCAACAAGCGCGTGAGACGAACGAGGCATGGCGGGATCGGATCCTTGGTTTCGGCCGGAGGCGGGCGACTCCGGTCTGGCGTGTCCCTATGAGACCGCTTATACGGTGAAATCCGGCCTTAATATGAAAAGCCGGGCGCTTCCGTGCGGAAGCCGGAGCTTGACGACCCGGTGAAATGCAACTATGGAACGCCAACTTTTCCATAAGGCCGCCTGACCAGAACCGCGCGCCACCCGGCGCGGGTACAAAGGTTTGGCAGGCCCCGAGAGAACTGAAGGTTAGAACCATGTCCCGCACCTGCGAACTCACTGCCAAGGCAGTCCAGACCGGCAACAATGTGAGCCACGCCAACAACAAGACCAAGCGTCGCTTCCTGCCGAACCTCGTCAATGTGACGCTCATTTCGGAAGCGCTGAACCAGAATGTACGCCTGCGCATCTCGGCCAACGCGCTGCGTTCGGTCGAACATCGCGGCGGCCTCGACGCCTTCCTGGCCAAGGCCGACGTCAAGGAACTGTCGCAGCGCGCGCGTCTCTTGAAGAAGCAGATCGCCAAGAAGCTTGCCGAGCAGGTCGCTGCGTAACATCCAGATAAAGGCGGGGGACGACCGCCTGGCCAACCTCCTTGCTGGCCGCTGAGCATCGGATAGATCCGCAAGGTTCGACACTCCGATGCTCAATTACGAAGCGAGCGCTGCCTCGGCATGATGCTCCGCTGGTTCCATTACCCAGGATAAAAAAATGTCTTCTTTTTCGCGGTACCTGCCTTTCGTGGCTGCCATGGCGCTTGTCGTCGTGGCATCGAACATCCTCGTGCAGTTTCCCATGCAGGGAAACGTCGGCGGCCTGTCGCTCGCCGACGTTTTGACCTGGGGCGCTTTCACCTATCCCTTCTCTTTCCTGGTCACGGACCTCGCCAACCGCCGTTACGGGCCTGCCGTGGCGCGCCGGATCGTCTTTGTCGGCTTCATGACGGCGGTGGTCTGCTCGATCCTCGTCCCGCCCTTCCTGTTCCGCCATGGCCTGATCGAATTCGAGACATCAGCCGACCGGCTGGTGCGCATCGCGGCGGCTTCCGGAGCGGCGTTCCTGTCCGCGCAATTGCTCGATGTGACCGTGTTCAACCGTTTGCGCCGGCAGAGCTGGTGGCGGGCGCCGATCGTCGGCACGCTGGTCGGATCGGTGTTCGACACCCTCGTGTTCTTCGGCGTCGCCTTTTCAGCCGCCTTTGCCTTCGTCGGCCCAAGCGACGGGTTTGCGCTGGAGAGCGCCCCATTGATGGGCGTGTTTCATGTCGACGCCATGCGCTGGGTGTCCTGGGCGCTCGGCGACCTCAGCGTGAAACTGATCATCGCTGTCGTGGCTCTGATCCCTTACCGGCTGCTCGCCGCCCGCTGGAGCCAGCCGGCCGCCGCCGCGGCCTAGCCGTGATTCCCTGGATCCAGCTGGAGTCCGCGAAAACGCCTGATGGCCAGCAGGAACTGCGGCTGAAACAGCGCGGTTCTGAATTCTCGATCATGCTCGGTACCAACGAGCTGATGAACAGCCGGCTGAGCGGCTCCGAGGACGCGCTGGCAAAACTGTCCTGCCAGCGGATTGCGGGTCATCGTCGGCCGAGAATCCTGATCGGCGGGCTCGGCATGGGTTTTACGCTGCGCGCTGCCCTCGCCGAATTGGGCGACAATGCCGAGATCGTCGTCGCGGAGCTGGTGCCGGCCGTCGTCGCCTGGGCGCGCGGCCCGATGGCCGAGATTTTTGCCGGCTCGCTCGATGATCCCCGCGTCACCATCCACGAAACCGATGTCGGTCAGCTCGTACGGTCCGCACCCATTGCCTGGGACGCGATCCTGCTCGACGTCGACAATGGCCCCGAAGGCATCGTCCACAAGGGCAATGACGCGCTCTACAGCGTGGCTGGCCTCGCCGCCGCACGCACCGCCCTAAGACCGGGCGGAGTCCTGGCCGTATGGTCGCAAGGGCCGGATGCCGGCTTCACGCGGCGGTTGAAACAGGCAGGTTTCGCTGTCGAGGAAGTCAACACGCGCGCCAACGGCAAGCGCGGCGCGCGCCATGTCATCTGGATCGCCACCAACAGCTAGCGGTCCAGACCAGAGCCGTCAGCAGCAGTGTTTGGACCTGTCTGGACTTGTCGAGCTCCGCGCAACCCCTGGCTTGTCAGGGCAGGATTCTCGGAAATGGCCGACGCATAAAAAATCGCCAATGAGCGTCGCGAAGGGGCTGCCCCTCAATCCTGGTGCAGAATGAATTCCAGATAGAGATTGCGCTGCAGGATCGAGTGGTTGTCGTCGGAGATCAGCGACACCATCAACGCGCCGTCATCCCGGCTCCAGACATCGAGCCCTTCCATATTGTCGATCTGGTAGCCCATGTCGGCTTGCAGCAGCACCGGCCCGTCGGCGACCGCGCCCTTCTCGACGCTCTCTCCATAAATGCGCCGCAGCCGCATCTTGAGGCCCCCCGCCATCGTGAAACTGCGCTCCAGCAGCAAGAGGTCGCCATCCGGCAGGAAGGCGCCGTCGGTGATGTCGAAATCGTCGTTGCGCTTGACAGTGAAGACGCCCCTATGCGGGCCTTCGATAATGGCGGCGTAGATGTTGCCTGATTTGTCGAGGCTCTTCTCCGAGACCACGACTAGGCCGCCTTCATGCTGGCCATTGGCATTTGAATGGGTGACTGTCTCGAAGCCGCGGTTCTGCCGCAACTCCCACGCCGGCACCAGGAAATCCAGCTGCCTGAATGGCGCCTTCATGTTGTCCGGGTCGATCTTGAACTGGGAGACGCGGTGGTTGCGCTCGAAACCGACAGTGGCAATACCGTCCTTGACCGCGAGGCCTTCGGCGTCGACTTCCCATTTTTCGTCGATCGGCTGCCCGCTCTGGTTGGCCATCTGCTGCATGCGAAAATTCTGGATGCCGAGGGGGCGCCTGTCGGCGTCGCGGGCCACCGAGCCGAAGAACCAGTAACCGGTGTCGGCAACACCGATGAAATCGCTGCCGGCTTTCAGAAACCGAAAGGCCGACAACGCGCCGAAATCGCGCGATGGCGAGGTCATTTCCAGCCCACCGACGAATTCGAGCGGACCGAATTGCTTGTCGGCGCGGCCAATGTGGAATTCGGTGATCGGGCGTGCCGAGACGGCGACAGGTTCAACTGGAGCCGAGCCGGCCGAACCTGCCGGAGCCACACCGGCGAGCAGGACGATGGCGGCGAAAAGCGTTTGCCTAAACCCGCCTCGCGAAAAGATCATCCGGCGCGCCGCATGCCGCCGCGACGCGTATCCTTCGCGCTTTCCTCGGCAAACAGCGAAGCCAGCTGCTCGGTCATGGCGCCGGCCAGTTCCTCGGCATCGACGATGGTGACGGCGCGCCTGTAGTAGCGCGTGACGTCATGGCCTATGCCGATGGCCAGCAGCTCGACCGGTGAGCGCGTCTCGATCAATTCGATGACGGCGCGCAGATGCCGCTCGAGATAATTGCCCGGATTGACCGACAGCGTGGAATCGTCGACCGGCGCGCCGTCCGAGATCATCATCAGGATCTTGCGCTGTTCGGGCCGGGCAATCAGCCGGTTGTGGGCCCACAGCAGCGCCTCGCCGTCGATATTCTCCTTGAGCAGGCCTTCACGCATCATCAGGCCAAGGTTGCGGCGTGCCCGCCGCCATGGATGATCGGCGGATTTGTAGATGATATGACGCAGATCGTTGAGGCGGCCGGGGTTCGGCGGCTTGCCGTCCTTCAGCCACTTCTCGCGCGCCTGTCCGCCCTTCCAGGCCCGCGTGGTGAAGCCGAGGATCTCGACCGAGACGCCGCAGCGCTCCAGCGTGCGCGCCAGAATGTCGGCACAGGTGGCGGCGACCGTGATCGGCCGGCCACGCATCGAGCCGGAATTGTCGAGCACCAGCGTCACCACCGTGTCGCGGAACTTGGTGTCGCGCTCCTGCTTGAACGACAACGGCTGCATCGGATCGATGACGACGCGCACCAGCCGCGCCGGGTCGAGATAGCCCTCTTCCAGGTCGAAATCCCAGGACCGGTTCTGCTGCGCCATCAGCCGGCGCTGCAGCCGGTTGGCGAGCCGTCCGACCACGCCCGACAGATTGGCAAGTTGCTTGTCGAGGAAAGCGCGCAGCCGGTCGAGTTCTTCCTCTTCGCAGAGCTCCTCCGCGCCGACCGTCTCGTCGAAAGCTGACGTGTAAACCTTGTAGTCGATTTCCTTCGGCAGATTGGTGAAGGGATTGTCGTTGCGCCTAGCCTCGCCGGGCGTCTCGGCATCGGCATCGTCATCGTCGGACAGATCGTCGGCGGTGGAATCGGAGGCTTCCGTCTCCGCCGATTGCTCGTCGTCGGCCGATGCCTCGGCATCCTCGGACTGCGACTGTTCTGAGCCGGAATCGTCCTCGCCGCCTTCCTCGCTCTGTTCCTCGCCTTGCGGCTGGTTGTCGTCATTGTCCTCGGAATCTTCGGTCTCCTGGTCGTCGCCGAGTTCCTCGGCCATTTCCATGGAGGCAAGCATCTCGCGCACGACGCGGGCGAAGGCCTGCTGGTCCTCGAGCTTTTCCGACAGGCCGTCGAGATCGGCCTTTGCCTTCTCCTCGACCCAGGGCCGCCAGAGTTCTACCAACCGCTCGCCGCTCTTCGGCACCGGCCGGCCGGTCAGCTTTTCGCGCACCATCAGCGCCAGCGCCTCCTCGATGGGCGCGTCGGCCTTGTCCTTGACGTCGACGAGGTTGGCCTTGGTGTATTTGTCCTCCAGCATCGAGCCGATATTATCGGCGACGCCCTGCATGGCGCGGCTGCCGATCGCCTCGACGCGGGCCTGTTCGACCGCGTCGTAGATGGCACGGGCGGCCTTGCCTTCCGGCGCCAGTCTGCTGTGGATGCGCACATCATGGCAGGCGCGCTTCAACGCCATGGAATCGCCGAGCCCGCGGGTAATCGCGATGTCGGACTTCGATGCCTTCTTGGGCAGTTCGGGCAGCCGCGCGCGGCTGCCCGCCAGCGCCGGCCGATCCTTGGCGAAGCCGACTTCCATTTCCTTGTCGCCGGCAATGGCGCGCATGCAGACGGTGACGGCGCGCTTGAAGCTGTCGGCTTCAGACCCCGTTTTCGACTTGTTGCGCGTGTTGTCGCCCGGACCCGCCATCGAGGCTCTGCTTAGCCCAGCACCACATTGGCCGCGCTCTCGGGCAGATCCTGGCCGAAGGCGCGCTGGTAGAACTCGGCAACCACCGAACGCTCCAGCTCGTCGCACTTGTTGAGGAAGGTCAGCCGGAACGCCATGCCGACATCGCCGAAGATCTCGGCATTCTCGGCCCAGGTGATGACGGTACGCGGGCTCATCACCGTCGACAGGTCGCCATTGATGAAGGCCGAGCGCGTCATGTCGGCGACGCGCACCATCTTGTTGACGATGTCCTTGCCCTTGGTGTCGCGATAATGCTTGGCCTTGGCCAGCACGATGTTCACTTCATTGTCGTGCGGCAGATAATTCAACGTGGTAACGATCGACCAGCGGTCCATCTGCGCCTGGTTGATCTGCTGGGTGCCGTGATAAAGGCCGGTGGTGTCGCCCAGACCAACCGTATTTGCGGTCGAAAACAGCCGGAACGCCGGATGCGGGCGGATGACCCGGCTCTGGTCGAGCAGCGTCAGGCGGCCGGACGATTCCAGTACGCGCTGGATGACGAACATCACGTCCGGACGGCCGGCGTCATACTCGTCGAAGCAAAGCGCGACATTGTGCTGGTAGGCCCAGGGCAGGATGCCGTCGCGAAATTCGGTGATCTGCAGGCCGTCCTTGACCACGATCGCGTCCTTGCCGACAAGATCGATACGGCTGACATGGCTGTCGAGATTGACGCGCACGCAAGGCCAGTTGAGGCGGGCGGCGACCTGTTCGATATGGGTCGACTTGCCGGTGCCGTGATAGCCCGACACCATGACGCGGCGGTTGTAGGCAAAGCCGGCGAGGATCGCCAAGGTCGTCGCCTTGTCGAACAGATAATCGGGATCGACATCGGGCACATGCTCGCTGGTGACCGAGTACGCTGGCACCACCATCTTGGACTCGAAACCGAATTTCTCCTTCACCGACACCGTCGTGTCGGGCAGGTTGGCGATGTCGCGATCGACCTTGTTCATATCTCTCAACGTCTCCACGGGCGAAACGTCGCGTTTCGCCGGCAATCCATTTTGTTCGGGGGCGGTCTTAGAGCCTTTTCCAACCTTATGAAAGTTGGAAAACGACACGAACCATAGGGTCGCTCAGCACAGGCCCGCCTGTTTGAGCACGCGATAGGCCTGAAGCACATCGCGGAACCGGTCTTCCGAACCTCTGTCGCCGCCATTCGCATCCGGATGGTGACGCTTCACCAGTTCCTTATAGCGCGCCTTGATGTCCTTGCCAGTCGCCTTTGTATCAAGGCCAAGCGTTTCCAGCGCCTTGGCCTCAAGCGGCTTGGCCTTGCGCTCGCGCGCCTCGCGCGGATCCTTCGGTCCCTTGAACAGGTCGAACGGATCGCGCATGCGGTTGTAGTAGCCTGCGCGGCCGGAGCGCATCTGCGCCATGTCGGGCGAGGAACGCGTCGAGGCGCCGTTGACGCCCATCTTCCAGGTCGGCCGGTGGCCGGTCATCGCTTCCTTCTGGAAGCGCGCCACCTCGGTGTCCGGCACGCCGGAGAAGTAGTTGAAGCCCTTGTTGTACTCACGCACATGGTCGAAGCAGAAGCGGAAATACTCGCCCTCCTTCATGCGGCCGACCGGCGCGCGATGCGTGCCCGCCTCCTTGCAGCCATCCCACTGGCAGATCGGCGCGTGCGCCTTCACCTCCGCGTCCTTGTCGGGGCGGACGCGAATCTTCTCGAAATATTTGGGATACGGCTTCATCTCACCCATTTATGGGGCGTTCGCAGATGCGAAACAAGAATTGACATTTTCGCGATGATCGCCCTAACCGCTGAATCGCGGCTTAAAGCAGGCGGATGACCGATTTTGTTGCGCGCCAGCGGCCCGGCGAAACCTATTTCGGGTTTTCACGGCGGCGCGCCGACCATATGTGGTGAAGGGAGAAGACGATGTCCATACAGGCGACCATGGAAGACAAGCTCAACAAGGCATTTTCGCCCGAGCGGCTGGTCATCCTCAACGAAAGCCATCTCCACGCCGGCCATCATCATGTGGAATCCGGTCACCACGCTGAGTTCGATGGTACCGGCGAGACACATTTCCGTGTCCGCATCGTCTCGGTGAATTTCGTTGGCATGAGCCGCGTTGAGCGCCACCGCGCCGTCAACGAACTGCTGGCCGACGAGTTGAAGGCGGGCGTTCACGCGCTGGCTATCGAGCCCGCGGCGCCCGGCGAACAGACCCGCTGGTGAGCCAAGTCCCCGAGTTGGTCCTGTAGCTCGTCTCGCGCTGCTCAGATTATCGCTTCGATCAGGAATGGCCCGCGCCGCGACAGGGCAGCATCGAGCAGCGCGTCGAACCGCTCGCAGGTGTCAGCACGCGCCGCCTCCACGCCCATGCCTTTGGCCAGCGAAACCCAGTCCAGCGCCGGATGGTCGAGGTCGAGCATGCGCCTAGCATTTTCGCCGATCGAGTTCACCCCGACATTGCGCATCTCGCCATGGAGGATCGCATAGGTGCGGTTGGAAAAGACGATCGTCACCACGTCGAGCTTTTCCCGCGCCTGCGTCCACAGGCCCTGCACCGTGTACATGCCGCTGCCGTCGGCCTCCAGATTGATCACCTTGCGGCCGGGACAGGCGATCGCCGCGCCTGTCGCCAGCGGAATGCCGCCGCCGATCGACCCGCCCGTGCCCATCATGTAGTCGTGCGGCGCGGCAAAGGCCGACAGCGCGAAGAAACGTCGCGCCGAAGTGACGGCCTCGTCGCAGACGATCGCGTCGCCCGGCAGCTTTTTGGCCACCGAGAGTGCAATGGCATCTTCCGTCAAGCTGCCGGTTGGCGTTGCTTCCTCGGGAAAGGCGCTTGCAACCAACGCCGGCTGCGATTGCCTGACGCCCAGTTCGTCGCCAAGCGCCTCCAGTGCCGCATGCAGATCCTGACCATGGGCGGCGAGCGTCAGCACCGGGCAATCGTCACGAACAAGCCTTCCCGGTTTTCCCGGATAGGCGAAGAAGGCGACCGGCTCCTTGCCGCCGACCAGCACAAGGACATCGATATCCCTGAGCGCTGCCGTCGCCGCGTCGACCGGATAGGGAATGCGCGTCGGCGCGACGCGCCCGCGCCCGCGCTGCATACGCGCGATCAAAACCTCGCTGAACAGCCTGACATCGCAGGCCGCTGAAATCTGGCCGGCGATCTCGAGGGCATCGGCCCGCGCCGCCCGTCCCCGAACGATCATGCCGGCGCGCCCGGGAGCGGCACGGATCGCGGTAGCCACCGCTCGCACGGCGTCGATGTCGACGGCTGGCGGCGATGCGAGTTCCACCTTGCCGGGCGAAACCGGGTCGGCGTCGCCCCAGGCCGCGTCCGCCGGCAGGATCAGCGTGGTGACACCCGGCGGTGTCAGCGAGGCGCGAAAGGCCGCCTCCGTGGCCGGTTGGACATCGGCGGGCCCTCCGATGCGGCGCACCCACTTCGACATCGGCGCCGCCAGCCCCTCGATATCGCTGGTGAGCGGCGCGTCGAGCGGCAGATGGTAGGAGGCATGGTCCCCGACGATATTGATCATCGGGCTGAAGGCGCGCCTTGCATTGTGCATGTTGGCCAGCCCATTGGCGAGGCCCGGGCCGGTGTGCAGCAGCGTCGCGGCGGGACGATCGGTCATGCGCGCATAGCCGTCGGCCGCACCCGTCACCACCCCCTCGAACAGGCCGAGCACGCAGCGCATCGCCGGCTTGCGGTCGAGGGCCGCGACGAAATGCATTTCGGATGTGCCGGGATTGGCGAAGCAGACATTCACGTCATTGGCCAACAGCACGTCGCACAGAACATCGGCGCCATTCATGCGAATTTTCTCCCATTCACGAAGAGCAATTGCACCCGCGGATATCGGCACGGCAATATCCCGCCGCCGTTTTTGGCATGATCCAGCCACGGAATGGGCGAGCGACGGTCGGCAGGATCAGGCGACCGTCGATTTCAGGAACGCTGGCGCGGCGGCGTTCGGCGCATTGCCATCTCCGCCGAAATCGCGGTTGATGGACGGCCATTCGGGCCGGAGCGACGGAACAAACAATGCCTTCCCGCAGTTGAATATGCGAGCCCCATCAGAATGGCTCCGAAGGCAACGATCATGCGTGAGAACCAATCCGACGTCTTCCATCTCTTTTCGGAAATTTATGCGAACGCCGCCCAGGAAGAGATAAGTCTCCAGCAATATCTGCTCGCCTGCCGCGAGGACAAATCGATGTATGCCTCGGCGCCGGAACGAATGGTCGAGGCGATCGGCGAGCCAAACCTGGTCGACACCAGCAAGGACGAGCGGCTAGGCCGTATCTTCTCGAACCGGACCGTCAAGATATATCCCTCCTTCTCCGACTTTTACGGGATGGAGGATACGATCGAGCGCATCGCCGGATATTTCCGCTATGCCTCCCAGGGCCTCGAGGAGCGCAAGCAGATCCTCTACCTCCTGGGTCCGGTCGGCGGCGGCAAATCCTCCTTGGCCGAACGGTTGAAGAAATTGATGGAGGAGCGCCCGATCTACACGCTGAAGGTCGGCAACCAGATCAGTCCGGTTTTCGAATCGCCGCTTGGCCTGTTCCACCCCGATCGCATGAGCGATCTCCTGGAGGACAAATACGGGATAGCCCGGCGCCGCCTGAACGGACTTATCTCGCCATGGGCGGCCAAGCGCCTCGACGAACTGTCCGGCGACATTTCCAAATTCAGCGTGGTCAAACTGATGCCGTCGCGGCTGCGCCAGATCGGCATCGCCAAGACCGAGCCTGGCGACGAGAACAACCAGGACGTCTCGGCCCTGGTTGGCAAGGTCGACATCAGGCAATTGGAAAATTTCAGCCAGTCCGACCCCGACGCCTATTCCTACAGCGGCGGACTGAACCGAACGACGCAAGGCCTGCTCGAATTCGTCGAGATGTTCAAGGCGCCCATCAAGGTGCTGCATCCATTGCTGACGGCGACCCAGGAAGGCAGTTACAACGGCACCGAGAATTTTGGTGCCTTTCCCTACCAGGGCATCATCGTTGCCCATTCCAACGAATCCGAGTGGCAACAGTTCAAGA
Organism: Mesorhizobium sp. BR-1-1-10; assembly: GCF_020165595.1. Taxonomy (NCBI): domain Bacteria; kingdom Pseudomonadati; phylum Pseudomonadota; class Alphaproteobacteria; order Hyphomicrobiales; family Phyllobacteriaceae; genus Mesorhizobium; species Mesorhizobium sp. BR-1-1-10. The sequence continues at coordinate 61,837 of NZ_JAIUIL010000013.1, read as the reverse complement.
ACAACAAGAACAATGAGGCGTTTCTCGATCGCATCCTCGTGGTCAAGGTGCCGTATTGCCTGCGCATCACCGAAGAGAGGCAAATCTACGAGAAGCTGCTGCGCGAGAGTGAATTGGCCGCCAGCCCTTGCGCGCCCGAGGTGTTGGACATCCTCAGCCGGTTCAGCGTCTCGACCCGCCTTGCCGAGCACGACAATTCGCCGCTGCACACCAAAATGCGCGCCTATGATGGTGAGAACCTCAAGGAAGTCGACCCGAGGGCGAAGTCAGTCCAGGAATATCGCGACGCCGCCGGCGTCGACGAAGGCATGACCGGCGTCAGCACGCGCTTCGCCTTCAAGATCCTGTCGCAGACGTTCAACTACGATACCAACGAGGTCGCGGCGGACCCCGTGCATCTTATGTACATCCTGGAAGAAGCGATCAAACGGGAGCAGTTTCCGAAGGAGACGGAAGCCGCCTATCTCGAATTCATCAAGTCGGAACTGGCCGCCCGTTACGCCGAGTTCATCGGCCACGAGATCCAGAAGGCCTATCTGGAATCCTATAGCGAATATGGCCAGAACCTGTTCGACCGCTACATCGCCTATGCCGATGCCTGGATCGAGGACCAGGACTACAAGGACCCGGACACCGGCCAGATCCTCAACCGCGAGGTGTTGGACAACGAACTGTCGCAGGTCGAAAAGCCGGCAGGCATCGCCAATCCGAAGGACTTCCGCAACGAAGTGGTGAAGTTCACGCTGCGTGCCCGGGCGCGCAACCATGGCCGCAACCCTTCATGGACGAGCTACGAGAAGCTGCGCGAGGTCATCGAAAAGCGCATGTTCGGCCAGGTCGAGGATCTCCTGCCGGTGATCAGCTTCGGCTCCAAGCAGGATAGCGTCACCGAAAAGCGGCACAATGAATTCGTCCAGCGGATGGTGGAGCGCGGCTATACGGAACGGCAGGTGCGCCGGCTGGTCGATTGGTACATGCGGGTGAACAAGGCGGGCTGAGAGCAGTCCGAATGGTTGCATGCCGATCTTTATCGACCGCCGCCTGAATCCGAAGGACAAAAGCCTTGGCAACCGCCAGCGCTTTCTCAGGCGTGCCCGCGAGGAGCTCAAGCGCAGCATTCGCGATCAGATCCGCGCTGGGCGGATCGCCGACGTGGACGCGGAGCACGTCGTGCCGATGCCCGAAAGAGGCACTGGCGAGCCGACCTTCAACGACGCCAGGGACACCGGCCGGCGCCGGCACATCCTGCCGGGCAACAGGCAATTCTCCCAAGGCGACCTGATCCCCAAGCCCGGCCAGGGCGGAGGCATGGGCGGTTCGTCACCGGGAAAAACCGCATCCGAGGACGACTTTCGTTTCGTGCTTTCGCGCGAGGAGGTGCTGGATCTCTTTTTCGAGGATCTCGAACTGCCCGACCTGGTCAAGCTCAACCTCAAGGAGATCCTTGCCTTCAAGCCGCGCCGGGCGGGTTTCGCCGCCACCGGTTCGCCAACCAACATCAACGTCGGCCGCACGATGCGCAACAGCCACGGCCGCCGCATTGCGCTCAGGCGTCCCAAGCAAGCGGCGGTCGACGCGATCATGCAGGAACTCGCCTTGCTGGAGGCCGCACCGCCTGATGCTCAAACGCGCGAGCGCGTCGTGGCGCTCAAAGAAGAGATCGAGCGGCTGGAGCGCCGGCGCCGGCGGATTGCCTTCGTCGACCCGGTCGACATCCGGTTCAACCGCTTCGACCAGCGCCCGGTGCCGAATGCGAAAGCGGTCATGTTCTGCCTGATGGATGTGTCGGGCTCGATGGGCGAGCGCGAGAAGGACCTGGCCAAGCGCTTCTTCGTGCTGCTGCACCTGTTCCTGAAGCGACGCTATGAACGCACCGAAATCGTCTTCATCCGCCACACGCACGAGGCGCAGGAGGTCGATGAGGAAACCTTCTTCTACTGCACGCAAAGCGGTGGCACCGTCGTTTCCACCGCGCTCGAGGAGATGCATCGCGTCATCGAGCAGCGTTACCCCGCGAGCGAGTGGAACATCTACGCCGCCCAGGCCTCGGACGGCGACAATTTCGCCACCGATTCCGAGCGCTGCATCGCCCTGCTGAACGGCAAGCTCATGCGCCTGTGCCAGTATTTCGCCTATGTCGAGATCATCGACGAACGCGAGAGTCACATCTTCGGCGCGACTGAAAACGGGACGTCGCTCTGGCGAGCCTACAGCGCCATCGAATCGAACTGGCCGAACTTCCAGATGAGCCGCATAGCCACGGCCGCCGATATCTATCCTGTCTTTCGTCAGCTCTTCGCCAAACAGCCCGCGCTCAGGAAGAGCGCCTGAGGGGAAACCATGGCCAGGACAGCCAGCAAACCGGGTTTGCTCTTTTCCGGATCCGACTGGGACTTCCAGAAATTGTCGCACGCCTACGACGCGATCGCGGCAATCGCCATCGAGGAACTCAAGCTGGACACCTATCCGGTGCAGATGGAAATCATTTCCTCGCAACAGATGCTCGACGCCTATTCATCGGTCGGCATGCCGCTGATGTACCGTCATTGGTCGTTCGGCAAGCATTTCCTGTACCAGGATTTTCTCTACCGCAAGGGTGGACGGGGCCTGGCTTACGAACTGGTCATCAACTCCAATCCCTGCATCATCTACCTGATGGAGGAAAACACCATGGCCTTGCAGGCCCTTGTGACGGCGCATGCCGCGCTCGGACACAATCATTTCTTCAAGAACAATCATCTGTTCCGGCAGTGGACCGACGCCGGGGGGATTCTGAGCTATCTGGAGTTCGCCAAGGGCTACATTGCCCGATGCGAGGAGCGGCACGGACTGTCGGCCGTGGAAAGCATTCTCGACTGCGCCCACGCGCTGATGGAACAAGGCGTGTTCCGATACCACAGGCCGCCAAAGCTGTCGTCGGAGCGGCAGCGTGAAGGGCTGCGCGAGCGCCTGGAATATGAAGAACGTTCCTACAACGACTTGTGGCGCACGCTGCCTCCCTCGCAGGACAGCAGCAAGACCGGGAAGAAGGACGAAGGCTTGGCGGAGCGGAAGAAATCGCTCAATCTGCCCGAGGAAAATCTGCTCTATTTCCTCGAGAAGAACAGCCTTGTCCTCGAGCCCTGGCAGCGCGAGATCATCCGAATCGTGCGTATCGTCGCGCAGTATTTCTATCCGCAGCGGCAAACGCAGGTGATGAATGAAGGCTGCGCCACCTTCGTGCACTACACCCTCATGAACGCATTGTTCGACCGCGGCCAGATCAGCGAGGGCGCCATGCTCGAGGTCCTGCGCAACCATTCCAATGTGATCTTCCAGCCGGCCTTCGACGACCCCCGGTTCTCCGGTATCAACCCATACGCGCTCGGCCTCGACATGATGCAGGACATACAGCGCATTTCGACCGCGCCGACGGCGGAGGACCGCGACTGGTTTCCCGACATCGCGGGCCGCGGTGACTGGCGCGATGTGCTCCTGGACGCCTGGGCCAACCACCGCGACGAATCCTTCATCCGCCAGCACCTCAGCCCAGCCCTCATACGGAAATGGCGAATGTTTGTCCTCGCCGATCAGGCCGACGACGCCCATTACGAGGTGGCCTCGATCCACAATGAGCGCGGCTACCAAAAGATACGTGCCGCGCTGGCCCAGAGCTACGACATCGGCGCGAGCCGGCCGGATATCCAGGTGGTGGATGTCGACCTGCTCGGTAACCGGCATTTGCGGCTGCAGCACAAGGTGAAGGAGGGCGTACTGCTCGACAGTGGCAGCCGCGACGCGACCCTGCGCCATGTCCGAAGCCTCTGGGGCTATGAGGTCAGCCTCGCTTCGGTCGACGCCGAAGCCGGTGCGACGCTCAGCGAACGGTCAAGCAATGACTGTTGAATTTCCGCCCGGCCGCATCGGCGGTGCCAGGCACAACGAGTGGAACACGCCACGGACAGCCGGTGCGCTCAACCGACCGTCGATTTCAGGAACGCCAGCGCGGCAGCGGTCAGCGCGTCGCCGTCCTCGCCGAAATCGCGGTTGATCGACATGTGCGTATAGGCACTGCCGTCGAACAGCGTCACCTCGGTGCCGCTGGCGCGCAGGCGCTGGGCAAAGGCCGTGGACTGCTCGCCGCGACCGTCGGCGCGGGAATAGGCGATGAAGGTCGGCGGATGCTTGCGGCCGTCGACATAGCTCGCCGGTGACAGTGCCGCCCACTGCGAAGGATCGGAAAAGACACGCGAATAGGCCCTTACCATGCCGCCACTTCCGGCAAGGGCGGCGAGATCGTAGGCCCTTGTATCGTCGAGAAGCAGGCCAGCGACGCCGGGCAATCCGCCGCGCATGCCGGTCAGGGCAACCAGATGGCAGCCGGCCGAATGCCCCATGCCGACGATGCGGTCGGGGTCGCCGCCATGTTGGGCGATGTTGGTCCTGACATAGGCATAGGCCCTCTCCACGTCGCCCGCCTGGATGGCGACATCAGCCTGCGGCAGCATGCGGTAGTCGATGGAGACGAAGCAGAAGCCGTTGGCAAGCAGGAAGGCCGGCTTGGCGTTCACCTGGCTGCGTTTGCCGGTCCGCCAGGCGCCGCCATGGACGAAGAAGACCACCGGCAGGTCTTTCGCGCCATCGGGCGCATAGATATCGAGCTTGGCCGGACCGTAGTCGACAGTTTCGGCGGATGGCGTATCTCGCGCCGCTCTCGTGCCGGTTGGCAACAAGGCAGCCACCGAGGCCAGGAGCAAGGTTCGCCGATCGATCGTCATCGGCGAAGAATGCATCCCGGCGGGCGGGAGTTCCAACGAAGGATTGGCAAGGCGACGGCTCGATGGCAATTCCAGGAAAAGTGCGCAGCGGTTTCCCGTCTGGAATTGCGTAAGAACAAAGAGTTAGAGCGGCTCGGAGATCCTACCAACACTGAAACGCTTTAACTGTCGCCGGCCGGCCGGATCCTGACCCTGGCAATCCGGTTCTTGTCGCGTTTCATGACGACGAAGCGCTTGCCGTGGAAGGTAAAAGCCTGCTTCTCCTCGGGGATCGATTGCGCCTCGTGGATGACGAGGCCGGCGATGGTCGTCGCCTCTTCGTCCGGCAGGTTCCAGTCGAGCGCCCGGTTGAGGTCGCGGATCGGCACCGTGCCTTCGACGACGACGGAGCCGTCCGCCTCCTGCTTGACGCCCTGGATGTCGACATCGTGCTCGTCGGCGATCTCGCCGACAATCTCCTCGATAATGTCCTCCAGCGTCACCAGCCCTTCGACCTCACCATATTCATCGACGACGACGGCAAAATGCGTCTTGCGGCGCAGGAAGGCGTTGAGCTGTTCCTGCAAAGTCGTGGTGTCGGGCACGAACCACGGTTTTGACGCGATCTTCATCACGTCGATCCGCGAGAAATCATTGCCGACTTCGTTCAGCGCGCGCAGCAGATCCTTGGCGTGCAGCACGCCGACGATGTTGTCGAGTGAACCTTTCCAAAGCGGCATGCGGGTGTGCGGGCTCTGCAGGATCTCGCGCACCACCGCTTCCGGCGCATTGTCGGCATTGACCGAGCGCATATTCGTGCGGTGGACCATGACGTCGGAAACTTCGAGCTCTTCGAGGTCGAACAGGCCGCCGACGCGGTCGCGATCCTCACGCACCACCTGGCCGTCGCGGCGAAAATCGTCGACCGCGCCGCGCAACTCGTCCTGGCTCGACCGCTGCGGCTCGATGCGCGACAGTTCATAGCCGAACATGGCAAGCAGGCGGGTGCGCACGGCAACGACCAGGATGACGAGGATGGCAAGAACGGCGAAGACGACCCAGCCAGTGTCCATCTCAGCCGGCTTTCCCGTTGCCTGGATGGTTTTCCCTGAGGAACGCCAGCACTTCCGAGGCCGGCACATCCTTGGCGATGAAGGCCTCGCCGATGCCGCGCGTCAGAATGAAGGTCAGCGCGCCGCGCGACACTTTCTTGTCCTGCGTGATGAATGAAAGCAGCGCATCCGCATCGGGCAAGTCGCCCGGAATGTCGGCCATCCGCCACGGCAGCCCGACGGCACGCAGATGCGCCTCGACGCGGGCCGCGTCGTCGGGGCTGGCGAGATTGAGCCGAGAGGAGAACCGGTACGCCAGCGCCATGCCGATGGCGACCCCCTCGCCGTGGACGAGGCGCGTCCCGTCATACTGCGTGGCGGCTTCGAGCGCGTGCCCGAACGTATGGCCGAGGTTGAGCAGAGCGCGGTCGCCGGTCTCGAACTCGTCGCTGGCAACGACATCGGCCTTGGCACGGCAGGCTTCGGCAATGGCCTCGACCCGCTCCGGTCCGCCGGCGAACACCTTTTCCCAATTCGTTTCCAGCCAGGCGAAGAAATCCGGCCGGTCGATCAGCCCGTATTTGGCAAGCTCGGCATAGCCGGCGCGAAATTCGCGGATCGGCAGCGTGTCGAGCACTTCGGTATCGGCCAGCACCAGCTTGGGCTGGAGGAAGACGCCGACGAGGTTCTTGCCGCGCGGGCTGTTGATGCCGGTCTTGCCGCCGACCGAGGAATCGACCTGCGCCAGAAGCGATGTCGGAACCTGCACGAAATTCATGCCACGCCGCACGATCCCGGCGGCAAAACCGGTGAGATCGCCGATGACGCCGCCGCCAAGCGCGATGACGACGTCGCCGCGCTCCAGCCTGGCGGCCAGGACGCCGTCGACCACCGCCTCGAGATGGGCAAAGCTCTTGGTCTTCTCGCCGGGCGGCATCGTAATGATCGCGGGCTGGATGCCACTCTTCTCGAGCCCGGTCCTCAGCGTATCGAGATGCGCGGCGGCGACGTTCTCGTCGGTCACCACAGCGGCGCGCGTGCCCGGCAGCCGGCGCGAAATCTCAGCGCCGGCACGCGACAGCAGGCCGGAGCCGATCAATATGTCGTAGGCGCGGTCGCCCAGACCGACTTCGACTGTGACTGGCTGATCCGCGCTCATGATTCGACCTCGCCCGTCGCGGCTATCGCATCGATGCCGAAATGCAGGCAGAGCGCCTCGATTACCTCGGCCGCGATGACCTCCTTGCGATCGTCGCGGGTCGGCACGGTGACGTCAGAGGTCGCATAGACCGGATAGCGTTCCGCCATCAGCCGCTCCAGCACGGCGCGGGGATCGGCGCTTTTCAAGAGCGGCCGGTTCTGCTTTTTGGAAACGCGGTCCATCAGAAGGTCGAGCTCGGCCTTCAGCCAAACCGAGACACCGTGCGCGGCGACGGCCTCGCGCGTCTGCGCATTCATGAAGGCACCGCCGCCGGTCGACAAAACCTGCGGGCCGTTTTCCAGCACGCGCAGGATGACACGCTGTTCCAGGGCCCTGAACTCGGTTTCGCCATAGCGCTCGAACAGCTCCGGAACCGTCATCCGCGACACGCTTTCGATCTCCTGGTCGCTGTCGATGAAGGGCAGCGAAAGCATGGTCGCCACCTTGCGGCCGATCGCCGTCTTGCCGGCGCCCATCAGCCCGACAAAGACGATGGACCGGCTGCCCAGCCGGCCAAGCAGCGCGGCATGGGTCTCGCCTGGGGAATTTGCCTGTAGCGCGTTCATCGGCTGCTTCTTTGGGCCTCTTTGCCGGCGTATCGACATGAAAAGCCGGTTTGCGTCAAGCGTGCCAAGTGCGATGGGCCGATATGGACAGAGCGACGCTTGCATCGGAAGTTGCTAACAGGGGTCCGCTTCTTCCTTGAATTGGCCGGATTGGCGTCCCATAAGGGCACAGGGTTTGGAAACGCAGAACAAGAAGACGGGCGAGAACTGAATGCCGACACTGTTTCGCTTTGTCGTGACCCTCGCGATTCTGGCCGGCATTGCCTATGGTACGATGTTCGCGCTGGTGATGTTCGTCGAGCCGAAAAAAGCCGAGATGAGCGTGCGTATTCCGCCGGAAAAGCTCAATCCGAAGAAAAACTGAACCCCAAGAAGACCGACTCGGAACCGCCTCAAGGACATGAACAGCGCCGCTCGCATCGAGGCCTTCCTGGAAATGATGAGCGCCGAGCGGGGAGCGGCGGAGAACACGCTTTCCTCCTATCGCCGCGATCTCGAGGATGCTTCCGGCGGGATCGGTGGCGGACTTGCCCGCGCCGGCGCCGCCGACATCAGGGCCTATCTCGACGATATCGCCGCGCGCGGCTTCGCGCCGACCTCGCAGGCGCGCAAACTGTCGGCGATCCGCCAGTTCTTCAAGTTCCTCTACGCCGAGGGCCTGCGCGCGGATGACCCCACCGGCACGCTGGACAGCCCGAAAAAAGGCCGTCCGCTGCCCAAGACGATGAGCGAGGCCGAAACCGGCCGGCTGATCGATCGCGCCGCGCAGGAAGCCGGCGATGACGGGCTCGGTCACGCCGACAGGCTGGCGGCCTTGCGCCTGCATGCGCTGGTCGAAGTGCTCTACGCCACCGGACTGCGCGTTTCCGAGCTGGTCGGCCTGCCGGTGACAGTGGCGCAGCGCGACGATCGTTTCTTCATGGTACGCGGCAAGGGCGACAAGGAACGCATGGTGCCGCTGTCGGCCAAGGCGCGTGCGGCGATGCGGAGCTGGCTTGACGCCCGGGCCAAGCTGCCCGCTTTCGCCAACAGCCCGTTCCTGTTTCCGGCGGCATCCGACAGCGGCTATCTCTCGCGCCAGGTCTTTGCCCGTGACCTGAAAGGATTGGCCGCGCGCGCCGGCATCGCCTCGGCCAAGATCTCGCCGCATGTGCTGCGCCATGCTTTCGCCAGCCATCTCCTGCAGAACGGCGCCGACCTGAGAGCCGTTCAGCAACTGCTTGGCCATGCCGACATATCGACGACACAGATTTACACCCATGTGCTGGAAGAGCGGCTGGTGCGGCTGGTCAACGATCATCATCCGCTTGCCGACTAGGCCTCATATCGCTATGTGAGGACGACATTTCACCGCCCGGAGCCTTGGTTTCAACGGTTCCGCGGTCATTGCCTTCCGACGTATCGGTCCGCCCAAGCATGTACAATTACCTCGATTTCGAAAAGCCGGTGCAGGATCTTGAGCTCAAGATCCTCGAGCTCAAGAAGCTTGCCGAGAACGGCGAGGCGGTCGATGTCGCCGATGAGATCACCAGGCTCGAGAAGCGCTCGCGCGACGCGCTGCGCGAACTCTACAAGGCGCTGACGCCGTGGCAGAAGGTGCAGGTGGCGCGCCACTCCGACCGGCCGCACTGCATCGACTACATCAAGGGCCTGTTCAGCGACTTCACGCCACTCGCCGGCGACCGCAATTTCGGCGAGGACCAGGCGATCGTCGGCGGCTTTGCCCGTTTCCGCGGCGAGCCCATCGCGATTCTCGGCCAGGAAAAGGGTTCGGACACGGCGAGCCGCCTGAAGCACAATTTCGGTTCGGTGCGCCCCGAAGGCTATCGCAAGGCGGTGCGGCTGATGGAACTGGCCGACCGTTTCAAGATCCCGCTTTTGACACTGGTCGACACGGCCGGCGCCTATCCCGGCGTTGGCGCCGAGGAGCGCGGCCAGGCCGAAGCCATTGCCCGATCGACCTCGGCCTGCCTTGGCCTGAAAGTACCGTCCATCTCGGTGGTCATCGGCGAAGGCGGTTCGGGCGGCGCCATCGCGATTGCCACCGCCAACCGCGTCTACATGCTCGAACACGCCATCTATTCGGTGATTTCGCCCGAGGGTGCCGCCTCCATCCTGTGGCGCGACACGACGCGCTCCAAGGACGCGGCGACCAACATGAAGATCACCGCGCAGGATCTTTTGGAACTGAAGGTCATCGACGCCATCATCCCCGAGCCGATGGGCGGCGCCCAGCGCGCGCCCGAAACGGTGATTGCCGCGACCGGCGATCTCATCGCCAAGACGATGAAGGAATTCGCCGGCGCCAACATCGATTTCCGCGAACAGCGCCGCGAGAAATACCTGGCGATGGGCCGCAGCCTCTGACGCCGCTTGGGCGGCGGAACAGGGCTGACGGAAGCTGTCTGTCCACCCCAAATGTGGCGGCGATGAGCAGTTTCGCCACAAAAATGCCGCCCCATTCGGTTCAATGAAATCACCGCGGGAGATTGGCCGAGCCTTGCGGTAAGGAATTTTCAAGGTTAACGGGCTTAGGGTCCGTCAGTGTTCAGCATGCGGGTGTGGCCGTTTCGAAGCCATTGGCCCGAAAGAAAAGACATAGCCTTATCCATGTTTGCCAAGCTTGCTCGTACTGGAGTTCTTGCCGCCTCGATTGCCGTCGCGGGCTGTAACGATTCGTCGATGAAGGACTTTGCCCCGGAAGCCAACAAGCCGCTGCCCGACAAGATCCTTGCCGATATGAGAGCCAAGGGCATGGTCCGCACCTCTTCGGTAATGGCGCGCATCTTCAAGGAAGAAGGCAAGCTCGAGATCTGGAAGGCCAAGACCAACGGTCGCTACGACATGGTGGCGAGCTACGACATCTGCAAATGGTCGGGCAAGCTCGGGCCGAAATACACCGAAGGCGACCGCCAGGCGCCGGAAGGTTTTTACACGGTTCGCCCGTCGCAGATGAATCCGCGCTCGAATTACCATCTGTCGTTCAACATCGGCTTTCCCAACGCCTATGATCGTGCCAATGGCCGCACCGGCCAGAACCTGATGGTCCATGGCGCCTGCTCTTCATCGGGCTGCTATTCGATGACCGACGCCCAGATCGAGCAGATCTACGCCTTCGGCCGCGACGCCTTCCAGGGTGGCCAGACCGAGTTCCAGATCCAGGCTTTTCCGTTCCGCATGACCGCCGCCAACATGGCGCGCTACCGCAACGACCCGAATTACGAATTCTGGAAGATGCTCAAGGTCGGCTACGACAATTTCGAGGTCACCAAGGTGCCACCGAAAGTCGACGTCTGCGAGAAGCGCTACGTCTTCAACCAGGTCGCTCCCGATGGGCAGACCTTCAATCCGACCGGCCCCTGCCCGGCGACCACGCAGCCGGATTCGCTTAAGAGCGCCTATAACGCCTATCAAAGCACCTATGACGCGGCCTTCAATAGCGCGCTCAAGGCCAGCGTGCCGCCACCCAAGCCGACGATTGCCGGCATCAAGGAAGCCAGCATCGTCTCCGACTGGTCCAAGCGCCGGGCGCGTGGCGAGCGCGTGCCGATCGATCCGCCGTCGCTCAACACCGACGGTTCGGTCACCGAGACGGCGCGCATGGGCCGCATCGATTCGCCCGCCGGTCGCAAGATGGCCGCGCTCGAGGCCGAAAAGGCCGCCAAGGAGAAGGCCGAGCGAGAGCGGGTGGCGGCCATAGAAGCGGCAAAAGCGGCGAAGGAGGCCGCCAAGGCGCAAGCGTTGGCCGAAAAGGAAGCTGCCAAGGCGCAAGCCGTGGCTGCGAAGGAAGCGGCCAAGGCCGCCAAGGAAGCTCCGGTTGCCACCGCGACCATCGCGGCTCCGGCGGAGGCCGCGCCGGCAGCCGAGACGCAGGCTGCGAGCGCCGACGAAAGCCGGGTTACGAAGCTGAAGAACAAGCTGCTCGGCATGTTCGGCGGCTGAGGTTTTCACCTTGGCCGAACTGATAGCTATCTACGACCTCAAGGGGCTGAACTGCCCTTTGCCGGTCCTCAAGGCGAAAAAGCGCCTGGCCGGGATGCAGCCCGGCAGCAGGCTCTGGCTCGAAACCACCGACCCTCTGGCTGTTATCGATATTCCTGCCTTCTGCGCCGACAGCGGACATCAATTGATCGAGACGGCGGCGATGTCCGGAGGCCATCGCTTTCTGGTCGAACGCGGCGAATACCAATCGTAGGAGGCTAACGTCCGGCGATCGCCAGCGGATTGTTTTCCAGCGCCGCGCGGTCGGGCGTGTCGACCGACGGCCGGTTGGTGAAGGCGGCGAACAGCCGGCGCACATAGTCTTCCGGCATGTCGAGCGTAATCAGCACCAGCCGCGTGCCGCGCTGGCTGTCCGGCCAGAACGGCAATCGCACCGGCGGATGCAGGATCTTCTGGACGCCATGCACGACCAAGGGCCGCAACGGATCCTCCTGCAATTCGATGACGCCCTTCATCCGCAGCAGGTGCTCGCCATGTGTGGAACGCAGGAGATCGAGGAACATCTCGATGGCTGAAAACGGCACCGGCCCGTCATGCACCAGCGAATGGGTTTTTACGCGCTGATCGTGGCGATGGGCATGGTCATGCCCTTCATGGTCATGGTGGTGGTGATCATGCGCGGCTTCTTCGCCGAGCCAGCGCCGCACGTCGGCGGACTTGGTCGCAGGATTGTAGAGACCGCAGTCGAACAATGCGGCCACCCCGGTTTTCGTCTCCCCGGCATCGAGCAGTCGCGCCCAAGGATTGATCTGCCGCAACCGCGCCCTTAGCATGGCGAGGTCTCCGTGATCGGTGGCCAGATCGGCCTTGGAGAGCACGATGCGGTCGGCCACGGCGACCTGCTTGACCGCCTCGACATGCGCATCGAGCGTAGCATTGCCGTTGACCGAATCCACCAGGGTGATGACGCCGTCGAGCCGAAAGGCCTGGACCAGCGCCGGATGGGCCATGATCGACTGCAGCACCGGCGCCGGGTCGGCCAATCCCGTGGTCTCGACGATGACGCGGCCAAGCCGGGCGATACGGCCGGTCTGCAGCCGGTCGACCAGGTCGGCCAGCGTGTCGACAAGTTCGCCGCGCACCGTGCAGCACAGACAGCCGTCGGAAAGCTGGATGATGCCGTCGGAGGCCTGCTCGACCAGCAGATGGTCGATCGCCACCTCACCGAACTCGTTGATGATGACCGCGGTGTCGGCGAGCGCCGGATCCTTAAGGAGCCGGTTGAGCAAAGTCGTCTTGCCGGCGCCGAGAAAGCCGGTCAGCACCGAGACTGGGATCGGGAAACCGCTCATCTGGTTGTGTCTTCTAATTTGAGCATGATCTCTCGCGAAAGCCGGATTTCACTTTTTGGATCCTGCTCTAATTCGCGGCCTTGGCCGGCTGGTCGCCTTGGGCGGCGGCACCCACGACTTTCGGGCCCGTGCCGGCGGGTACCGGCTTGTCGGGCCGCCAGGTCGGGATTGGCACGTCGGCATATTCCTGCGCGCCCTCGTCAAGGATCGCCTTCGGCGCCGGACCCGTGGCGCCGCCAAGGCCGACGGCAACCAGTGTAGGCACATGGTCGAGCTTCTCCCGATAGGGCGATTTAGGCTGGTCCTTGGCGGCGGCCGGCGGCGGCGCCTCGGACTGCTCCGCCTTCCTCTTCTTCTTGCAGACTTCGTCATGCATGTCGTTGGGCGAGATCAGATCACCGTAGGGAGCGAGCGTGGTGACGGTGGTGGACCCGGCGGCAGGTGCGTCAAAGCCCTGATCGAGCAATTTGGCCGCGGCTTCGGCGCGGCTGACCGCCGACTTCTCGCCAAGCACGACCGCCACCAGCGTACGTCCGTTGCGGGTCGCCGACCCGATCATGTTGAAGCCCGACGGGCAGACAAAGCCGGTCTTCATGCCGTCGGCGCCGGGATACCGGCCGATCAGGAGATTGTAGTTCGGAATGGCCCTATTGCCGACCGCGAGCCCCTCGATCGAGAACCACGGCGCATATTGCGGGAACTCGCGGCGGATCGCCATCACCAGGATCGAAAGGTCGCGTGCCGTCGTGTACTGGTCGGGCGAGTAAAGGCCGTTCGGGTTGACGAAATGGGTGCCGTTCATGCCGAGCCTGGCCGCCTCGGCATTCATCCTTTCAGCGAAGGCGGCCTGCGAGCCGCCGACATTCTCGCCGACCGCCATGGCGATGTCGTTGGCCGACTTGACCAGCATCATCTTCAGCGCATTGTCGAGCCGCATCACCGAGCCGGGCTTGAAACCCATCTTGCTTGGCGGTTCGCCGGCGGAATGTTTGGTCACCTTGATCGGCGAATCGAGCTGGACTTCTCCGGCCGCGATCGCCCGGAAGGTCACATAGGCGGTCATCAGCTTGCTGAGCGAGGCCGGATACCAGCGCTTGAAGGCATCCTGGTGCTGCAGGATCTGGCCGCTCTTCAGGTCGAAGACCACCACCGGATTGGCCAGCGCTGGCCCAGCCAGGACGGACAGCATGATTGCGCCAGCCGGGAATAGTTTGAGGAAATGCCTGTACCGCATGATCGAATCCGAAATCGCCTCTTGCCCTGATTGCCCCTGGCTCCGTAAGATTTCATTACGTGACCGCCAGCATAAGGATCCGACCCTCAAAAACCGGACCGCATTATTGCGGTGCTATTTACCCTATGTGACGCCAACATGGCAAAGCGCCTGACAATCACAATTGCAAGGCACCCCGGGCCCAATTGCAAACCACCAGGCTGAAGCCGGCTGCACCAACAACGAAATGGAACCATCATGCCAATCCTCAACCGCGCCGCCGAAATGCAGGACGAAGTCGCCGGCTGGCGACGGCATTTGCACCAGACGCCAGAACTGAACTTCGATGTCTTCAAGACGGCGGCCTTCGTCACCGAAAAGCTGAAAGAGTTCGGCTGCGACGATGTGGTGACCGGCCTCGGCAAGACGGGCGTCGTCGGCATCATTCGCGGCCGTCAGGGGGAAGGTCGCACAATCGGATTGCGCGCCGACATGGATGCACTGCCGCTCAAGGAGATCACCGGCAAGCCCTACGCGTCCACCGTTCCGGGCAAGATGCATGCCTGCGGCCATGACGGCCACACCGCGATGCTGCTCGGTGCGGCGAAATATCTCGCCGAGACGCGCAATTTCACGGGCTCCGTGGCGGTGATTTTCCAGCCGGCCGAAGAAGGCGGCGGCGGCGGCAACGAGATGGTCAAGGACGGCATGATGGAGCGTTTCGACATCGCTAAAGTGTTCGGCATGCACAACATGCCCGGCCTGCCGGTCGGCCAGTTCGCCATCCGTCCGGGCCCGATCATGGCGGCGACGGCCGAATTCACCATCACCGTGAAAGGCCGGGGCGGCCATGCGGCGATGCCGCACGGCACCATCGATCCGATCGTCATCACCAGCCAGTTGGTCGGCGCCTTGCAGACGATCGCCTCGCGCAGCACCGATCCGGTCGAGGCGGTGGTGGTCTCGGTGACCAAGTTCCACGCCGGCGACGCCTACAACATCATCCCGGAATCGGCCGAGATCGCCGGCACCGTGCGCACGCTGAAGAAGGAAGTGGCCAGGAAATCGGAAGAGCGTATCCGCGCCATCTGCGCGGGACTTGCCACCGCCTATGGCGCGACGATCGAGGTCGACTACGACGCGAACTACCCAGTGACGTTCAATCATGCGGATGAGACGGTCTTCGCCAGCGATGTGGCCGCCGACGTGGCGGGCGATGCCCAGGTGCACCGCGAGATCCAGCCGGTGATGGGCGGCGAGGATTTCTCCTACATGCTGGAAGCCCGGCCTGGAGCCTTCATCTTCATCGGCAATGGCGAGACCGCCGGTCTCCACAATCCGGCCTACGACTTCAACGACGAAGCCATCCCGCACGGCATGAGCTATTGGGTGAAACTGGCGGAGACGGCGCTAGCCGCCTGAGGCCGGTCTTATAAAGCGCCGGCCGAATTGCGTTCGGCCGGCCCTCTTGGCGAAACGATCCGAAGCGGCTATGTGTCGGGCCGCGTGGTCCCGTAGCTCAGTAGGATAGAGCGGCAGATTCCTAATCTGTAGGTCACAGGTTCGATTCCTGTCGGGATCACCATGCTTTCAATTTTACGATGGCTACGTGCAGTAAGCTGCCCGGTTGGCGACCCGCTTTCTACACGTCACTTGCCGACATAGGCGGCCAATTCATCGGGCGTCCCGATCGGGAATGCCTGCTTGAGGTAATCGAGGAACGCGGACACCCTAGCGCTTAGCAGCCGCCTGGACGGGTAGAGCGCCCACAAGGTGATGTCGCCTCCCTCGACATCACCCCAATGGATCAGCGAGCCGTCGGCTATGTCGTGACTGACAAGCGACACGGGGAGGCGGCCCGCACCGACCCCCGCTCGCACCGCACCCCGGACCATGATCAGCGATGACAGGGTCAGAACTGGCTGGATCGCGATAGTTGCCCGGCCAGTGGGCGTCTTCACGGCCCAGATCGGTCGATCGCCGGCCGTGCGCACGACCGCGGGAGCGGGGTGGTGTCCGGGCGGCCGCGCGAGGTCAGGGCTTGCCACGACCACCAGCCGATCGCGCAGGAAGACTCGTCCGACAAGGCTGTCATCCGGATCGGGATTGACCCTGATCACCAGATCAAATCCCTCCTCGATCATGTCGACGGAGCGGTCTTCCGTCGACACATCGAGCCTCACTTCCGGATACTTCAGCGCGAACCCGGCGGCGATCTTTCCCATCGCGGTCTGCGAAAAAACCAGTGGCGCGCTGATCCGCAACCTGCCTCGCGGCCTTTCACCTCCCGAGGAGATCGCTGCGGCTGTCTCGTCGAGTTCGGTAAGCAGCCGACCCGCACGTTCGTACAGCGCGCGTCCTTCCTCCGTCAGCTTGAGCATGCGTGCGCCGCGTTCGAACAGGCGCAGACCAAGGCTGGCCTCAAGCTCCGCGACCCGACGCGACAGCGTCGCCTTAGGGCGAGCGGCAGCGCGGGCGGCACGCCCGAAGCCGCCGTGGCGCGCCACGATGACGAAATCAGCGAGAGCAACCAGATCCATGTGTTCCACCAGTGATACGCTGCGTTCAAATATCACACCTATTGGCCCATGTGTGAACCACTCATATTGGGGTCGTCAAGCAACCCAACTCGGAGAAACAATCATGACTATCCTCGTTACCGGCGCCACTGGCCGTGTCGGCCGCCAAGTCGTCCAGCAGCTCGTCAAGCGCGGCGCCGATGTGCGCGTCCTCGTTCGCGACATCTCGAAGGCTGACTTTCCGGCCATTGTAGAGGTCGTGCAAGGCGAACTGCTCGACATCGACGCGCTGCGCAAAGCGTTTGCCGGCGTCAACACACTGTTCCTGCTCAACGCGGTGTCGGGGGACGAATTCACCCAGGCGCTCATCACCCTGAACATTGCCCGCGAGTCGGGCGTCGAGCGGGTTGTCTACCTGTCGGTGATCCACAGCGATCGTTTCGTCAACGTGCCGCATTTCGCCGTGAAGTCCGGCGCGGAGCGGATGATCGAACAGATGGGCTTCAGCGCCACTATCCTGCGCCCGGCCTACTTCATCGACAATGAACTCATGATCAAGGATGTCATCTTCAACCATGGCGTCTATCCGATGCCGATCGGAGCCAAGGGCATCGCCATGGTCGACGCCCGCGACATTGCCGAGGTCGCAGCCGTCGAGCTGGTCCGTCGTGACCAGGCCCCGGGCAAGCTGCCGATCGAAATCATCAATCTGGTCGGCCCCGATACGCTGACTGGCTCGGATGTAGCGGCGATCTGGTCGGATGTCCTGGGCCGCCCGATTGCCTATGGCGGCGATGATCCTACCGGGTTCGAGCAGAATCTGGCGAACATCATGCCCAAGTGGATGGCCTATGAAATGCGCCTGATGGCCGAGCGCTATGTCGCCGACGGCATGCTTCCTGGGGCCGGCGACGTCGAGCGTTTGACAGGGATCCTGGGCCGCCCGCTGCACTCCTATCGCAACTTCGCGACTGAGCTTGCAGCATCGGTCTGAGGCCAACCGCATTCGCGCTCAGCCTCAAGCAGCTGGTAGTTCTATGGCTGGAATCAATCCCTACTTGGGCTTGTCGCTCGGCGTCCATTTGAAGTGGTCGCCGTCTTTCTCGATCTGCCCAATACCGGGGAACGGAAAGTGCGGTGCGAAGATCATCTCGTGGTCCTTGGCCAGCGTGGCCAAGGTCTTGGCCCTGTTCTGCTCACCTTCCGGCTTGTCGCCGTCGAACGCCACGGCCCAGTCCGGCTTGGCGAGCGAGATGATTGAGCTGTGCACCGTGTCGCCGATATCGAACAGCCGTTCTTTTCCGGACTTTATCTGATAGCCGACATGGCCGGGTGTGTGTCCCTTGAGCGCCACCGAGGTGATGCCAGGCGCGACCTCGGCGCCGGCCTTGAACGGTTTCACATGGTCGGCAATGACCTTGACGAGATCGGCCGCATCCTTGTTGGACTTGGCAAAATCCCACTCCACGTCAGACATCCTTATCGTGGCGTTGGGAAAAGCCAGTTTGTCGTCCTTGACCAGCCCTCCAATGTGGTCGGGATGAGAATGGGTGATCAATATCTCGCTGACGTCAGCGGGTTTGATGCCGGCCTTGGCCAGGCTGTCCTGCAGCGCGCCGCCGACACCCGTGTCGATCAACACGACACTGGTCTTCGATTTGACCAGTAGGGCGTCGACGCTCAGCGTGATGGTATCGGTCGGCGCTCCCGCCGCCTTGAGCAGTTCGCCGACTTCCGCGGGGCTGTGATCGAGGCCGAAGGTCTTGCCGTCGTTGGGCTTGACGAACTGGGCGTCGTGCAGGGCGACGATGTCGAGTGTGCCAAGTTTGAATGACTTGGCATCCGGCTGCTGCGCCGGCATCTGCGCCATTGCCAGCCCCTGATGGAGCAGCACCAAAGTCGTTGTGGCCAACAGCCTGGTGGAATTGAACCTTGTCATGCGGGTATCCTCTGGCCGCGGAGGCGCGACCGTACCGGGAAGACAGCTGGTGCGGCGGACAATTCCGGGGTTGGCCGATCACAAATTCGCTAGGGATATAGGGCACGGTCCGGCAATGGCGACCCGTCGCCGATAGCCCCTTCCTGGGACGGCTCGGCAGGCTGGGCATGGCGCATAGCCCAGAGGGCCCTATTCGTCCGCGCTCAGTGTCGGCTCACTTCGCCTGGACCATCGGCGACGCCCACGCGATGACGGTAGACCATTTCCCAGCCCTTCCAGCCCGTGAACAGAAGAATGAGAACCACGATCAGCGAGAGGACCAGGCCGGTGGGTACCACCGCCGTCTCGCCATGGGCATAGCGAGAGTACCAGTTGTAGAGTTCGATCAGGACGACGAGCACATTGCCGCCGGCGTGGAGCCACGCGTCACGCAAATTGCGGATTTGAACATCGCCAAGGACATCGGTCAGCCCGGCAAGAGCTGCCAAGGCGGCCATTATCAGGCCAGCCCCAAGCAGCCAGAGACTGGCGCTCACCCATCCCGGATTGCCTGTTCGCCAGAAGATCAGGTCGCAAACGAAGGTGGCGACGAAGAAAGCGATCGGGAAAGGGATCAGCATGGGATGGATCGGGTGGCCGCCAATGCTTGCCGTGCTTTGCGGGTTGCGGGCCATGGTAATGCCTCCAAAGGCAGTCGCGCGCGACTGCGGTGCATCTCTGAAAGACAGTGTGACGTAAAACGCCGGCTGCAGCTGAATGTTCCACAACCCAAAGCGGCAGAGCTCCGAAGCGGAAAGGCGCGCGGGAACAAACCGGTCAGGTGGCGGAGCTGGTTGAGTGAAGTCGTGGGCGGATAGCTTGCCGCAATAGGCGCAAAGCAATCCGTACTTACCCGCCATGGCGAATCATGGCGGGCTTGCTTCGGCTGTGATCGGGCCGGCTCAGCCGACCCGCACGACAAAATGCTTGGTCACCGGCTCGATGATCTTCCAGGTGCCCTTGAAATCGGCTTCCACCACGAAGGCGTCGCCGGGGCCGACCTCGACCGGCGTGCCGCCGTCGGGCGTGATGATGATGCGGCCGGCGATCATGTGCACGAACTCATAATCGGTGTAGGTCGCATGATAAGTGCCGGGCGACGCACGCCAGGTTCCCGATATCACCTTGCCATCCGAAGTCGTGTGCTGGACGGCGGTCTGCATGGTCGGTTGGCCCTCGACCGCGATCCAGCCAGGCAGATCGCCAGCTTCCGCGTGCTCGACCGCGCCGAATTTCAGGATGGTCTTGTTCGTCATGCCGGGCTCCGTTTGCTTCATGTGTGCTGCGGGTCGGATAGCCGATGCACATGACGGGGGCAATGCCGTGCCATGCGAAACAGGCACGGCCGCACATTCGGGCTGACCGGCGCGAGCTGGAGTGGTTATGGCTTGTGCCGTGCCGAGACCAGCTCTGCCTTGCGTTGCGCCGTTTCCAGCCCAAGGCCGATGAAGGCACGCGCGTGCTTGGCGAGCGCCATGTTGTCGGTCCACAGATTGCGCCAGATCGCCGTCTTCTTCGACAGGTTCTCGTCGACAATCTCCGAGGAGAAGGATTCGAAGCTGAGATCGTCGGCATAGCCGATTGCGGTCAGCGCATCGAAAATCCCCGCGAAATCGATGTTGCCGGTGCCGAGGAAGCCGCGATGGCTTTCGCCGATATGGACATAGCCGATCTTGGCCGCGGCGTGGCGGATGGCGAGCCCGACATCGGCTTCCTCGATGTTCATGTGGAACGTGTCGAGATGCAGGAAGATGTTGTCCGACCCGGTGTCCTCGATGAAGGCCAACCCTTGCGCGGCGGTGTTGAGCAGGTTGCTTTCGAAGCGGTTGACGATTTCGAGGTTGAGCGTGACGCCGGCTGCCTTCGCCGTCTCGGCGACCTTTGCCAGCGTTGCCGCGCTGCGGTTCCATTGATCGCGTGTCGGTGCCTCGATCTGCAAGCCATGGCTGGTCGAAAGAATGCCGGCGACCTTGCTGCCGCCAAGGTCGCGCGTCAGCGCGACGGTGTCGCTGAGGATCTCGACGCCGCGCGTGGCGATCGCCTTGTCGGCGCTCGAAATATCGCCGTCACCAGGCAATCCGATGCTGATCGCGACGCCGAGACCAAGATCGGCGATGCGTTTGGCAAGCCCGTCAATATCGACATTGGCGGGGTCGAGATAAGAGAATTCGATCAGGTCGAAACCGGCCTCCCTGGTATTGGCCAGCGTGCGTTCGAGTTCGCCCTGCGCCGAGCTTGCCGACCAGACGAAGGAATGGATTCCGATGCGCGACATGATCGTCTCCGGTTAAAGCAATTCTCCGTCCGGAATTGCGTAAAACAAAGAGTTAAGCGGCGAGGAGAATGGTGCGGCCGGATCGCGCCGGCCGCACCGGCCTTGGGAGGCTTAGCGGGCCGCGGTCCAGCCCTTGTAGTCCTTCAGGTTCTCGGCCGTGATCAGCTTCGGGTCGAGCAGTACGGTGGCCTCGGCCGGCTTCTTGCCGGCGAGCAGGTCGGCCGCCATGGTGAGCGACTGGCCGGCCATCACATAGGGATCCTGCGAGGCCGAGGCCTTGATCATCGATTTGCCGGAAGAAAGTTCCTTCTCGATATCCGGCGCGCCGTCGACCGCGGTGAAGATGAACTCCGAACGGTTGAGCTGCTTGGCGGCGAGCTCCGCGCCGATCGCCGTCGGATCGTTGATTGCGAACACCGCGTCGATCTTGTCGAAACGGGTGAGCAGCGACTGGAACACTTTCAAGCCGCCATCGCGGGAGCCTTCGGCGTTCTGGTCGTCGGACAGGATCTTGATGTCGGGATGCTGGGCAAGCACGTTCTTGCAGCCTTTCACCCGTTCCAGGATCGACGACGACGCCGGCCCGTTGAGGATGACGTAGTCGCCCTTGCCGCCGGTGTGGTCGACCAGGTATTGGCAGGCTTCCTCGCCGGCCTTGACGTTGTTGGTCATCACCGTGACGTCGGCACCGGGCGCCGAAACGTCGAAGGCCGCGACGATGATGCCGGCGGCCTGCGCCTTCTTCACCGCCGGAGCGATCGCCTTGGCATCGACCGCGTTCAGCATGATCACGTCGACGCCGGCGGCGATGAAGGAATCGACCTGCGAGACCTGCTTGTTGAGGTCGTAGTCGGCCGATACCGACGTCACCTCGACCTTCGGATTGATCTTCCTGGCCGCGTCCTCGATGCCCTTGATGGTGGCGACAAAGAAGGGGTTGCCGAGCAGGCCGACCGAGATGCCGACCTTGTTGAGGTCCTTGGCCGATGCCGGCGCGATGGCGACGGCCGCAAGGGCGGCGCCGCAGAGCAGTTTGGCGATGGTCTTCATTACGCTTACTTCCTCCTGATGCCCCGCGCCTCTCACGGTGCGTTACACAAGCCGGTCGTTGATGCCGGCGACTAGGTCACTCACGTTCTTGCCCCTGCCTGGAGCCGGTAGCGGTCGAGGGCGACCGCCACGATGATGACCAATCCCTTGATGATGTACTGCCAGATGTCAGAGACACCGGCCAAGATGAGGCCGTTGGAGAGCACCGCGATGATCAGGCCGCCGATCAGCGTGCCCCAGATCGAGCCGACGCCGCCGACGAAACTGGTGCCGCCGAGAATGACGGCGGCGATGGCGTCGAGTTCGTAGCTTTGCCCGAGCTGCAGGCCGTTGGCGGCGTAGAGCCTTGCCGCCGACATGGCGCCGCCAAGGCCGGCCAGCAGGCCGGAAACGCCATAGACGAAGAGCAGCACCAGCGGCACCTTGATGCCGGTCAGTCGAGCTGCCTCGGCGTTGCCGCCGACGGCATAAATCCAGGTGCCGAGCACCGTCCGCTTCAGCACCAGCCAGGACAGCACCACCACCGACAGGGCAATGACGACGAGCCAGGGAATGCCGAGTACCGAGCCGTTGCCGATGAAGTCGAACGGCAGGTCGGAGTTGAACACCGTCGTGTCCTGCCCGAGCAGGCGGGCAATGCCGCGCACGGCTGTCAGCGAACCCAGCGTGACGATAAACGGCGGAAGCCTGATATAGGCGATGAGCAGCCCGTTGATGAGCCCGAAGCCGAGCCCCGCCAGAATGGCCGCCGGCACGCCGAGCAGGCCCCAGTCCGGCACCAGCGACACCAGCACCGCCACCATCGCGGCCGCCGCGAGGATAGAGCCGACCGACAGGTCGATGCCGCCGGTCAGGATGACGAATGTCATGCCGGCGGCAAGCACGATGTTGATCGACGATTGCTGCGTGACGATGAGCAGGTTGGTGCCGGTGAGGAAGCGCGGGTTGATGAACTGGAAGCCGGCCGCCAGCAGCACCAGCACGGGCAGCATGCCAAGGGCGGCAAGCGTGGTGCGCAGCCGCCGGCTCCTGACCGCCGCCTGATCCGCACTCTTCGTCGCGGTCGTCCTGTCTGTCATCGCTGAGACGCTCCCGTCGCAAGTTCCATGATCGCTTCCTGACGAAGCGGCTCGCCTTCGGATGCCGTCACCTCGCCTGATATGGCGCCGTCGCGCATCACCAGCACGCGGTCGGCGACGCCGATCACCTCGGGCAATTCGCTTGATATCATCAGGATGGCGATGCCCCGGTTGGCGAGATTGTCGATCAGCCGATAGATTTCCGACTTGGCCCCGACATCGACGCCGCGGGTCGGCTCGTCGAGGATGACGACCTTCGGCTCGGTCTCCAGAAGGCGCGCGAGCAGCACCTTCTGCTGGTTGCCGCCCGACAGCGAGCCGGCATTGGCCTGCGCCGAGTTGGTGCGGATCGACAGGTCGGCGATGGCCTTTGCCGCACGCCTGTCGGCGGCCGTGAAATCGCGAAGGCCGCCGGCTCGCGCGTCCCTGACAAGTACGCCCATGCTGATGTTGTCCGAAATGGACATATCGAGGAACAGGCCGAGTTCCTTGCGGTCCTCGGTGAGGTAAGCGATGCCGGCATCGAGCGCCTCGCGCGGCGAGCCGATGGTTATGGGCTTGCCATCGAGCTCCATCGTGCCGGCGCTGCGTTTGTCGGCGCCGAAGATCAGCCGGGCAAGCTCCGTGCGGCCCGAGCCGACGAGGCCGGCCAATGCCAGCACCTCGCCGTGATGAAGATCGAACGAACAGTTCTTCAGCAGATGCGCGTCGGACATGCCGCGCACCGAGAGCGCGATGGCGCGTTTTCCGTCTGGAGGGCGATGATCCTTCTTGTAAAAGGCGGAAAGATCGCGGCCGACCATCATCGACACTAGGCGCGAGGCATTGAGGTCGGCGCGCTCGAGCGTACCGACATAGCCGCTGTCGCGCAGCACGCTGACGCGGTCGGCAAGTTGGTAGACCTCTTCCATGCGATGGCTGATGTAGATGATGGCGATGCCTTGCGCCTTCAGCGTCGCGATCACCTCGAAAAGGCGGTCGGTCTCGCGCGAGGTCAGCGATGTGGTCGGCTCGTCCATGACGATGATGCGCGCATTGGTCGACAGCGCCCGTGCGATCTCGACCAGTTGGCGCTCGCCGAGCGACAGGCCGGAGACCAGCGCACGCGCCGAGAACGAGACACCCAGCCGATCGACGATCTCTGCGGCGCGCCGGTTGCACTGGTCGCGGTCGACGATGCCGAAGCGGCGCGGTTCGTTGCCGAGGAAGATGTTCTGCGCCACCGTCAGGTTCGGCGCCAGCGACAGTTCCTGATAGATCACCGCGATGCCGGCGGCACGCGCCTTGATCGGATCGCCCGTCGCGGCGGGCGCGCCATCGATCAGGATCTCGCCGCCGGGATCCGGCCGATAGGCGCCGGACAGCACCTTCATCAGCGTCGACTTGCCGGCGCCGTTCTCGCCCATCAGCGCATGCAGTTCGCCGGCGTGGACGCTGAGCGAGACGTCCTGCAGGGCACGGATCGCGCCGAAGGTCTTCGAGATGTGGCGCATCTCCAGCACCGGCTGGCGCGCCGCTAGCGTCCGCACCGCCGCGCTCATCGTGCACCACCCGCCGCCTTGGCGGCGGCACCATGCCCGGCAATGAGATCGCGCCAGGCGTCGCGATAGCCGGCAAGCCCGCCGAATCGCGTCGCCTGCACCGGCTCCGGCGGCTCGGCGGCGAAGTCGCGCCCCACGCTCTCGAAGGCGAGCGCGGCGGCACCCGTGGCGCTGCCTTCGAGCGAAGCACCTTGCAGGAAACCCTGGCCGGGACGCAGCTGCGCCAGCAGCCCGGCGAGCAAGCCGCCAGTGTTCAGCCCGCCATCGACGATGACGGTATTGTCGGAATGGATGAGGTCGAGGCAGAGATCGATCATCAGCGCCACATAGAGCAGCGCCACGGCAGCGCGTTCACCGGCATCGGGCGTGCGCCCGGCCAACCGGCCGGGGCGATCCGGCATCGGCCCGCCCGCCGCGAAGCTCGGAAGCGCCATGAGGCCGGCATCGATCGCCTGTTGGATCGAGCGATGCGGGATCGCGCCTTGCCAGTCGCAGCTTATGACGGCGAATTCGCGCCCGCCCATGAAGCGGATGGTCGGCACTGGACCACCGTCGACATCGACATTGACCAGCATGTCGCGCTCACGGTCGAGCGCTTCGAGCGGACAGTCGGGGTTGAGCACGACGACCCAGGTGCCGGTCGACACGACAGTCAGCGGGCCGAGCTCCTGGCGTCGATAGGCATGCAGCGCCGCATTGGAGTCGTGAACGCCGTTGTGGATGGCGACCGGGCGCCCGGCACCACCGAAGCGCTGCTCGCCGATGACGGCGCCGGCACGTTCGAAAGCCGGCATCTGGCCACGCCAGCCCTCGGCGTCGACCAGCGAGGAGAAATCACGTTTGCGCGGGGCCCACAAATGCGAATGGCAGCCGAGATAGGAGACCTCGCAGACCGGCCGGCCGCCAAGGCGCCAGCTCCAGTATTGGGGATAGCCGAGGATCCATTTCGCCGCCGCGAACGCGTCGGGATCGACTTCCTGCAGCCATAGCATGTGACGGCCATAGTTGAAGCCGAGCGGCAGGCGGGGAGAGAACGTCTCGCCGAAATCCGGGATGCGGCGGTCGATCCGCGCGGCAATTTCGGCCGGTGGCTCCTGTTCGTAGTCGAGGATCGGATGGGTCAGCGCCTTGTCGTCGACAAGAGCGAAGGTACAGCCATGGCCCGACACCATCACCCCTTCGACACCATGGTTTTCGACCGCGTCGGCGACGGCACCGAACGCCCAGTTATGGAGGGCGGCCTCGTCGAGCACGCTGAAGCCGCCTTGGCGCGCCCATTTCGGTTGCGTCCGGCGCTCGTCGAGAATGCGTCCGTCCTGGCCGAAGACGAACAGCTTCGAATTGGTCTTGCCGAAGTCGAGCACCGCCACGTTCACGCGAGGGCTCCCGAGGTTGAAGCGATCCGCACCATGACGCCGGCATCCTCCAGCATGCGCGCATCGGCATCGGAGAGCCCGTCATCGGTCACCAGCGTGCCGATGCGCGACAGCGGCAGCGCGACGTTGCGCGCGTGGATCGACAGCTTGCGGCTGTCGGCCAGCACCACGATCTGGTCGGCGCACAGGCTGAGCTCGACGATGGACCGCACCAGCAGCGGATGCGATTCCAGCAGCCCTTCCTGGTTGAGCCCCTGTGTGCCGAGAAAGAATTTCGAGGCATAGAAGGACGTCGCCTGGGTCGGCGAATGGATGATGCCGGGTTCACGGTGCAGGTCGCCGCCGGCAACCGTCAGGCTGCAATGGCCATGGTCGCTGAGATAGGCCGCGAGCGGCATCGAATTGGTGTAGAGCCGGATGTTGCGGTCGGCGAGCTTGACGCCGAGATGGAAGCAGGTCGAGCCGCCATGGACGATGACCGCGTCGCCATCGCGCACCATGGTCGCGGCGACCGCCGCGATCTGCCGTTTGGCTTCGACGGCAAGGTCGCGGTTCTCGTCATAGGGCCGGGCATAGGCGACGCCCGCATGCGAGGCGCCATCGAGCGCCGAAATGCCGCCATAGACCTTGCGGGCCTCACCGGCCTCGTCGATCCGGTCGATATCGCGCCTGACCGTCGCCGCCGAAACGCCGAGCCGCTCCTGCAACTCGCGCACGGAGGCAAACGGGCGATCCCGCAGCAATTCGACGATCTGACGCTGGCGGCCGAGGTCGCTCAACCTTTCCTCCCTGACGCCATTTCTATGGCAATTGGTGCAACTTACTCAACATTAGTTGGATTGCAAGCTGCTTTTGACGATAGTAGATCACTATTGACGCAGATCACTCACATCTGCGATACCAACGCCAACACCGGTCCCGACGACGGGATTTTGTGCAAGCGTTGGAGAAAAGGGCCATGGCAACCCAAGCTGATGCACAGGAACTGGCCGCCTTGCGGGCGCTTTCGGCCAGCATCGGGCTGAACCCGCATATGACGCAGGCGGCGGGCGGAAACACCTCGCTGAAGGCCGGCGACACGCTGTGGATCAAGGCTTCGGGCACCTGGCTGAAGGACGCGCTCAGCGACGACATCATGGTGCCGGTGGCGATGGCGCCGTTGCTGGAGGCCGTCGACCGGCGCGACCCGGCCGCCGACAAGCCACAGGCTTTCGCCATCGAAGACCTCAATCCGCGTGGCCTGCGTCCGTCGATCGAGACCACGGTGCATGCCTTGATGCCGCAACGCGTGGTTCTGCACGTCCACTGCGTCGACACGATTTCGCTGGCCGTGCAAGCCGATGGCGAGGCCGAGGTCGCCAAGCGGCTGGGCGGCATCGAATGGGCCTGGGTGCCCTATTTCCGGCCGGGCCTGCCGCTCGCCCGTGGCATTGCCGAGAGATTGCGACCCGGCGTCGACGTACTGATCCTTGGCAATCACGGACTGGTGGTCGCCGCGGAAACCGTCCCCGACGCACAGGCCTTGCTGCACCGCGTCCGGTCGCTGCTGGCGCGGCCGGCGCGCGCGACCGCCGCACCCGACATCGCCGCCCTGACGACGCTAGCCGGCGACTACCGGTTACCGGCGGATATCGAAGCGCATGCTGTCGCGATCGATGCGGAAAGCCTGCACATGGCCGAGGCCGGCAGCCTCTATCCGGACCATGTCATATTCCTTGGCCAGGGCTCGGTCCTGGCGAGGCCGGGCGAGGACGTGGCCGGCGTCGTCGCGCGCCTCGGCGCGGCGCCCGCGGCCATCCTGTTTCCCGGCGCCGGCGTGCTGATGCGCGGCGACGCCAGCGCCGGTGCCGACGCCATGCAGCGTTGCCTGGCCGACGTGACCGCGCGCGTGGATGGCAAGGCGCGGCTGAACTATCTCACGGCCGCCGAGAATGACGAACTGGTCAACTGGGACGCCGAGCAGTATCGCCAGAAGCTCAACGCCGCCGGCACGGCCTGACAAGGAACGGACGACATGACGCCACTTGTCGTCGGCATCGACATCGGCACCTCCGGCGCCCGAGCGGTCGCCATGCGCCAGGATTTTTCCATTGCCGCCCAATCCGCCGTGCCTCTCGACAGGTTCGGCCCGAACCCTCGCGATCCCCGGACATGGTGGCAAGCGGTCCAGGCGGCGCTGGCCGGGCTGCTTTCAAGCATAGACCGTGCCACGGTCCGCGCCATCGCCGTCGACGGCACATCGGGCACGCTGCTGCCGGTCGACACTGATGGGCGGCCCCTGGCCGAGCCGCTGATGTACAACGACAAGGTCGATGACGGAGACATCCTGGCCATTGTCGCCCGCGAGGCGCCGGAAACGAGCGCCGCCCACGGGCCGACTTCAGGCCTCGCCAAGGCGCTCCGATTCCAGCGTCTGCCTGGCGCGGCGGCCGTGCTGCACCAGGCCGACTGGATCGCCGGCAACCTGTCCGGACGCTTCGACGTCAGCGACGAGAACAATGCGCTCAAGACCGGCTATGACGTCGAGGCCCGCCGCTGGCCGGATTGGATCGCGGCCACCGGCATGCGCATGAATTTACTGCCTGATGTCGTCGAGCCGGGCGAGGTCAGCGGCACGCTTACCACGGCCGCCGCCGCGCTTTTCGGCCTGCCGCGCGATGTGGTTGTGGTTGCCGGCACCACGGACGGCTGCGCCTCATTCCTGGCGACGGGCGCTACGGCAGCCGGCGACGGCGTCACCGCATTGGGTTCCTCGCTGACCATCAAGATCCTGTCCGACCGGCCGATCTCGGCGCCGCGCTTCGGCATCTACAGCCATCGTCTTGGCGACACCTGGCTGGCCGGCGGCGCATCGAATTCCGGTGGCAAGGTGCTGGCGCGGCATTTTCCGCTCGCGCGCATCATCGAGCTCAGTGCCATGATCGATCCCGCGACCGAGACCGGCCTCGACTACTATCCGCTTGGGACGACTGGCGAACGGTTCCCCATCGCCGATCCGGCGCTCCCCCCGCGCCTCGTCCCGCGCCCGGCGGATGATGCCGACTATCTCAAGGCGATGTTCGAAGGCATGGCCGCGATCGAAGCGCTCGGCTATCGCCGGCTTGGCGAGCTCGGCGCGCCGGCGCTGACTTCGGTGCGCAGCGTCGGCGGCGGCGCGGCAAATCCGGCGTGGAGCGCGATCCGGCAGCGTAAGCTCGGCGTTGCGTTCTTGCCGGCTTTGTCGGACGAGGCCGCTGCCGGAGCGGCGCGCCTGGCGTTGAAGGGTGCGAACGAGGCGGGGCTGCTATGAGCGGGAAACTGGCTGAACGCCTCGACGGCATCGGACCGCTGGAGGAGCGCTACCAGGTCTTCCTGGTCGACCAGTTCGGCGTGCTGCATGACGGCTCGGCCCCCTATCCCGGTGCGGTGGTGGCCTTGGCGGCACTGAAGCGCGCCGGAAAGACCGTGGTGCTGGTCTCCAACTCCGGCAGGCGCGCCAAGCCCAACGAAGACCGTTTGCTGAGGCTCGGCTTCGAGCCCGGAAGCTGGGATCATTTCGTTTCCTCCGGCGAGGTGGCGTGGCGATCCTTCCACGAAATGGCGGCGACCGGAGCGTTGCGCCCCGGCACGAACTGCCTGTTGATCAGCCGCGATAATGACCGCACAGCGATCGAGGGCCTGCCTTTTGTATTGACCGGAACCGGCGATACCGCCAACCTGGTACTGATCGCGGCCAGCGAGGGCGACCGCTACGACCTCGAGCATTATCGCCGCTTGCTGGCCCCGGCGGCGGCGCGAAAAGTGCCATGCTTCTGCACCAATCCCGACAAGATCATGCTGACGGCGGTCGGGCCCCGCTTCGGCGCCGGCGAGATCGCCGATCTTTACGAGAGCCTGGGCGGCAGCGTCACCCGCATCGGCAAGCCCGGCCCGGCGATCTTCGAAGCGGCGCTCGCGCTCGCCGGCGAACCAAAGCGCGGCAGCGTGGTCTGCGTCGGCGACAGCGTCGAACACGATATTGCAGGCGGCAATGGCGTCGGCATCGCGACGGCACTGGTGATGGGTGGGATATTGGCCGACACGCCTGACCTCGCCGCTGTCTTCGATGAGCATAAGGCCTGGCCGGACTATACGATGGGGTCCTTCAGCTTTCGCTGACCGCCGCCAGAATCCGCCTTGCACTCTCCTCGTCGGTGATCAGGATTGTGGGCGCAATCAGGTTCATTGCGCCGAGCAGGGCGTCGGTCTTCTCCGCGCCGCCGGAGGTCAGAATGCGGATTGGCGCCTTGCGCAGCCGGTCGACATCCACCGACATCACATGGTTGTTGACGGGATGGTCGACCAGATCGCCATTGCGGTCGTAGAAGTGGAACAGGAGGTCCCCGACGGCGCCGCGCGCCAGCAGCGCCTCCCGGTCCGCTTCCCTGAGGAAGCCGCCGCGCGAGAAGGTGGTGGCCGAAGCGATCCCGCCGACACTCAGCAGAACGGCGTCGAGCGCGTCGGCCATTTCAAAAACCTCCTGCAGGCCGCAGCGTTCGATCAGCGCGATCTTGGTCTCGACGCTGTCGACGACGGCTGGCGTCGGCATCAGATAGCCGTCGCCCTGGAAGATCTGGGCGAAGCGCCAGGCGAACTCGGCCGGGTTGACCCGGCGCGCGACGCCGACGCCGCCAAGCAGCGAAATCACCTTGAAATCGGTCAGCGATTTGGCGCTGATGAACGGCAAGGTGTGGAACAGCGTATTGCCCCAGCCGACACCGACCTGCATGCCGGATTTCATAGCGTCGGACAGGAACATGCCGGTCTTGGCGGCTATTGCCGGGATCGGATCGGCACTGGCCGCCGTCAGCGGCGCCACCAGCGCCTGCTGGAGGCCGAAGGTCTTTTCCAGCGCGCGCTCCAGCCGCACGATCTCTAGAAGCTCGCTCTCGATGGTGATCTTGACCTCGTTGCGCGACCGCGCCTCCGCCAGCATGCGCACGATGGTGACGCGGCCGACGCCGAGCACATCGGCGATCTCGTTCTGCGTCATCTGCTCGACGAAATACATCCAGGCGGCGCGGATCCTGAGGCGGTCCGTGCGGCTCTCGCTGACGATCTGCTCGGTCGCTTCCGCTCCTGCCCGCCTTTCGTCGGTCCGCCTTTCCTCGGGCCGTCTTTCCACGATTTGTCGTCCCCTGGCCAATCATCCCTCCCCCGCGGCGGACGAGTGCGCCGTCGCCGATTCTGCATGCTGGTCTAGTATCGCCTATTGATCTACCAATCGATAGGAACAATGTAGAG
This sequence comes from Mesorhizobium sp. BR-1-1-10, assembly GCF_020165595.1. Taxonomy (NCBI): domain Bacteria; kingdom Pseudomonadati; phylum Pseudomonadota; class Alphaproteobacteria; order Hyphomicrobiales; family Phyllobacteriaceae; genus Mesorhizobium; species Mesorhizobium sp. BR-1-1-10. Next base: position 30,695 of record NZ_JAIUIL010000013.1, on the reverse strand, counting down.
TCGGTGGTGCCCGTCGCAGGTGGCGCCGCACGGCACATTCGAGGCTAACCGCGATGCTCCGACAAATCTCCGAAGATGTCCGCGTCAACCTCAAGGACCGGCTGCGGGAAGTCCGCGACATCATCCGCCAGAGCCGCCACGACGGCGCCAGCGAGGCCAGCCTGCTGCGCGAAGCAACCAGCCATCTGCCGCCATTTCCGGGCAAAGGCATCGAAGGCCTGCTCAGCCATGCCGCGAGTGCCGTCGACGAAGCGCTGTCGATCGCCGAATCCTTCGTCCCGCACGAGCGCCCGATAAGAGTGGATGGAACGACCGTAAAAGGCCTCGCCACCTATTTCCCGGCCTGTGACGAAGACCAGCAATTGAGCGCCGAGCGCCTGTTCCGGCGCGACATGTACTATCTGACCAAGGCAGTGCTTGCCGGGCTGAAGATCGACCACGCCCGTATCCATGAAGCCGGGTTCGCCGCCGTCCACGCGGCCATGCGCAAGCGCCATGGCGAATTGTTGGCTGCGCTGGCCGCGCCGGGTGCCGGACTGCAGGCCATCGCGGCCATCTGCGCGGCACTGCTGGTCGAGTTGCTCAACCAGCGTCCGGTCCGCTTTGGCGAAGCCGCGCCGGAAACGAGCGCTGCCGGCGGCCAGGCGCTCGACGTAAGCTGCCTGGCGCCGGTCGTCCTGGCCTGCGGCCTGGCGACCACCGGTCGTGACGGCGCGCCGGAGCCCGACATGCTGGAAATCGCGATTCTGGCGGCCGACATACGTCATGAGCGCATTGCCCAAGCCTGCGCCAAGGCGAGCCCGGTCGATGAATTGGCACCTGTGTTCGCCACCTTGCTTGCGCATCTGCCGTAAGCTCCAGCGGCGATTGCGGGAACTACTCCCCGGCTGCCATCGCCGTGATCGTCTTCTTGGCGCGCTGGATCGAGGCCGGGCTCATCGACAGCTCGGTCAGGCCCATCTCCAGGAAGGCCGGAATGAGATCCGGCCGGCCCGCCGCTTCGCCGCACATGCCTACCATGATGCCGGCGGCGACGCCGGACTTGGCCGTCAGCTCGATCGCCGACATGACCGCCGGATTGGTGACGTCGTTGAGCTTCGCAACGGTCGGGTTGAGCCGGTCGGCCGCCATGATGTACTGGGTCAGGTCGTTGGTGCCGATCGAGAAGAAAGCTACTTCCTTGGCCAGTGCCGGAGCGATCAGCACGGCGGCCGGGGTTTCGATCATCACGCCGAGATCGAACGTCGCATGCGGCACGCCTTCGGCCTTGAGTTCGGCGGCGCATTCGTCGACAAGAACGCGCGTCTGCCGCACCTCGCCAAGATCGGAGACCATCGGCAGCATCACCTTGATGTTGCCGTGCACGGCGGCCCTCAGCAGCGCCCTGAGCTGGCGCTTGAAGATATCGGGCCGGTCGAGGCACATGCGGATGCCGCGCCAACCGAGGAAGGGGTTCTCCTCGTCAGGGAACTCGATGCCGGCAATCGGCTTGTCGCCGCCGATGTCGAGCGTGCGCACGATGACCGGATAGGGTGCGAAGGCCTTGGCCAGCGCCGCATAGGTCTCGGCCTGCATGTCCTCCGACGGAAGGTGCATATGGCGCATGAACAGGAGCTCGGTGCGGAACAGGCCGACACCCATGGCGCCGGCCTCTTGCGCTGCCTCGATCTCTTCCAGCGAGCCGATATTGGCCGCGACCTCGATGACCCTGCCGTCCGCCAGCTTCGGCGTTACCGTCTTGAAAGCCGCAAGGCCGGCACGCTCCTTCGCCGCCGCTTGGACACGACCGGCGAAATCGGCGCGCGTCGCCGCGTCGGGGTCGATGATCACCTGACCGCTGTTGCCGTCGAGCGCCACCTCTTGCGCCGTGCGCAAGAGGTGGATCCGGTCGCCAAGGCCGAGCACCGCCGGAATGCCATGCGAGCGGGCGATGATGGCGATGTGCGAGGTGGCGCCGCCATGGCCGCACACCACGCCGCCGATGCGTTTCAGCGGCGCCCGCGCCAGATCCCAGGCCCCGATATCATCGGCGATCAGGATCGCACCTTGCGGGATGTTCTCGAGGCTGACGTCGTCCTGGCCAAGCAGCACTAGGCTGATCTGCCGTCCGACCGCATGGACATCGTCCGCCCGCGCATTGAGATAATGATCGTCGACGGCGCTGAAATCGGCGGCGATGGTGGAGGCGGCGGTTATCGTGGCCGAGACCGCGTCGTTGCCGCCCTTGATTGCCTTCTCGGCCTCGCCGGTCAGGCTGTCGTCGGCGGCGATATCTCTCAGCGCCGCGACGATGCCGCGGTCACCGGCCGACAGACCATCCTGTGCCAAAGCCCGGTCCATGCGGGCCTGGACGGCGGCGACGGCGGCGCGAAACCTGTCGATCTCGCCGGCGATCTCATCGGCCTGCAGCATGCGGCCCTGCCCGGCGATGTCAGGCGGGAAATGTGCAAAAGCCGGCCCGATGGCGACGCCCTCGCTTGCGGCGACACCGCGCAAACCACTGCTTGCTTCGCCTGATGCAGCTGGCGCGGACCGGGGCGCTGGCGCGAGTGCCGCTTCCTTGCCCTGGTCATTGGCTGGAGCGTGGGTGTCTTCGTCGTCGAGACCCGCCTTGGGGTTCTCGAGATAGCCGATCAGCGCCTCGATCGCCTCGATGGCGTCGGCGCCGTTCGCCCGCACGGTGACTTCCTGGTTTTCCTTGACCGCCAGCAGCATCAGCTTGACCGAACTCTTGGCACTGACCGCCTTGCCGTCCTTGACCAGTTCGACGTCGGATTCGAAAGCCTTGGCGAGCTTGACGAAGCGCGTGGCGGGACGGGCGTGCAAACCTTCATGCACTCTGACGATGGTCGAGCGTTCCATGGCAAATACTCTGCTTTTTTGGGCGCCAAAGCCAGACTGGCTGGGCGCGAATGCTTTCAGGCGGCGATGGTGATGATCGCGTCTGTCTTCAGCGCTGCCACGAGGGCTTGCGTATCGACCTGCGACGCGCAGATCTCGCCTGGCCTTTCGGCCTCGGTGGCGCCGTTGAACGAGATGACGACGTGGCCCATCTCGAGCACCTTGCTCCAGGCGCTTGAGCCGACGGCGGTTATGACAGCCGAAACGGGGCCAAGGGTGATCGACGCGCCCTTTTCAGGCGCGCCGTCGCTGGGTCCGATCTCCGTCTTGTGGAGCACCGAGACCTCGGCAAGCTCCGGTGGCGAGCCATCCGCGAACAGGATGACCACGCCGCCCTCGGCGAGGTCCGCCACTTCGGGTCCTATTGCCGTGACCCGTGTCTTGAGAAGAACCGACATATGGCGAACCTCGTTATTTCTGGTGTTTAGAACACGATCAGGGAAACGACCCAGGCGATCAGCACCGAGACCGGACCCATGATCTGGCGGCTGATGAGCACCGCCGGCACGCCGATTTCGATGGTTTTCGGCTTGGCTTCACCCAGTGCGAGGCCGACGGGAACGAAGTCGCAGCCCACCTGGGTGTTGTAGGCAAACAGAGCCGGCAGCGCCATCGCCGGAGAGATCGTACCGTTGGCAATCTGCGGGCCGATGATAGCGACGCCGATAACCTGCGCGATGACAGCGCCTGGGCCCAGAATGGGCGACAGGAACGGCAGGCCGCAAATGGCCGAGATGATCAGCAGGCCGACGATATTGTTGGCCAGCGGACCCATCGGCTGCGCCAGCACGTCACCGACGCCGGTATACAGGATCAGGCCGATGAGCATGGTCACGAAGGCCATGAACGGCAGCACGTTGCGGACGACCTGGTCGATGGTGCGGCGGCCGGCGTTGAAGAAGATGCCGACGACACGCCCCATGACGCGGCCGATCGTGCTGATGAAACCGATCAGGCCACCCTCGCTGGGCAGCGCCGTCGGCGTCGCTGTGTTGTTGGTCGAACCCATCGATGCTGCTCCCCCTGCAGTCGTGACCGCCTCGGACCCGTCCGCCATTGTGACGTCGGCCGGCTTGACGCCCGAAACATAGATATCCTCGGTGATGAACTGGGCGAGCGGCCCGGACTGTCCGACCGGCGTCAGGTTGACGGTCGGGATACGCTTGCGCGGATAGACGCCGCATCGTGCGGTGCCGCCGCAGTCGACGACGACAACCGCCATTTCGCTTTCGATCGGCGGCGCCTTGAAGCCGTCGACGGCTTCAGCGCCGGTCATATCGGCGATGAGCTGTGCCACCGGATGAATGCCTCCACCGGTGACGGAAACAACCTTGCTGCGCTGTTCGGTCGGCTCGATCACAAGCGGACCGCCCCACCCTGTTTTGCCCCGGGTGATCCGTACGGCTTTGTATGTCTTGGCCATGATGTCCTCCCCGCCCTTACAGCTCGACGCCCTGGCGGCGTGCCATGATGGCGGTGATGCGCTCGGTCAGCATGCCCTTGAGCAGGATGACGACGAGGCCGACGATGGCGTACCAGATGGCAACCTTGACATGATAGCCGGCGGCGATGACGCCGCGCTTCTCGAGATCGAGCAAGGCCACGAGCATGCCTCCCCAGACGAAATATTCGCCAGGGTTGATGTGCGGAAAGAGGCCGAGCGGCGGATGCACGTAGGACACGGCCGCGTCATAGAAGGCCGGCTTGTGCTTTTCTTCCAGGAACGAGCCGAAGGTGTAAGCCATCGGGTTGGTGAGGAAGAACACCGCCAGCAGCGGCAGCACGGTGTAGCGGGTCAGCGCGATGCGGCCAGCGCCACGCGCCAGACCGTGGACCCGCTCTTCGCCGACCAGTTCGGTGACGGCGTAAAAGGCAGTCATCAGCACCACAAGCGTCGGGATGATGCCGGTGACAAAGCCGGCGAAAACCTCGCCGCCCTTCTGGAAAATGCCGATGAAGTACTTGCCGATGGCAGTCAGCCAGCCAAGCTGCTCTTCCTGCTGCACGTTTTTCAGCTGCTCCTTCAGCTGATCGGCGGTGACCGGCCCGCTGTCGGTCTGCGCCTGCGCCAGGACCACGAGATGATCGGAAGCATGCTCGACGGCGAGCTTGCCATGCAATGCAGCATCCGAGACCATGGCACCCGCGACATGCAAATTGTGCACGGCCATGTCGGCATGCTGCGCCAACAACGAAAATACAGACATTTCTCCTCCTTATGCCGGCCCGCCGGTTGATCCCAGTCGGCGCACGGCCTCCTCTATGCCCTTGCTACATTCAAGCCGGCCAGACCCGGCTTCTTCCCCGGCTCCGACCGTGCTTTGTCGATCTGTTCGATCGCCCGCTTCACGGCCTCGGCCACACCGGGTTCCCCCTCCCCCATGATCGCAGGGTTGGACCGGAGTCGATCGAGGGGAACGCCCTCGAATTCTTCATGTCGCTTGAATTTGGTGAACACGGAACGGCCGCTCATCACCATCATGCGGCGCACGATCAAGTCGGGCGTAACCACGACCAGCGCGATCGTTCCCTTGGCAAATCGGCCGCGAAAATTGCCGGCTCCGACGAAGCCGTCCTTGTACTGGTCGGTGACGCCCCGGAAGACATCCGAATAGTGCCGCATCTGCAGCCAGACGCCGAGCGACTGCAACGCCCACACAATAACCAGCAGAAGCAGTCCCCACTGCCAAATCGCCATTCGGTTCTCCTCCCGAAGCCTCAGTCGAGGCGCACCTTGGACCGGCGCACGACAACAGCAAAGTGAGAACATTTGTTTCCGCGAATGTCAATATGTATGATATTGACCTCAACCACGGTCATCCACAGGGCCGCCGCGCGATTACGGCGGGGGCACGACTGTGCTAACCTGTGGGGAAACGGGATACAGGAAATGGAACTGCCCTTCAGGGATGAACTGGCCCTCATGCCCGACCTGCGCCACCGGCTGCGGCAGTTGCGCTGGTTCCGCGCCACCTTCCGCGGCAGCGCCAAGGTGGTCTCGGACACATTCGGCGTACGCTTCGAAATCGACGAGGCGAAGCTGACCCGGGCTTTTCTCGACTGGGTCGAGGTCATGGAAGCGCAGAAGCGCTTTGCCGCGATCGACCGCGCCGATTTCATCGTCTTTGCCGCCGGCCTCGTGCTGCGCGAACTGATAAAACAGGCGCCGGCAAGGGAAATCTCCGGCCTCACCCAGCTCATCGAAACGGATCAGAATGCCGGCACGCTGGACATCATCCGTTTCTGGCCGGAAGGCTTTCTCTACACCAACTACTGTGTCTCGGTGATTTCGGCGATCTACGAGCAGGAGTTTGGCTCGGCGCCCAGTATCGACAAATGCGCCGACGACCTGCGCACCTGGTGGTCCTATCGCGAGAACGTCACCGAAATGCCGGCCTATGCCGTGGCTTTCCTCGACCGCTTCCTGGGGGCGGAACCGAACTGGATCACGCCCGATCGCGCACAGTCGCGGCAGGCCATGCAGCGGGCGCTGGGGTCCTCCCGCGCCAGCGACGTCTTGCGCCAGCTTTGAATTGGCCTCTATTACCCCCTATCCACGAGGCCGAGCGCGCCCGCTATTGAACATTTGACTTTTTGTCGATAGCGATGTGCGAATTCTGACAGAGGCCGGGAGAAACGCGTGGCGCCGTCAAGACTGATCATTTTCGATTGCGACGGCGTTCTCGTCGACAGCGAGCCACTGGCCGCCAAGGCCTATGAACGTGTCTACGATAAGCATGGCATGCCGGGCGTTCACGGCGGCATCATCGCCCAGTGCGTCGGCATGAAACAGGCCGACATCATCGTCAGGATCAAGGAGTTGACCGGCCATCAGTTTCCCGCGTCGGCCGACGGCGATATCTGGGCCGAGACCAAGGTGCTTTTCACCGAAGAGTTGAAGCCAACGCCTGGAATAGGCTCGTTTCTGGAAACGCTTGCCGGCGACCGCTGCGTTGCCTCCTCGTCCTCCATCGAGCGTATAAACCACAGCCTGGCGGTGACCGGATTGGCACGCTTCTTCGGCGATGCGATCTACAGTTCCTCGATGGTCAAGAACGGCAAGCCGGCGCCGGACATCTTCCTTTTCGCGGCTGCCAGGATGGGCGCCAAACCAGCCGACTGCATCGTCATCGAGGATTCGCCTTTCGGCATCCAGGGCGCGGTCGCCGCCGGCATGACGGCGATCGGCTATACCGGCGGCGGTCATACTTATGCCGAGCATGCCGCACGGCTGACGGCGGCCGGTGCCGATCTCGTCTGCGCCGACTGGCATGAAGTTAGCCGGCAATTGGCTGGACTTGGTGTGCCAGCCTAAGTGGCAGAGACTAAAGAGGATGGTTTGGCGGCCATTCGCTGCGTGGAATCTCGGAGCCGACACGGAAGCCGAACGACAGGACCCTGGTCGCATCGGTATCCACCTCGCATCGGAAGCTCAGTTGGTACCATGTGGTTGTCGTGCTGAAGGCCGCTTCGGGGCGGTCGAGAACATTGCCGGCCTTCAGCGGAATCGTCGGCAGCCATTTGGGAGAATAGTCGGCACCCTGCAGCTCCTGGTCCAGCACGTTGGCGCAAAGGGTCGCAACGCGCTGACTGCGAGGTACGCCGCTCATGGAACTCGTGGCCAACGCGTCGCCGGTAGCGCCCTGCGAGTAGAGTTTCCGAACCCCCGGAAGACCGGAATACATTGGTGATCCAGCACCTGCGTCGTTCGTGGAATTTGAGGCGGTGGCTTTTCCGGCCCGGGACTTCAGGGCTTTTTCAGACTTGAACTTCATCGTCTTGACGACTTTGGCCTTGGGCTTTTCGGTCGCGGCCCCGGTCTTGGCGTCGCTCTCGGCTGGCGACGGCTTTGGCTCTACGGCTGCTTGCTGATCGGAAGCTTTTGGCGCAGCCTGCTGTTTATCAGCGTCTTCCGTGACCTGCTTTTCCTCGCTCGGCGTGGGCTTGGTGACGGTCGGCTCGGTTGGCGGATTCTCATCGGCTTTGCTCGCATCCGGCCGCTGCTCCGCGTTTGCCGTCGCTGCAGGCTTGTTCTCGGCGGACTTGGGCACGACCGGAGGCTTCGAGGCCTCATCCTTTGCAGGCGACGGCGCATTGTCCTTGGCCGCCCCTCCATCCAGGGATTTCTTCGGTCCTGTATCTTTGTCGCCAAACTGAAAAACGCGCTTCAAAGCGGTGTCGTCAGGTTGTTTGCGCGGCTGTTCGGGTGGCTTTTCAACCTTCTGCTCGGGGGGCTTATCAGCCTTAGGTTCCGGCGGCTTCTCGGCTTTGAGCGGCTGCGGTTTTGGCTTGTCGGGCGGAGGCACGAGCGCGACGCTTATCGGTTGCTCCTGCTGGGGCTCTTGTGAGGCTTTTGACAGGCCGTAGATGAAGAACGATGCGACAAGCGCATGCAGGACCAGCGATGCGGCCAAGGCCCACAGCAGATTCCGGCGCCATTCGCGTGTCTGATCCTTCATCTCTTCCGATGTGGAATGAAATAGCGGCGGCTTCAAGCATAAGCACCGGATTGACGCCATTTAGCCGCTGACAGCTTGGTGATCTGGAGGATGCCGCGCAGGGAGATCGGCTAGCTTTGCCGCCAGCGTGGGATTCCGTCCAGAAATCCCTCGTCCAGCCGCGTTTCCCCAAACCAGTTCAGCCGGTTGATGCTGACGAAACCCGCATCGATCGCGGCGTTTTCATCCCCCGGTTCGCTTGCATGGGCTCGGCCACGCGGCACCGTGATGATCGTGCGATCCCCGGCGCTTTCCACCACCTCGGCCGTGCGGCCGATCTTGTCGCGGCCGATGCGCGGCTGGCGAATTTCGGCCGGCAGCGCGGTCGGCAAGTTGACGCTCAGCCAATGGCCCTCGGTCGCCCAATCGGCACGCGCTTGCCAGAGCGAGGCGATCAGCTTGCCAAGCCATTCGTCGTCGGCAGCGCCGAAGTCAGGATTTTTCACGCGCGAAAAGCCGATCGCGGGTATGCCCCAGAAACTCGCTTCGCGGGCAATACCCAGTGTGCCGGAATAGGCGATATCCTCGGCGACGTTGCGGCCGTCATTGATGCCCGACAATACGAGGTCAGGCTTCGGTTCATCAGCGAATAGCCACGTCATGGCGCTCACCACGCAATCGGCTGGCGTGCCCGAGCACGAATACCAGTTCGGCTTGACGCGCCGCATCGTCAGCGGCCTGGCGATGGTCAGCGACGAGCCGGCGGCGGTGCGCTTGCCGTCCGGCGCGACCACCCAGACATCGTCGCTCAACCCGAGGGCGGCATTGACCAGACGGGCAAGACCCGGCGCTTCGATGCCGTCATCGTTGCAGATCAGGATTCTCATGATGCGCTTCCTTGCCCCACCGTGATGCGTTGACCCGTACGGCATTGCGTGAGCAAGGACGGAATATGGCTTTTCAACTCGCCCAGAAGATCGGGCGCGCAGGAATGGCCCAGCGCCCTGGGGCGTCCCGCCTTCTCCCAGATGCCGACATTGCCCGACAGTGTCGGGTGGGTGGGCATGCGTATCCAGTCCGCCCGGCCGGCCTTGTGCATGAGATCGGCCGGAGAGCCCAAAGGCAGATGCCCGGTGAGCAACACCGGAAACCCGGCATCGTCGGCGCGAGGCAAAAGGTGCGACGACGGGCCAGCCTCGCCCATGCCGTCATTGGCCAGCAGGGGCAGCGAAGGCAGCGGGTCGGCATCGCTCCAGTCGGCCGCGCTTCGCAGGCGGGCAAGCAAAAGCTCGGAAATGCCCGGCAACAGGGACGCGGTCGCGCCGATCTGCGCTTCCAGCGACGAACGCATGCCGGCATGGACGGCGAACGACCCCGGCAAGGCCGCGATCAGTTCCAGCGATCGGCCAGACAGCGGCGTCGGCAACAGGCATCCCTGCGGATGCCGCGCCACCCATTCGGAAATTTCTTGCGCCCGGGCAGCCCCCGGCACGGGATCCGCCCCGTAGGAGGCATCGAAGACCAGGAGATCGCAATGCGGGATCGTGTCCATGACGAACACATTGCTGTCAGGCACCACATCGGCCGAATAGGCGATGCGGCTTGTCCCGTCGTCGACGGCGAACCAGACCCCGCCGACGACGTGACCTGAACGTCCCGTGCTGACTACGAAATTGCCGCTAGTGAGTGTGTCGCCTGGTTCGAAGAGTTCGATGCGGTTTTCAGGCAAGGGAAATCGCCTGAAATCCTCCGGCTCGGCATAGGCGGCAAGCGTGGCCGGCGCCTCGGCACGGGTCTCCGCCGTCATGAAGATCGGGCCGCTATAGCCCCGCGACAACAGCCAGCTCAGCGCGCCGACATGATCCTCATGGGCATGCGAAACAAAAACAGCATCGATGTCGTCGCTCGACCCGTTGAGCGCTGGATAGTATTCCGCCCCGGAAGCGCCGACCTTGATGCCGACATCGAGCAGGATGCGATTGTCGCCGCTGTTGACGGCGAGGCTGGTGCGGCCCTTTTCTCCGAAGCCGCCGGCAAGGTCCAGTATCATCACGAGGCTGTCCCCGCCGCCGGGATCAGCCAGCCGGATTTTATGCGCAGGCGCGCTTGCGCCCCGTTCTCCAGCACAACCGGATCGGGTTGCTCGAAATGCAAGGTGAGGTCGGGACCAGCGGTCGGCGCGAATTCAATCCGCGCCCCGCCGCCCTGATAGATCGCCCGCTTGACGAGACCATCGAAGCCCGAGGCATCGGCCGAAAGCTCGATATCGGCGGGGCGGCAGCAGATCTTGGCGCCGGCGCGCGGCCGCTCGCCAGGCCGGCAACGGACCACCAGCTCGGTTCCGAGAACCCGGACCTTGCAATGGCCGTTGTCCTCGCTGGCCAACACGTCCGCCGGAAGCAGAATGCCTTGCGAAATGAAGGAGGCCACCATCTCATTTGCCGGCTTATGATAGAGTTCACGCGGGGTGGCGAGCTGCGCCAAGCGTCCATGGTCCATCACCGCGATGCGGTCGGCCAGCGCCATCGCCTCGGCCTGGTCATGGGTTATGTAGACGATGGTCGTGCCGGTGCGCTTGTGGAAGGCGGCGAACTCGTCCTCCATCGAGGCCCTGAGATGGACGTCGAGATTGGCGAGTGGCTCGTCGAACAGCACCAGCGAAGGTGTCGCCACCAGGCAACGCGCCAAGGCCACCCGCTGGCGCTGGCCGCCGGAAAGATTGGCGGGCCGGCGCTCGCCCAGACCCTGAAGATTGACAAGGGCAAGCGCGTCTTCCACTTTTTGGCGCGCAACCGCCTTGTCGAGCTTGGCCACCTTCAGCGCATAGCCGATATTCTCGGCGACGCTCATATGCGGCCACAGCGCGTAATTCTGGAAGACGATGCCGACGCGCCGCTTTTCCGGCGCGACGCTGCCGCCGCTGTTCGACACGACATCGCTGCCGATGCGGATTTCGCCCGAGGTCACCTTTTCGAAACCGGCGACCAGCCGCAGCAATGTCGTCTTGCCACAGCCGGAGGGGCCGAGCACCGCCAGAAATTCGCCGTCAGCGACATCGATCGAAACGTCCTTGACCGCATCGAACTCGGCGAAGCTCTTGGTCACATGGTCCAGGGTCAATCGCGCCATGGCAGAACTCCGCTCGGAAGATGAGGGGCAAGCAGGTTGGTCACCAGCATCAGCACGAAGGTGACCGCGACCGTGATGACCGACATCGCCGCCGCGTAGTTGGAATCGCCGCCCTGCTCGAAGGAAAACATGACAACGCCGATGGTCTCCGAGCCCGACGACCACAGCAGCGCCGAGACGGTGAGTTCGCTGAGGGCCGTCATGAAGATCAGCAGGCCGCCGGCGATCGCCGCCGGCGCGACCAGCGGAAAGACGATGGTGCGCATGCGCGTGAACAGGCCGGCGCCCGCAACTTGTGCGGCTTCTTCGAGTGCCCGATCGATCTGGTGATAGCCGCTGATGGTCGGCCGCAAGGCCAGCACCAGGAAGCGGGCGAGATAGGCATAGAGGATGATCCAGACGGTGTTGTAGAGCTGGACGCCGGTCAGCGGGATGGGGCGCAGGAACAAGAGCAGCGAGGCGATCGCCAGCACCACGCCGGGCAAGGCATACGGCAGTTCGACTGAAAGATTGAGCAGCCGCACCCAGCGCTGCTTGCCCCAAGCGATGAGATAGCCGATCGGCACGGCGACGAGGACCGCGAAGAAAGCGGCAGCGATCGACAGCCAGAAACTGTTGAAGAAGGCGCGGCTGGCGGCATCATGCTCGAACAGCACGAAACGGTAATTGTCGAGCGTCGCCGTCTTGGCGGTGAGCGCGATGCCGTAGCCCGGCACCAGCGACGTCAGCACCAGCCCGAACAGCGGCAGGACCAGCACCAGCACGATGAGCAGCCACATGCCGGCCTGGACGACCGGCCGCCAGCGGCCCAGTTCATAAGGTTCGGCCGGCAGCGACGTCGAGGAGATGCGGTAGTCGCGGCGGCGGCTCATCACCTCCTGGGCAAGAATGCCGGCCATGGCGATGATGCCGATCAGCACCGACAGGAACGCGGTCTCGCCGAGTACCGCCGGGCCCCCGCCGGCCAGCTTCTGATAGATGAGCGTCGGCAGCACCAGGTAGTTGGCGGGGATGCCGAGAAAGGCCGGAATGCCGAAATTGCCGACGCAGGAGACGAAGGCAAGCGCGGCCGCCGCCATGATCGACGGCGTCATCAAGGGCAGCACGATGGTGATCAGTACGGTGAACCAATTCGCACCGCCGGCGCGCGCCGCTTCGACCAGTTCGCGCGGCAGCTTGCGCAGGCCTGCACGCACCAGCAGGAAGACCAGCGGCCCGTATTGGACGCCAAGCAGCAGGATGATGCCCGAGGTCGAGTAGAGCGGGTTCTTCGTGCCGAGCGGCGGCGCCGCCCCGAAAAGCTTGAGGAATGGGCTGGCAGGGCCGAACAGTTGCAGCCAGGCCAGCGCCGTCACCTGTGGCGCGATCATCAGCGGCATGACGTAGCAGAGCACCAGGGCGCTTCGGCCGCGTATGTCGGTCAGCGATACAAGCACGGCCACCCACGTTCCCGACAGCACCGCCAGAAGAGTGCCGCCGATGCCGACGACCAGCGTATGCCATGTCGCGATCCAGGTTGACGGGCTTCTCAGCCCGGCCTCCACGGCCACCGTCGACAAGACACCGCCGGGTGCCACGATCTCCTTGACGAGGCGCAGCATGGGCAGCAGCGAAAGCAGGACGATGACGACGGCCACCGCCGCCGTCAGGACCATTTCCTGGCCCCGGCTCTCCCTGATACGTGTCGGCATGATTGCGTTTCCTGGGATCGGTCAGCGGTGCGGCCGGGCTCACCTGAACTGACGAGATGCCGTCGAGACGGCATCTCGCGGGGATCGACGGCTCAGCCGCCGAACAGGTCCTGGAACTTCGCCTTGTCGGCGTCGGTCTCGGCGACGATCGCCTTGGTGTCGAACGGCATCACCTTGACCTTGACGCCTTCCGGCAGCCAGTCGGGACGACCGACCGAAGCGCGTGCCGGCAGGTAACCCATCGACAGCGCCAGCTTCTGGCCTTCATCGGACAGAATGAAGTCGACGAATTTTTTCGCACCGTCGACGTTCTTGGCGGTCTTCATGATGGCCACCGGTTCGGTCACGGCGGGCACGCCCTCCGAGGGGAACACGAATTCGACGGGCGAACCCTTCTTCTTGGCGTTCATCGCCATGAAATCGACGAGGATGCCATAGGGCTTCTCGCCCGACGCCACCGACTTCAGCACCGCGCCATTGCCGCGCACGCTGACGGTGTTGTTGGTCTTCAGCTTCTGGAAGAAATCCCAGCCATAATTGCTGTCGCCGGCGAAGCCCGAAAGCAGGTAGGCGGCGGCACCGGAATAGAGCGGGCTCGGCATGACCAGGCCATCGGCATAGGCCGGCTTGGCGAGGTCCGCCCAATGCTGCGGCTTTTCGGCGGCAGCGGTGTTGTAGACGATGCCGGTAGTGATCAGCTTGCTGCCGAAATAAGTCTTGTCGGCGTCATAGGCATCCGCCTCGATGCCGTCGAGCTTGGCCTCGGGATAGGCCAGCAGCCGGTCGTCCTTCTTCAGCAGTTCCATCGACACCGCGTCGGCGATCAGCAGCACGTCGGGCTGCGGGCTGCCTGCGGCGAACTCGGCCGCCATCTTGGTCAGGATGTCGCTGGTTCCGGAGCGATAGATGGTGACGTCGATGCCGGGCTGTGCCTTCTTGAAGGCATCCACGGTCTTGGCTGCGTCTGCCTCGGGCTGGGATGTGTAGAGCGTCAGTGTTTCGGCATTTGCCACGCCGGCAAACAAAGTTGCCGCGAGCGCCAGCTGGCTGGCCAGCAGCTGGATGAATAGCGTCTTCATGAGACCTCCTGTCTTGTCTGTGCATGACCGGTCTGGCCCCTGGCCAGCACCCCGTCTCTTCCTCCCTGCACGGCGCATATGACTGGTGGATGACACAGCGCGTGAAACCAACAAAATATGTTCATATGTACGATGTCAATTACAAATGATCACAGCTGTGCGATAATCGGCCTGCCGCGAACCCGGCATCCGATTGACGTAAGAGCGGCCTTGCCGGATGAGGACAACCGTCGGCCATGACACATGAGGGACGACATCCATGCCCACGCAAAAGCCCGCACCGGCTCGCCTGCCGATGGTCTCGTCGGACCTCAGCGTCAAGACGGCATGGCTCTATTATGTCGAGGGCTTCACGCAGGAGCAGATCGCCGAAAAGCTCGATGTCTCCAGGGTGAAGGTCATGCGTACGCTGGCCGCCTGTACCGCCGAGGGCATCGTCGTTACCATGATCAACGCGCCGACAGCCGAACAGGTGGCGCTTGAGCGGGAACTGGAAAAACGCTGGGGCCTCAACGCCGCCGTCGTCATCCCGACACCTTCGGTTCACGACCATCTGGAGAAGGCCATCGGCCACGCCGTGGCGGCCTATCTCGGCGAGCAGATGCAGGATGGCATGACGCTGGCGATCGGCGGTGGCGCCACACTGCACGCCAGCCTGGGTTTCCTCGCCCGCCGGCACTTGAAGCGCGCCTCGGTGGTGGCGCTTGTCGGCAGCCTGCCGCATTCGCAATGGATCAACCCGTCGATCGTGGCCGCCAAGGTCGCCGATGTGTTCGAGGTGGACAGCTATCAGATCACGGCGCCGGTGATGGTGGACGACCCCTCGCTGCGCGATCTCCTGTGGGCGCAGCCGACGCTGCAGGATGTGCGCCGGCGCGCCGCGGCGGCCGACATCGCATTGCTCACCGTCGGCGACATATCGCCCGATGCCACCATCTTTCGGCATGACATCGTGCCGTCATCGCTGATTACACCCTTGAAGGCAAAAGGCGCGGTCGCCAACATGCTATGCTATTTCGTCGATGCCGCCGGCAGGCTCGTCGATCACGAAGTCAACCGGCGCGTCATGGCGATCGACCTCGATGTTGTCGCCCATGTGCCGAATGTCGTGCTGGCCGCCGGCGGAAAGCGCAAGGTGGCGGCAATCCTCGCCGCGCTCAAGGCTGTCAACACCAATGTGCTGATCACCGACAGCGACACCGCTATGGCGCTGCTAGCCAAGGCCGGCTGAGATGCCTGGGTTTAAATCAACCCGCGCTCGCGCAAAAAATCCTCGACGCCGACATGGGTCATGGATTCGAATTCGGCGATCGCTTCGGCCACGCGTCTGCGCTGCCCCGCCAGCAGGGTGAACACCTGCTTCATCTCGCCCGAAACGCCAAAACGGCTCCAGCGCTCGGCGATATGCGCGGGCAGGCCGATATCACTGCAGAACGCATCGAGGCTGTCATAGCCTAGGCTGACGACAAGCTGCCTTGTCTCTTCCGCCGACATGCGTGGCTCGAAAGCATGATCGTGCAGGCGCTGCGCCACCAGCTTGATGTCGGAAGGCGACGCGCCCATGACCCTGCCGAACAAGGTTTTGACGTCAGACGGGTCGAATGCAGGCATGTTGGCCTCCCTTGGTCGCGATCACCAGAGAACATGGGTCAAGGTTCGGTGCCTGACAAGTCGTTTCATCATAAGCCGGCGCATCATTGGCGCCGGCTTACGGCAGGAGCCTAGACCAGCATGCCCATCGGATTCTCGATCAGCTTCTTGAAGGCGACCAGCAGTTCGGCTCCCAGCGCGCCATCAACCGCACGATGGTCAGTCGACAGCGTCACCGACATCACGGTGGCTATTCTGATCTCGCCGTTCCTGACCACCGCCCGCTCCTCGCCGGCGCCGACCGCCAGGATCGTCGCATGCGGCGGGTTGATGACGGCGGCAAAGTCCTTGATGCCGAACATGCCGAGATTGGAGACGGCGGTCGTGCCGCCTTGATATTCCTCCGGCTTCAGCTTGCGGCTGCGCGCGCGGCTGGCCAGGTCCTTCATCTCGTTGGAGATGACCGACAGCGTCTTTTCATCGGCATGCCGGATGATCGGCGTGATCAGGCCACCGGGGATCGAAACGGCGACGCCGACATCGGCATGCCTGTGCATGACCATGGCGCTCTCGGTCCATGAGGCATTGGCATCCGGCACCGCCTTCAAGGCCATCGCCATCGCCTTGATGACCATGTCGTTGACCGACAGCTTGTAGACGGGCGCCTCACCCTTGTCGGTCTTTTTCACCGGTGCCGCGGCATTGAGCTGAGTGCGCAAAGCCAGCAGCGCGTCGAGTTCGCAGTCGAGCGTCAGATAGAAATGCGGGATGGAGGTTTTTGCTTCGACCAGACGCCGCGCGATGGTCTTGCGCATATTGTCGTGCGGGACGAGTTCGTAGGAGCCTTGCTCGAACAGGCGCAACACATCCCCCTCCCCCTTGAGGGGAGGGTGGCCGGCCGCAGGCCGGTCGGGTGGGGTCGGTTGGACCGGACTCGGCGCAAAAGCGGTGCCTCCTGAGGCGACCCCCTCCGTCCGCTTCGCGGACACCTCCCCCTCGAGGGGGGAGGAGAGTACCGCATCGATATCCGCCTTTACGACGCGGCCATGTGGGCCTGTGCCTGATATGCCGGAGAGATTCAGTCCTGCTTCACGAGCCAATCGACGCGCCAAGGGTGTAGCGCGGGTTTTCCCCTCCCCCTCGAGGGGAGGGTGGCCGGCCAAAGGCCGGTCGGGTGGGGTCGGTTCGACCGGACTCAACGCGAGGGCGGTGCCTTCTGAGGCAACCCCCTCTGTCGACTTCGTCGACATCTCCCCCTCAAGGGGTGAGATTGGCGCCTTGTCCTTATAAGCCTCGCCGTCAGCATAAATCCAAGCCACCGCCGATCCGACCGCGATATCGACTCCTTCCTTGCCGGTCACGTCGCGCAACACACCACTGGCCGGAGCGTCGATCTCCATCGCGGCCTTGTCGGTCTCGATCTCGAACAGCACGTCGCCCTTCTTGACCGTGGCGCCTTCCTCGGCGAACCAGCGCGAAATCTGTCCGGTCGCCATATCCATGTCGACCTTGGGAAGAATGACTTCGGTCGGCATGGATCAGCGAACCCCTTTGACGAGGTCGCGCGCGGCGGTGACGATGTCGGGAACCTGCGGCACCGTCGCTTTTTCCAGCTCCGGATTGTAGGGGATCGGCGTTTCCGCACCGCCCAGCCGCACGATCGGCGCATCGAGATAGTCGAACGCCTCGCTTTCGGCGATCATGGCGCTGACCTCGGCGCCGATGCCCAGCGTCTTGACCGCCTCATAGACGCACATCAGCCGCGAGGTCTTCTTGACGCTGTCGATAACGGTCTGCTTGTCCATCGGCCGAATGGTCCGGAGGTCCACGACTTCGACGTCGATGCCGTCGGCCTCCAGTGCGGCGGCGGCGTCGAGCGCCTTCTGCACCATGATCGAGGTGGCGACGATGGTGAGATCACGGCCCTCGCGGCGGATATCTGCCTTGCCGATCGGCACGGTGTAATAGCCTTCGGGCACCGGGCCCTTCATCTTGTAGAGCAGCTTGTGCTCGAAGATCATCACCGGATCGGGATCGGCGACCGCAGCCAGAAGCATGCCTTTGGCATCATGGGGCGTCGACGGCTGGATAACCTTCAGGCCCGGCACATGGCCAAGCCAAGCTTCCAGGCTCTGGCTGTGCTGCGCGGCGGCACCGGTACCGGAGCCGGCGGGAAAGCGCATCACGACGGGCACCGAAACCTCGCCGCCCAGCATGAAGCGCATCTTGGCAGCCTGGTTGACGATCTGCTCCATCGCCAGCGTGGCGAAATCGGAGAACTGGAATTCGAAGATCGGCCGCATGCCGGTCAGCGCGGCGCCGACAGCGACCCCCGCACCGCCCAGTTCGGAAATCGGCGTGTCCAGCACCCGGTCCGCGCCGTAACGATCGACGAGGTCGCCGGTCACCTGGAAGGCGCCGCCATAGACGCCGATGTCCTCGCCCATCAGGAAGACGCGCTCGTCCATGTCCATGGCGATCGCCATGGCTTCCTGGATCGCCTGGGCGTAGCTCAGTTCACGCACCATCGCGTCCATCACGCCTGCTCCGTATACACGTAATTGCCGGTCTCGCTGACGTCAGGCGACGGGCTCCCCTTGGCGAACTCGATGCCGTCGGCGATCTCCCGCGCCACCACCTCGCGGATGGCTTCGATGCCCTTGTCGTCGATGAATCCGAATTCCCGCAATTCGTTCTCGAACAGTGTGATCGGATCGCGGTTCGACATCCAGTCCTCGATCTCTTCCTTGGTCCGGTAGCGATTGCGGTCGCTCTTGGAATGGCCGCGATGGCGATAGGTCTTGGACTCGATCAGCGTCGGCCCCTCACCCGCCCGTGCCCGCTCGACCGCCTTGTACGAAGCCTCGGCGACCTCGGAGAAGATGTTGCCGTTGACGATGACGCCCGGCATCGAATAGGCGGCGGCGCGGTCGGCGATGTTCTTGACCGCGGTGGACCGGGCAGTCGACGTCGACATGCCGTAGCCATTGTTCTCGCAGACGAAAATCACCGGCAGCTTCCAGACCGCGGCCATGTTGAGCGCCTCGTGGAAGGCGCCTTCATTGTTGGCACCGTCGCCGAAGAAGGAGACGACAACCTTGCCGGTCTTCATCATCTTGGCGGACAGCGCGGCGCCGACGGCAATCGGAATGCCGCCGCCGACAATGCCATTGGCGCCGAGATTGCCCTTGGCGACATCGGCGATGTGCATCGAACCGCCGCGGCCCTTGCAATAGCCGGTGGTCTTGCCGAAGAATTCCGCGAACATGCGCTTCACCTCGGCGCCCTTGGCGATGCAGTGGCCGTGGCCGCGATGGGTCGAGGTGATCTGGTCGTCCTCGCCAAGCGGCATGCAGATGCCCATGGCGCTCGCCTCCTGGCCGATCGACAGATGCATGGTGCCGTGGATGAGGCCGCGCGTGTAGCTTTCTTCCGCGCCCTCCTCGAAGCGGCGGATCAGGTACATCTTGTAGAGCACCTGCTTCAGCTGCTCGGCGCTGTACTGGCGATAGACGAAGGGCAGGTTGGCGCGGCTGTCCGCGACGGCTTTGCTGGCTCCGGCCATGGTTACGCCTCCACGGTTCCGTAGACGAGCTTGTCCTGACGGGCGCGCAGTTCGGCGATCTTGGAGCCCGCTGCCGGGGCGGCATTGGCGTAGGTGATGAGCTCACCCTTCTTGATCGGCGCCGTCACCGACCCGCCCTGCAGCAGGCCGCATGGAATGGCCCTCGCGGCATGCGCTTCCGGTGCAGTCATGATCCAGGCGCGGTAGCAATATTCGCCGATCGCATCGAGCTTCTCGCCGGGCTGCATGTCCTTCTTGGCCACGGCGGCCACTTCGGCTACCGGCTTGGCCAGCGGCACCATGTCGGCCTTGCCGTAGAGCACGACGCGGGCGCAGGTCAGCGGCACTTCGAGCGAGGTCAGGTGATAGGGACGATGGAACGTGAAGTACGGGCCCTTGCCCATCTTCAAATCTTCCATGCGCTCCGAAATGCGCGGATGCGACATGTCGGCGACGACGAAGACACCGGGCGCGACACCCTTGCCGATCGAATAGTCGACGACGCCGACCCTCGACAGCACGCCGCCATCCTTCTGCGGCACCAGCACCTTGTTCAATTCGCCGAGCGTCGCGGCCGGGCCATGCATGCCGGCCTTGTCGGGCACCAGCCCGGTGGCGTTGGCGATCGCCGCCATCTCGACCATGGTCTTGGAGCCGTCGACGAACTCCACCAGCATGCGCACATTCATGTGCCGGCGCATGGCCTCCTCCTCATAGGCGGGCGGCGTGGCGTCGATGTTGAGCGGGTTGTTCTTGCCCTTGCCGGCGGCGACGATCGGGTGGCCCATCGCCGAGACGAACTCGATCAGTTCCATGCAGGAGGACGGCTCGTCGCCGGCGCCGAGCGAATAGGTGACGCCGAGCCGGTCGGCCTCGCTCTTGAGATAGGCGCCGATGGTGACGTCGGCCTCGACATTCATCATCACCAGATGCTTGCCGTGCTCCATGGCGCGCAAGCCGATTTCGGCGCCGACGGCGGGAACGCCGGTGGCATCGATGACGACGTCGATAAGATCGTTGTTGATGACCAGGCTGGCGTCGTTTGTCACCGCCACCTTGCCGGCTTCCATGGCGGCCGTCATCGCCGAGGCGTTCGATACCTCGCGCGCATGGCCGGTTTCCTGGAAGGCGATATCCACCGCCTTGCTGGCGGCGGGCAGGTTCAGCTCGGAGATCGCGCCGATCTCTATGCCCGACATATGGGCGACGCGGGTGACGATGTCGGTTCCCATTTCGCCCGAGCCGATCAGCCCGATCCGGATCGGCTTGCCCGATTTGCCGCGTTCCTCGAGATCGCGGGCAAGGCCCGTCAACGAAACATTGGACGCCATACCGCTCATTCCTCCCATAACGCAGGCTTGTTCAATTGCCTGACGGGTATTGAACATCTGTATTTCTGTCAAGACTAATGTCCAAATCTGCGTGCTTTTGCAACACTTACACAACTGGACAAAAGGCCGTTGCGGAGCCGGCAAATCGCGACTTTCCGCGTTGCCGTGGCGAGACAAGCACGCCAGCGGCGGCTCGACGCGCGGCGCACAGGACACTTGTTAGGGGCTCTCACCCTGCGTAAAAGCGTTAGCAGTGAACATCCGTCGGTTAGGGGCTTTTCCGATGAACGTCCAACAACGGGTTAGACCTGTGCCACCGCCGGGCGATGGACCGGCCCATGCGATTGCCGGCATCTTCGCCGCGGAATTGAAGGTGCCGGCCGTCGGCTTCGACGACAATTTCTTCGATCTCGGCGGCGATTCGCTGATGGCGGAGACTCTAGTGCTTGCCGTGCAGAAGCGGTTCGGCGTGAGATTGCAGACTTCCATCCTGCTCGAAGCGCAGACACCGCGGGAATTCGGCCGGTTGATCGCATCGCTGGTGCCGGAGCATCCGGCCCGTGAGCTGATCGTGCCGGTGTCCGGCAGCGTCGGCCAGGAGCCGATCGCGATGATCCACGGCATCACCGGCTCGGCCTTGTTCGCCAATCGCTTCAGCAGGCGTCTGAAAGAGAAATACGCGATCATGGCGGTGCGCGGCATGGGCACGGAACCCGGCGAGACGCCCTATTCCACCATGGCCGAAATCGGCACCAACTATTTTGAAGCCTTCACCTCGGTAACAGGCAGGCACCCCGAAGTCATCGGCGGCATATGCGTGGGTGGCCTGCTCGCGATCGAGGTCGGCCGGCTGAGCCATGAGGCGACGGGCAAGCGGCCGGCGATCGTGCTCATCGATCCGCCGTCGCCAGGTTCGGCCTGGCTGAAGCCGATGCCCGACGATCGCCTCACCGAGAGGAGGCGGCGCGATATCGTGCGCAAGGTGGTCTACTGGCGCCTGTTGCGGGACACGCTGAAGGCGGTCGGTCTCGGACAGACACGCCTGGGGCGCCATCTGCGCAAGAAGGCATACAAGAGCGCGCTGCTGCAGGCCGCAGCCGGTTTTGTGCCCTCGTCCTACCCCTGCGACATCCTCATCCTCGCCAGTTCCGAATGGGGAGCCACCACCGTGAAGGACTACAAGGGCTGGGCGTCTAACGAGGCCAGCGTGAAAACGGTCGTCATGCCGGGTACGCACAACAAATTCCGCAAGGCCAACATGGACGCGATCGACGCGGAGATCTTGACGTTCCTCTCCGCCCGAAGCGAGGCCCCACGCGAAAACCCGCATCGTCAATGAGTTTTGGTTGGCAGATACTGGAGGCCTTCGCTGCCCATGGCGACAAGGTCGCGATGGTCAGCGGCCGGTCTGATATCACCTATTCCCAGGCCCTGACGCAGAGCGGACATCTTGCAGCCAATTTCGGCGCATCGGGCATCCGACCGGGCGACCGCGTCGGCCTCGCCATGCTCGACAACATCGACGTGATCCTTTCGATCCTCGCCTGCTGGAAAATCGGCGCGACCCCTGTTGTCGTCGACTTTCGAACTCCCAGGAGTCAGCGAGCCAGGCAGGCCCGCGACTTCGATCTGAGAATGGTTTTTGAAAGCCGCGCCATGCCGGGCAATGAGGTCTATCCGAACGCCCTTTTCGAGGCTGGCTGGAAATCGGATTCGGCGCCGGGATCCGACATCCGCCCCCCGGCGAGCGATGCCGTCCCGGCCTTTTTGATCTTTTCGTCCGGCACGACGGGCGATCCAAAGGCCTACACCCAGTCGCATGAGGCACTCGCCAGGCGCATCGCGGCGCGCCGCGGCGTTGTGGAGGGAACCGCCAAACGATTCCTGACGCCGATGGCCCTGTCATACTCGGCAATGCGTCACCAGGTCTTCGGTTATCTGCTTTACGGGGGAATCGTTCGGTTCTTTCCTCCCTTGTTCACCCCCTCGGAGCTCATCGAGGCGCTGCTCTCGTTCCAGGCAAGCGGCACGGCGCTGGCGCCATCAGTCATTGCCCGGATGGTCAAGGAGGTGGGCGAACGCGCAACCCACCTGCTTCCCCAGCTTTCCGTTCTCTACAGCGTAGGCGGACCGGCCAGAGGCGAAGACAAGATCGCTGCCTACCGCTATCTCTCCTCTGGATACCGGATAAGCTACTCATCGAGCCTTACCGGCATCATATCCTCGCTATGGGGTGAGGATATTCTGGCAAAGCCCGAAAGCGCCGGCCGTCCGGTCGCCGGCGCACAGGTCGAAATCCTCGGTGCCGATGGCCGCGTGTTGCCGCAAGGTGAGCGCGGGCTGATCAAGGCATGGACGCCGACCATGGCATCCGCGGTCCTGATGCCCGGCAACCGCCTGTTCGTCGATCCGCAGATCATGAGCTCCGACTGGGGCATCCCCGGTGATATCGGATTTCTGGACGCCGACGGATTTATCACGATCGTCGATCGGGAGGCCGATATGATCGTTCGCGGCGGCGTCAGTGTCGCGCCGCAGGAGCTTGAAAAACTGATCCGCACCCATGCCAAGGTGCAGGACGTCGCCGTGGCCGGCTTTCCAGATGAGACCATGGGGCAGGAAATCGCCGCCTTCATCGTCTCAGACTGCGGAACCGTCGAGGAATTCCAGGCCTTCATGCGCACCAACATCGCGCCCGACCGGCGGCCGCGCGAGATCAGGCTGGTCGCCTCGTTGCCTTACAGCGGCAACGGCAAGCTGCTACGCCGCCAACTGGTCGAAACGCTGGCGCCGCATAAGGGGTCTTAGAAAATCCCGCTAATGCCTGTGAGCCACGGAGTCGGCCAGGGCTGGGATGCCAGCATGTCGAAGACCGAATAGACGAAGGCCGTCGCGGCGGCAGCGATCACCAGGGATGACCGCCTCGACTTCGTCCCAAGCACCGTGATGCTGCCGGCAACGAAGATGAAGGTCGCTGCCAGGTGACCGACCAACAGGATGAGAAAGGCGAGGGCCAGGCAAAGGCCGATGATCGCGAGATTGCCTTTCATGGTGGGTTCCGAAACCGGAGACCATTCGCCTGGTATCGCGGCAGGCGCGGATAGGACAGGCGTGGCCCGCCTGCGCCATCGCAGCGACGCCTGCACTGTGGTCACCAGCGAAAACACCATCAGGAATCCAGCCGTGATGACCGGGAAAATGGCGGCCTCGAAGGGAAAGCCGGTCACAGCCGTCACCAACGCCGCGAACGCCAGCAATGTCATGGTGGCACCTGCGACAATGTCGGGCAGCGCGGGGGGCAGCGGCCCGCCGGGATTTCTGGCCCTGATCCACGACAGCGTCTGCCTGACGAGACCGACCACGGCCAGTCCAAGCAGGATGAGCACCAGCGGCTGGGCAAGCCACGACCAGCCGGAAATCTGATAGGCGAGAAAGAAATAGTTCTCGAGGCTCGGGCCGAGCACGAATCCCAATGAAAAGGCCGAGCGCGGCCAGTTGAGTTCCTTCATCGCCATGCCGACGGCGCCGACGCCGATGACCAGCGCGAAATCGAAGGCGCTCATATTGGTCTGGTATGCACCAACCACGATGAAGGTGACCACCAGCGGCACCAGGATGGCGGCCGGAACCTGCGCGACGCGCGCCAGAGGCCGGGTCAGCACAAGGCAGGTCACCGCGCCTACGATATTTGCCACGGCGATGCTGAACACCATCGACATGGTGAGCGCGGCATTCTTGCCCAGCATGTCGGGGCCGGGAACGAGCCCATGGACGACAAAGGCGCCGAGCAGGATGCTCATCGAGGCCGAACCCGGCACGCCGAAGGCGATGGTCGGGATGAGCGAGCCGCCTTCCTTGGCATTGTTGGCGCTCTCGGGCGCGATGACGCCCCTGACATTGCCTTCGCCGAATTTCGGTCCCGAGCCAGGCCGCCGTGACGCATGGCCATAGGCGATCCAGTCCAGCACCGCGATGCCGACACCGGGAACTGCGCCCAGCAGCGAACCGATGCTGCTGCATCGCAGCACCAGCGGCCACTCCCGCAGCGTGTCCCTGATGCCTTGCCACATGCCCGCATAAGTCGGTCGCTCCGCATTGCCCTGGATGGAACCTCGCAACAGGAGCGAAGCCAGCTCCGGTAGGCCGAACAGGCCGAGAAACACCAGGGCCACCGGCAGACCGTCCCAGAGATAGATTTCACCAAAGGTCCACCGGTCGATGCCGGCGATCTTATCGATGCCGACAAATGAGGCGAGCATGCCGAGCATTGCCGCGGCCAGCCCCTTCAGCGGCTGGCTCCCGGCCAGCATCGCGACGATGGAGAGGCCGAAGGCGCAGATGGCGAAGAAGTCCGGCGTCTTTAGATAGAGAACAAGCGGTCGCATGATGGGAATAGCCGCGGCAAGCACCAGAGCGCCAAACACGCCGCCAATCATCGACGCGGAATAGGAGGCGCCGAAGGCGCGCGCGGCTTCGCCTTTCTTGGCCATGGCATGGCCGTCGAGCACCGTCGCCGCCGCTCCGACCGAGCCCGGAACCCCAAACAGGATGGCCGGGATCGTATCGGAGGTGGTATTGACCGATCCCATACCGAGCAGGAGCGCGAAGGCGGCATAGGCGTCCATGTTGTAGGTCATCGGGATGAGCAGGGCCATCGCGAACAGCCCGCCAATGCCCGGGACAACGCCGACGACGAGGCCGACGAAAACGCCGGTCACCAGCATCAGCATGCGAAACGGCTGGGCCATCTCGACGACGGCGGTGAGTATCAGATCCACCGTTGAGCCTCGCCGGGAATCTACTTCACCAGATTTCTGGCGGTCTCGAACACATCCGGATCCACCTTCAACTGCTCCGAGACAAGCCGGCTTATGTCTTCGCCGCTGGTGGCGTTGACGGTCATTTCGCTAAGCTTGTCGATGTCGGCCAGGAACGCCTTATCCCTGACCATCTCCATATATCCCTTGCGCAGCGCTTCGACCGTCTCCTTGGGCGTGCCCGGTGGGACAACCAACGGATGATGGAACTGCAAAGCCGTCTCGATCAGCGCGGCCGCTTCACGGACCTTCGGGTCGTCGATCCTAGCAGTGAACTTCTCCTGGCCTGCAACGATGCCTTGGCCGAAGGTACCAATGAGGTTGAGCGCGTCGCGGTTTTCGGAGATGTTGTAACTGGAGACTCCGCACATTCCGGCGATCTCGCCTCGCTGCATCGCCAGTTCGATATCGGCCGTGCCTTCAAAGCCGGTGACGACCTTGAACTTTGCCTTCAAGCCGTTCTTGACCAGCGCCGCGAAAATATAGGTCACGCTGCTCTTGCCGGTCGCCCCAATCAGGAAATCGGACTGCAGGAACTTGTCCATCGTGTCGACGCCGGAACTCTTGGCCGTCAGGCAATAGGCCGGCTCGTTGACGAGCGAGCCAATCCATTGCAGGGCAAGCGGATCGAAATTGGCGTTCTGGGGATCGAGCACCGGCGCATATGACATGGCTTCGCTGACGGAAGCGATGACGCTGCCGTCGGCCGGCTCGCTGCGCAACACCATCTTGGTGAGCTTCAGGCTGCCGCCCCCGGGCACATTCTGGACGACTATATCCGGATTGCCGGGAAGGAACCGGCCGAAGTGGCGAGCGATCAGCCGCGATGTCTGGTCATAGCCCCCGCCGGGGCCATAGCCGACCTTGATCGTGATTGTCTTGAATTCGACCGCTTGCGCCCGGGCGCCCGTGGCAAAGGCAATGCTGGCGGCAACGAAGGGAATGGCGCGCAATGCGCGGAAGATCGCAACCAACATATCAACCCCGTGCAGAACCCGGATGGCGTTTTAGCGCTACGATGTCGCGATTGATAGCGCCCGCGACCAGATCAGGTTGAAATACAGCATGCGTGTACGACAAGCCGGTGGTCGCAAAAATTCGCGGTTCAAGGCCGGGGTTGTGGGAAGATGAGCTTCGCCTTATGGGAGCATGCATCCGATTTGGAGCAATGGCGAAGTTTGTAATGAGCTGGAAGCCGGCCAAGGGCCTTGTTGATCTGCTGAACCACAACTGGCCTGTCAGAAAGGCCAAGGCTTTTCGCAACGCCTTGATTGAGCGTGATTTTCGCGGGCGCGGCGTTGCCGAAGGCCTGAAATTCACCGAGGAGCTGCTGCAAACCGGTTCCCGGCGCTTCTGCTTTGTCATAGCCTTCAACACGCCCTGGGTCATCGATGCGCTCACCCGAGCCTGGCAATTGTATTCCTCTGGGATGACGCTGGTGGTCATCGACAATTCATCCGATCGATCGGCAAGGGTGCGTATCGCGGACATCTGCCGGGCGCGAAAAACCGCTTATTTCGGTTTGCCTCGGAACCGGGAAAGCCATCCCAACCGGTCGCACGGGATATCCATGAACTGGATCTTCCACAACATCGTTCGGCCTTTGCGGCCGGAGCTTTTCGGATTTCTGGATCACGACTGCTTTCCGACCGTCCCCGTGGACATCGCCGCGACGATGGAGGGAAAAATCGTCCACGGCTCAAAGCGCCCAGCGCAAGCGGACCCCGAGGCCTGGTTCATGTGGGCTGGGTTCTGCTTCTTCCGCTTCAGCGCCGTGCAAGGACTGGACCTGGACTTCACACCGCGTTTTGTCAGCGGAATGGACACCGGCGGCGGAAACTGGAGCCTGCTGTATCGCGGACTTGGCGAGAACGATGTTTCCGATGCGCAAAAGACGGCAGCCGATCTCGATGTTGATGGGATGGAAGCGGACCATCGGATGCTGGGCGGCGCCTTTTTCCACGTCGGCGGCGCCTCGCACAGAAAATTGGTCATGACCCCACAGTATCGGCGGCTGATCTCCGATTATGTATGGGAGACCCATCTTGGCGGCGGCGAAAGCCGCCTCGTCAAGGATCCTTGACCGGCTCGGGCCGGCCCGTCTCAAAATCGTGGAAATGGACGACCACTCCATCCGCATCGATGAAGATGACGGCATAGGCGGGCGGCTCGTGGCCCAGCCGCCAGCTGTCCGAAAAATCGAGGGCGCTCTGATGATTGGTGCTGCGCAGCGTGCTGACCGGTATGCCGCGCCAGCTGCCGGCGATCAGCCTGTGGACATGGCCGGCAAAGATGTGGCCGACATTGCCGTGGCGCCGGAGATTGTCATGGAAGGCATCGGCGTCGGCGAGCCTGACCTCGTCGAGCACCGGCATGTGAATGCGGAACGGCGGGTGGTGCATGAAGAGGAAGACCGGCCTGTCGCGCGCTTCGTGCAGCTTCTCGTCCAGCCAGTCGAGACGGGCCGCGCACAGCCTGCCCTCGACATGTCCGCTGTCCAGCGTGTCGAGCAGGATCAGGCGGCCATCGCCGCCATCGAAAACGCTCTGGACAAACCCGCGCTCGGCCGGCGCTTCCGGGAACATTTCGAGAAAAAGCGCCCTGTCGTCGTGGTTGCCGAGCATCAGCCGGCAAGGCGGCACGAACCGCGCCAGCGCCTCTCGCAACGCCGCATAGGCGGCGCGCTCGCCATCATTGCTCAGGTCGCCTGATATCACCACCAGGTCGGCATCGGCATGGTTCCTGCCGATATCCGCCAGGCAGGCTTCCAGCCGCGCGAGCGGATCCGAACCGTAGAGATAACCACCGAGCGCCATCAGATGCGGATCGGAGAGCTGGATGATTTTCATGGGCCGCGCACTGCCTTCCCGCCGGCGCCCTGGCGTTGGCCCTGAAGGCGGCATGTTTCGACCAATTTACTGTGCCGTCCAGCCGCCATCCATCGGTAACGTCGTGCCGGTGATCTGCCTGGCCGCATCCGAGCACAGGAACAATGCCAGTGCCGCAAGCTCTTCGACAGTAACGAATTCCTTGGTCGGCTGCGCCGCCAGCAGCACGTCGTGCTTGACCTGTTCCTCGGTCATGCCGCGCGCCTTCATCGTGTCGGGGATCTGCTTTTCGACCAGCGGCGTCCAGACATAGCCGGGCGCGATCGCGTTCACGGTGATGCCGTCCTGCGCGACTTCCAGCGCCACCGTCTTGGTCAGGCCTGATATGCCGTGCTTGGCCGAGACATAGGCCGACTTGAACGGCGAGGCGACCAGCGCGTGCGCGGAAGCCGTGTTGACGATGCGGCCCCATTTGCGTGCCTTCATGCCGGGCACCACCGCCTTGATGGCGTAGAAGGCGGCCAAAAGGTTGATGCGGATGATGGCTTCCCATTTGTCGTCGGGAAACTCCTCGATCGGCGCCACATGCTGGATGCCGGCATTGTTGACCAGTATGTCGAGGCTGCCGAGCGCCTCTTCCGCGTCATGGATCATGGCTGTGACCGCGGCGCCATCCATCATGTTGGCATCGGAATAGCGGCACTTGACGCCGAAATCCTTCTCGATGCCGGCGCGCTCCCGCTCGATGGCGGCAGCATCGCCAAGACCGTTGATGGTGACGTTGGTGCCCTCGGCGGCAAAGGCGCGGGCGATTGCCAGGCCGATACCGCTGGTCGAGCCGGTGACGAGGGCATTCTTCGAAGACAGGGAACCCATGGGAGATCTCGCGCGAGGTGGGAGGGAACATGACGATATAATTGTGCGTCGCAGCATGACAATGGCAGAGCCATGTGTCGATGCGATTACAGCCAGACGACAACGCCTGCTTGTCCTCGCCCGGTTCGGAAACCTGGTCGTTAGGCTGACACGGCACTGTCATGGTGCCGTGCAACATAATCGTTGCGCATTCGCGCGATCCTTCCTGAACGAATTCGTCCGACAGAACCTTGGGGCACCAGCATGGAAATCGCCGATGTCGTGAAGCGCGCCTATGCGATGCCGCTCACCAATCCCTCGTTCCCGCCAGGGCCCTATCGCTTCTTCGACCGCGAATACATCATCATCACCTATCGCACGACACGCGAGGCGCTCGAGGCCGTCGTGCCGGCGCCGCTTGAAATCGACGAGCCGCTGGTCAAGTACGAATTCATCCGCATGCCGGACTCCACCGGCTTCGGCGACTACACCGAGACCGGCCAGGTCATCCCGGTGCGCTACAAGGGCCAGCATGGCGGCTACGTCCATTCGATGTATCTCGACGATGACGCGCCGATCGCCGGCGGCCGCGAGTTGTGGGGGTTTCCAAAGAAACTCGCCAATCCCAAGATCGTCCATGAAGGCGAGGTAATCGTCGGCACGCTGCACTATGGCAGGGTTCTGTGCGCCACCGGCACGATGGGCTACAAGCATCGTGAGGCCGATCATGACCAGGTGCTCGCCTCGCTCGCCGCCCCCAATTTCCTCATCAAGATCATCCCCCATGTCGACGGCACGCCGCGCATCTGCGAGCTGGTCCGCTACTACCTCACCGATATCACGCTGAAGGAAGCCTGGACGGCGCCCGCCGCGCTCGATCTGCGGCCCCATGTCATGGCCGACGTGGCGAAGCTGCCCGTGCTCGACATCGTGTCGGCGGTTCACTTCAAGGCCGATCTGACGCTCGGCCTGGGCGAAGTCGTGCATGATTACCTCGCTGACCACAGCCGATCCGCTGCCAGCGCAACCCAGCTGGAGAAAGTCAGTGCTTGATCGTAACCGCAACAAGGCAGCCGTCGCCACCATCGAGGAAATCACGGCGCAGTATGACCGTATCGCGCTGGTCTTTCAGGGCGGCGGCGCGCTCGGCGCCTATCAGGCCGGGGTCTATCAGGCGCTGGCCGATGCCGGCTGCGAGCCGACCTGGCTATCCGGCGTCTCCATCGGCGCCATCAATGCCGCGATCATCGCAGGCAACGAGCCGAGCCGCCGGCTGCAGCGGCTGGAACAGTTCTGGCAGACGATTTCCGGCCGCAAGATCTGGTCCTATACGCCCGAAGGCGACATCTACCGCGATATCCGCAACCAGACCTCGTCGTTGATGACGATGACGATGGGCCAGCCCGGCTTCTTCAAGCCGCGCAATCCCAATCCCTGGTTCCAGCTGTCGGGCGCCGCAGGCGCCCCCCGC